>CAYQGB010000029.1:0-23038 GCA_964416895.1 uncultured Calditrichaceae bacterium
CCGCTTTCCTCTTCCCACTTCCCGGAAAATTTATGTATATTTAAACAACTTCGCCGTGGATGCCGTAAGCCAATCGACCGGGGCCATCGGGCGCATTGCCATGACGGGAAAACTGTGAGAAAGCCCCTAATACCCCCGGCATTCCGGCGAGAGCGGTGAAATACTTCCCAAACATGAGGGTTTCTATGAGCGCCAAACGGATGTTTCTCATCGACGGCTCCGCCGTATTTTATCGTTCCTATTACGTGTTCATCA
This sequence comes from uncultured Calditrichaceae bacterium, assembly GCA_964416895.1. Classification (GTDB taxonomy): domain Bacteria; phylum Calditrichota; class Calditrichia; order RBG-13-44-9; family J075; genus CAYQGB01. Next base: position 256 of record CAYQGB010000029.1, read on the forward strand.
AACGCCCGCTGACCAATTCCCGGGGAGAAAACGTCAGCGGCATTTACGGCTTTACCGTATTTCTGATGAAAATCCTGTTGGGGGAAAAACCCGACTACATCGCGGTGGTGTTCGACACCAAAGAACCCACCTTCCGCCATCAAATGTACGAGGCGTACAAAGCCACCCGCCAGAAGATGCCCGAAGATATGGAGGCCCAGTTTCCGGCCATCCGGGAGGTATCGCAGGCGTTTAACGTGCCCTGGATTGAGTTAGACGGCTACGAGGCGGATGACATCATCGGCACCCTGGCAAGGCAGGCAGAACAGGAGGGCATCGAGGTGTATCTGGCCACCGCCGATAAGGATTTCATGCAACTGCTCTCCCCGCACATCAAAATGTACAACCTGCGCCCCGGCGCCGATTCTGCCGACATCATCGACGTGGCCGCAGTGAAGGAGAAATACGGCCTTTCCCCGGAGCAGATCACCGATTTTTTAGCTTTGATGGGAGATGCCAGCGACAACGTTCCCGGCGTGCCCAAAGTCGGGCAAAAAACCGCTCTGGAATTGCTCCATCAGTTCGGCTCCCTGGAGGGCATCTATGCCCACCTGGATCAGGTGAGCAAGCCCTCCATCCGCCAGAGCCTGGCAGAGCATCGGCGAGAGGCCGAGCTATCCCGGCAACTGGTGACCATTCACACCGATGTATCCCTGCCCGTAAGCCTGGAAGACCTGCGGGTCAGGCCGTTTGATCCCCACACGGTAGTCCAGTTGCTGGAAAAGCTGGAATTTCGCAGCCTGATTCCCCGAATCGAGGAATACACCGGGGTAGAAGTGGAGATGGCTCCCACCAGCTACCGGGCCGCCAAACAAAATTATCAGGTGGCCGATACCCCGGAGAAGCTCCGGGCGCTGGCCGATCAACTGCGTCGGCTGGACTTCCTGGTGTTCGACACCGAAACCACCGGCCTGGACGTATTCAATGCCGACGTGCTGGGCATCTCCCTGGCCTGGCAAAAACGAGAAGCCTGGTATGTGCCCCTCAATTGCCCGGAAAACAGCGGCAAAGTCTCCGCTGACGAAGTGCTTCACACCCTGAAACCGATCTTTGAAAATCCGGAGATCAAAAAAGGCGGGCAGAACATCAAATTCGATGCCCTGATGCTCTGGCAGCACGGGGTGGAGTTAAAGGGCATCGCCTTCGACACCATGATCGCCGGATTTCTTATCTCTCCCGACAGCCGCCAGAACAGCCTGGATGCCCTGGCCGAGCGCTACCTGAACTACAAGATGATCCCCATCGAAAAGCTGATCGGAAAGCGGGGCAAAAAGCAGAAATCCATGGCCGAGATCCCCATCGAGGAAGTGGCCCCCTATGCCTGCGAAGATGCCGACATCACCCTGCAATTGAAGGAGGTGCTGGAAAAGAAATTGGCCGAACATCAGATGGAGAAGCTGTTCTACACCGTGGAGATGCCTCTGGTGGAAGTGCTGCTGGAGATGGAAAAGGCCGGCGTCAGCCTGGATGTGGATTTTCTAAAACAGATGTCGGCGGAACTGGGGCAGGAGATCGACCGGATTCAGCGGGAGGTGCAGGAGATGGTGGGGGAAGAGGTCAATTTGAATTCCCCTCAACAGTTGGGCACGGCGCTGTTCGACCGGTTGAAGATTCACGCCGAGCTGGGTAAGCGTCCCCCCAAGCGCACCCCCACCGGTCAATATTCCACCTCCGAGGCCACCTTGCAGAAATACAGCGGTCATCCGGTGGTGAACAAAATTCTGGAATATCGCAAGCTGGTCAAACTCAAATCCACCTATGTGGATGCCCTGCCTCAACTGATCAGCCCCCGCACCGGGCGGCTGCACACCTCCTTCAACCAGACCGTGGCCGCCACCGGGCGTCTGTCCAGCAGCGAACCCAACTTGCAGAACATCCCCATTCGGGATGAACGGGGGCGCAAAATCCGCCGGGCGTTTGTGCCCGCCGACCGGGAGCACGGATTCATCCTCTCCGCCGACTATTCCCAGATTGAGCTGCGGGTCATGGCGCACATGTCCGGGGATCCCGCGCTGATCGCCGCCTTTGAACGTGGAGAAGACATCCACGCCACCACCGCCGCGGCGGTGTTCAACGTGCCCATCCAGGAGGTCACCCCCGAAATGCGCCGCAAAGCCAAAGAGGTTAACTTTGGAATTATCTACGGCATCTCCCGGTACGGGCTGGCCGCGCGCCTGGGCATCCCCGTGGAAGAAGCGGAGCAGATCATCCAGAACTACTTCATCCGCTTCCCCAAAGTCAACCAGTACATGATCAATACCATCGCCTTTGCCCAGAAGCACCGGTATGTCACCACCCTTCTCAACCGGCGGCGATATGTGCCGGACATTCTCAGCCGCAACACCTCCGTGCGGGAGAACGCTCAGCGGGTGGCCATCAACACCACCATCCAGGGAAGCGCGGCGGATTTAATCAAGCTGGCCATGATCCACATCCATCAGCGCCTGCAACAAGAAAAGCTGCAAACCAAAATGATCCTTCAGGTGCACGATGAACTGGTGTTCGAGGTGCCGGAACAGGAACTGGAGCCGGTGAAGCACATCGTGAAACAGGAGATGGAAAACGCTCTGGAACTGGCCGTGCCCCTGAAGGTGGATATCGGGGTGGGTAAAAACTGGCTGGAAGCCCATTAACCTTAACGGAGAGGTGGAGGAAACACGATGAGCGCCGATCTACGCCAGCGAATGCTCCGGGATAACCGGATTATCATCGCTCTGCTGGGAATACTGACCGCCATCGGCGTGGGAGTGGTGTTGTATCAGGCGCGATCTATTTTGCTGCCCTTTGCCCTGGCGGTCTTCTTAACCTACATATTGAATCCGTTGATTACATTTTTTGAACGGCGGCGGGTACCGGGAGCAATTTCCATCCTGCTGGCTGTGTTGCTTTCCTTTGTGGCTCTGGGGCTGATTGGCCTGCTCATCAACCAGAGCGTGCAGTCCTTTGCCGAAAACTTCCCCAGATATGAGAAGCGGATCGAAAAATTTCGCCAGCGGTTTATGAGCTACATGATCACCGAGCAATCGCTGAGCGAACTGGAAAAGGAAGGTGTGCCGCCGGGAGTGATTCGCCAGTTGCGCAGCCTGAAAGACGAGGTGATCATCGGAAGAGAAAAATTCCTCCAACAATTGCGCCAGCTACTGGGGGAATCCCGGGTGGAATTGTATCGGCAGGCCATCTTGCGGCATTCGGTAAACGAAATTCAGTTCTTCAATCTCCCTCCGGGACTTTTCTCTTCCGAAGAGGGGGAAAGCGAAGGCTTCCAGTGGTTGAGCACCCTCAACGATCTCTCCCTGGCAAAAGTTATCACCCAGACCCTGCGCTCCATCACCAGGTTCCTGTCCAACACCATCATGGTGCTGCTCTTTCTGGTGTTCATCCTGCTGGGGCGAAACCAGTTGCGGAAAAAGCTCGCCGTGGCCTTTGAGCCGGAGGTAGCCGAAAAAATTTCCGGAATGGTCACCAACATTAACCGGCAAATTCAAAAATACATTCTGGCCAAAACCATGATCAGTTTGATGACCGCCCTGCTGGTAACCATTGTGCTGTTTGCCTTCAAAGTGGAATTCTTCCTGGTATGGGGAATCCTGACCTTTTTGTTGAATTTTATTCCCAGCATCGGGTCGGTTATCGCCACCATCCTGCCCCTGGCGGTGGCGATGATTCAGTTTGAAAGCCCCATGCAGGTATTCTGGGTAGCCATTCTGGTGATCGCCATTCAGGTGATCATCGGGAATTTTGTAGATCCCCGGGTGGTCGGCGATAGCGTAAACCTCAGTCCTCTGGTGGTGCTGTTTTCTCTGATCTTTTGGGGCTGGATGTGGGGCATCATCGGGATGTTTCTGGCGGTGCCCATCTCGGTAGTGATCAAGATCGTACTGGAAAACATCGACTCTCTGCGCCCCATCAGCGTGTTGATGAGCGCCCGTAAATAATCCCCTCAATGGGCGACGGGAAAACCGCTTCGACCGCGCCCGGAAATCGGCGCACAAGCTCGACACAGGTTCCCCTGAAAACGGGGAAACAGAGACCGATGTGACGACAAATTCGGCAACTGTCGAACAATCCTCCACTCAATGCCCTCCCGAATCCCTGAATAGAACGCCCTGTAGTCGTGGCACCGGATTTGCCTGTAATCCCAACGGCAATCAATGCCAGGGGATTCAGGGAAGAAGCCCCTACTCCTGGTCGTAACGATAGGGACATCGTAAACACGAGGGAGTATCCATGCAATCGTTGACGCAAGACACGCCGGTTTGCCCACCCACCCCTTCCACCGATCCGGATGCCTGGGAAGAATTCCTCACCACCATTCGACGGCGCCTGAACGTGATCGGCACTTCCATCTACCTGCTGCAATCGTCTCTTGAGGGAGAGGATGCTGCGCTGGAGCGATATATGCAGGCGATTCACCAGGAGATGGCCGCCATTCGCAAACTGATTAACGGGTAGAGGAGCACAGCCATGAAAGCTTCCGACGTACGGATTTTATTTGTGGATGATGAAAAGCTTATTCGGGATGTGTTTCGTCGGGCGCTCCGGCGGTGGGGGTATCAGGCGGATGTAGCCGGGGACGGTGAGCAGGCCCTGGCCCTGTGCCGGGAACGGTCCTATCATATCCTGATTACCGATGTAAAAATGCCCAAAATGGACGGGCTACAACTGCTGCGCCGGGTTAAATCCCGCTGGCCCATGACCGAGGTGATTGTAATCAGCGGCTACGCCACGGTGGAATCGGCCATCGAAGCGATGAAGATGGGAGCGACGGATTTCATCCTCAAGCCCATCAACTTCGATTACGTGAAGATCGTGGTGAAAAAGTGCTGGCAGGCCATTAAAATCCGCCAGGAAAGCACCACCCTCCGCCGACTGAACAGCCAGTTATGCGAATTGAATTCCCTGAAAGACAAGTTTCTCTCCATCACCAATCACGAAATTCGCACCCCGTTAACCATCATCCGGGGGTATCTGGAGATTTTGACCGGACAGAGCCAGAAGTTCGATCCCGAGACCCGGGAAATTCTGACCATCATCCGCCGCACCGCCGATGAATTGAAAGATGCGGTGGACCGGATGCACCTTCTGAGCAGCATCCATCGGGCTACCTGGCTGGATGCCCGGGAGCGGATAGAACTCACCCAGCTGGTGCGGTCAATTCGAGCAGAAATGCATCGGCTATTCGAACACCGTTCCATTCGGTTGAAGGTGCAGTTGCCGGAAGTCCCCGTACTGGTGCAGGGCAATCGGGTGGCGCTAAAACTGATCCTTCGGGAATTGCTACAAAACGCTCTGAAATTCACTCCCGATGGCGGCGCCGTATCGGTGACGGTACAGGAACGGGGAGAAAAAGCACTTGTGGAGGTGCGGGATACCGGTATTGGGATTCCCTATGAACAACAGGAGTTGATCTTCACCGATTTCTATGAGGCCCAGGATACCATTCACCACAAGTCCTCCCGTGAGGAATTTATGGGGGGCGGGATGGGCATCGGCCTGTCGCTGGTGCGGGAAATGGTGGAGCGCATGAAAGGGCGGATTATGGTGGACAGCGAACCGGGAGAAGGCTCCACTTTTCTGGTGTTTTTGCCCCGGGCGTCGCGGAAATCCCCGGTGGCAGAGCGAACTCCCATACCGGCTCAACCGGATGTGGTGGAGGGATGATGCCATGACAGGGATCTTCTATTGCCCGTTCTGCCGGTTGCGCCTGGAACGACCTTTCCCGGAATGGGAAACAAGCGGTGGCGGGGAAATTCCTCGCATTCGTTGTTCACAAAAGTTCCCCGTGGAAGAATGTGCATCCTGTTCGGGAGAGCGGCGGTTGTGGCTGGAAGGCACCCGGGATGAGCAGGGGCTGGTGGTGGATGTACGGGAATGGCTGCAACAGCAGATGAAGCGCCTTCAGCTCCATCCCGAATCCGAATTAAAGAAGACGGTTAGAGTTTAGACGCAATACGCAATACGAAATACGAAATACCGAACATGGAACCGGAAACTCATCCCGACGACAATTTTGCCCCACCGGTTCGGGTGCTGTACATGGAGGATGATCGCACCCTGGCCCGGTTGTTTCAACGGCGGCTGGAAAAGTTAGGCTACCGGGTGGAACTGGCCGGGGATGGAGAGGACGGCCTGGAAATGTTTTACCGGGGCGAGTATGACGTGCTGGTGGTGGATTACCACATGCCCCGCTGCGATGGTCTGGAAGTAGTGCGCCGCCTGGCTGCCGAAGGCAAGCTGCCCCCGACGATCATGCTCACCGCCACCGGAAGCGAAGAGGTGGCCGTGGAAGCGCTCAAGTGGGGCGTGGCCGATTACATCGTGAAGGAGAGCCGCTATCTGGAGGTGATCCCTTCGGTCATCCAAAAGATTCTCCATGAACATCACCTGGCGGAGGAGAAACAGCGAGCCGAGGAAGCCCTGCGCAAAAGCGAGGCCACCAACCGGGCGCTGCTGAACGCCATTCCCGATGCCATGATCCATTTTCGGGAAGAGGGCACGGTATTGAACGCCAAACTGCCGCCGCATTGCCCGTTGATCCGGGAAAAAGAACTCCCCGGAAAAAAGCTTGAGGAAGTGTTGCCCCCGGAGATGAGCTGTCGGATGAAAGCGTGCCTGCAACGGGCACTAAAAACCGGGGCGACAGAAAGTTTTGAATTCACCTTTCAGGGCGGGGAAGAAACCCGCTACTATGAGACCCGGGTGGTGGTCTGCGGCAACGCGGAGGGGCTGGCCATCATCCGGGATATTACTCCCCGGGTGCGCAGTGAACAGGAACGGGAACGGCTCATTGCCGAGCTACAGGAAGCCCTGTCGAAGATCAAAACCCTGCGGGGACTGATTCCCATCTGCGCCTCCTGCAAAAAAATCCGTGACGACCGGGGCTATTGGCAGCAATTAGAACGCTACCTTCAGGAACACTCCGAAGCCGCCTTCAGCCACAGCTACTGCCCGGAATGTATTCAAAAGCATTTTCCGGATTTGTATGAGGAAGAGCGGTTTCGGTGAAATGGCTGCTTTCGGGATACCGAAAGTAACCTTTCACCGGCGGAATCGCTTGAATTTGAAGAAAAAATGTGCGAAAATGCTACCGGGTTCTGAGCACATTAAGCAAGGAGGCATCTCCATGTCCCCGGAAATTCTGGAAGCATTGATCGAGCTAACCGACATACTGAGCCATCAGGGGAACATCGAAAAACTGGTGGAATTGACCGTTCAAAAGGCCAAAGACATGCTTCAGGCCAAACACGCCCTGATTATGATGGTGAATCCAAACACCGGGGACACGGTGAAAACCATATTTCGGAAGCACAAAGAGCCGGACGGAGAAGCGATGCGCCTTTTGCGCACCAACGTGAGCGGCTGGGTAACCCTCCATGATCGCAGTTTTTTAAGCCCGGATATTCGTCAGGATGAACGCTTTCGGATTAAGGCGTTTCGAAAGCTTCCGGTGAAATCGGTGCTGTGTGCTCCCCTGCGGACGGAAGGCACCATTATGGGCACCATTTTACTCCTGGATAAAGTCACCGATAAAGAATTTACCGAGATGGATCGGCAAATTCTGGAGGGGCTGGCCGGAGTGGTGGCGCCCTATTTGCGCATCGTCATGCAGACCGATTTTGAAAGCATCGCCCGATATTTTCGTCAACCCCTGCCCAATGAGGAGCTTCTGGAAAAATTCCGCCCTTTTGGATTGCTGGGTAAAAGTTTCCCTTTTCTGGAGATGCTACAACTGGCCCAGGCGGCTGCCGAAAGCGATGTACGGGTTCTGCTGGAAGGAGAAAGCGGCACCGGAAAGGGGGTGCTGGCCAAAGCCATCCACTACCTGAGTGATCGAAAAGATGCCCCATTTGTCTCTATGGATTGCGGCACGCTGGTACCAACACTCATCGAATCGGAGTTGTTTGGCTATAAAAAGGGAGCCTTTACCGGCGCCGACAGGGATCATAATGGACTGATTCAACAGGCGGATGGAGGAACGCTGTTTATCGACGAGATCACCAATTTGCCTCTGGCTTCGCAGAGCAAACTGTTAACCTTTTTGCAGGAGGGGGAGATCCGTCAGGTAGGAGGGGATCAGAGCATCCGGGTAAATGTGCGGGTGATCGCCGCCACCAACGTGCCTTTGAAAAACAAGCTCCAGGCAGGCAAATTCCGCCATGATCTCTTTTACCGCCTTCGGGTATATCCCATTTCTGTTCCTTCCCTGGAAGAACGCCGGGAGGACATCCCCCTGTTGGCGAACCATTTTCTGGCACAGACGGCCCAAAAGGAGAACAAAAAAGCCCGGCGGTTTCACCATAAGTTGCTTCAGTTTATGGTGCATCGGAAATGGCCGGGCAATATTCGAGAACTGGAAAGTTTTGTGGAGCGTCTGGTCGCGTTGGCCCCCCGGGAACAGGAGGTGCTGGGGGAAAATCTGTTGCAGGGGGAAATTCTGGAGGAGTATCGGGAATATCAGGAAAATGGTGAGTCGTATGAACTCCGGCTCTCTCTGGATGAACAGCTGGCCCGGTATGAAAGCCGATTGATCCGTCAGGCTCTGGAACAATGCCACTGGAATCAGTCCGAAGCGGCCCGCCGCTTGCAAATCTCCGAGCAGAGATTACGCTACCGCATGAAAAAACTGAATATTCACCGCCCGGATACCCAATCCCCCCGAAGGTCATAATGAGGTTCCCTGCTCGACCGGGGAAAGGGAGCGATAGACCAAGCGAACTTTGCGGGCATTTTCCCGGGGATCAACCGTGAGGGTCTCTACTCGATGAATCAGGGAAGGGTCCCGCCGGGAAAGGCCATGAAGGTAGGTTTTGTCGTAATAGTGAGTCAGCAGCAAGCGACAGCACGCCTCCAGTTCTCTCTGTTCCAGCAACCGGACTGCCTGTTGGGTGTGCAATCCTCCCAAACGCTCCTGCAATCGCTCAATGGCGGCTTTTAATTCCTGTGCAGAGAAAGCGCCGTAGCTTTCCACCAACCGTTTGGCCCGAAGTTCCACGGGCATATCCAGGAAAATGACCGGCGCCGAGCGCATCTGTTTCCAGATTCCCTCGGGAATAATGCGGGAGCCGATTTTGCGGCTTTCATCTTCCACCCACACCACCCGCTCCGGATCCAGCCGCAACCACTGATCCGAGAGCTGGTTTTCAAACCACTCCTGAGACGGTTGGGGCGCCTCTCCCAGGCTGCCGAAGGAAGAGCCTTTGTGATGGGCCAGCGCTTCCAGATCGATGACCTGCTCGCCCATCTCTCGCAGGTAATGCAGAATTTCCGTTTTACCGGTACCGGTGCGCCCGGAAAGCACCACCACGTTTCGGGGAGTCTCAAAAGAATCCAGCACAAACCGCCGGTAGGCTTTATACCCCTTTTCCAGCACATATACATCGTACCCGAACAGGTTGATCAACCAGGCCACGCTTCCGCTGCGCATTCCTCCTCGCCAGCAGTGCACCAGAACGGTTTTACCCCCCCGGGTAATTTTCCGCACCCTTTCCACCATCGCCCGCATTCGCGGCCCGACCCGTTCCAACCCCAACAGCATGGCCTCTTCCCGCCCCTGTTGATGGTAGGTAAGGCCGATCAGCGCTCGCTCATCATTGGAAAACAGAGGAAGGTTATGGGCGCCGGGGATGTGCCCCTTCTCAAACTCCGCCGGGGTACGCACATCGAAAATCGGATACCGCCGGGCCAGCTTCATGAACTCTGTAATGTCAACTCGTCGAATTTCGGCCATCGGTTTTCAGGCTGTTCTCCGGAAAAGATTTGCACGCCAATTATTCGTCAAACGTGCTACCACACCCGCGGTTTGAACTTGCTATCGTTGAGAATTTTGACCGTATCTCCGGTTTGACCGATAACAAACAGGCCGTTTTTGTAGGCAAAGCGATCGGCGTTCTCCTCGATCACGATTCCTGCCACCGCTCCGAGGACCTTGTGGTTCTTGAACTGGGGAAAAAATATCTTGAAGTTTTTCAGGGTTTCCAGGTGTTCCCGAACATCTTCCACGGTCAGGGTACTTTTGGCTTCGATCACCACGGCATATTCTTCGTTGTGAGCCAGAATATCAATTTCCATGTGATGCCCGTTCAGGGTACGCTTGGCCCGGGCGGAAACATATTCCAGTTCAATTCCCCGATCCTTGAACAACCGCAGCACTCCCGGAATAACCAGGCCTTCCACAAAAGCGCCCCACTTTCCGGTAAGTTTATCCACCCTTTCGGAGGTTTGATCCACTTTCTGGCTCATCTTTTCGATTGCTCGCTCCATTCGGCGAAACAACCGATCCAGCCGCCGATCCGTGTTCTTAATCTGTTGATCGGTTTCCCGGAAACGCTGCTCGGTTTCCTTGAAGCGTTGATCGGTGTCCCGAAAACGCTCTTCAAGGTCTCGGAATCTTTCCTTAAGTTCCTCAAACCCTCGCCAGGTTTCTCGAAACAGCTCCCGAATTTCCTCAAAACCTTTTTCCACTTCTTCGCCCGTCATGGCGTTGTCCCCTTGCGTGATAGAATTTCCAAGATACCGCGAAGTCCTCTGGCAAAAATACGGCTTGACAGACGAAATTTCAACGTTTTTCCGGGGTGAGGGTGGGAAGGGGGAAAATAGTCGGAGGAAAAGGAGGAATCCACTACTGATGGTGTTCCCCCCGCCGGGAAATCCACCGGGCGGCTTCCAGCACGTCGCGGGCGACAAAATCGGGATCGGGAAGCGTGGGATCGTTGCGAATCTGTTCCAGTTGCGCTGGCCCCGCACCGGTGAGCACCAGCACGCTGATCATCCCCAGGCGCTTTCCCGCTTCCACATCGGCGGCCTTGTCTCCGATCATCACCGATCGGGAGAGGTCGATGTCGTGCGCCTCCGCCGCCTGCAGGAACATCCCCGGCTCCGGCTTGCGGCAATCGCACTGCCGGCGGTACGGCGGCTCCCCAATGTCCGGATGATGGGGGCAAAAATAGAAAGCGTCGATCCGGGCGCCCTGCCGGGCAAACATCTTCTGCATTCCCCGGTGAATTTCCCGAACCCGCGCTTCGTCGAAGAAGCCCCGGGCAATGCCGCTCTGATTGCTCACCACGAAGACTTTATACCCCAGGCGATTGAACAGCTTCACCGCTTCCACCGCTCCGGGGATTAACCGGATCTTTTCCAGCGAATCGGGATAGCCCACATCCACATTCAGGGTGCCGTCCCGATCCAGGAATACGGCGGGGTACAAAACGCTGGTGTGGGACACTGTGTCAGACAATGATTATCCGAATATTTTTTAACCGCAGAGAAATCCCCGAGAATGCGTCGAGACCTCGGAGAAAATGTTACTATTCAGTTACTCATTGAGAAAGTGCTCGAACGGCAATGGTGGAGTATTTTTTCGCGATTCCCCCCTCACCCCCACCCCCTCTCCCGGCGGGAGAGGGGCGTTCCATTTCGCCGGGGCGGAAAATGAGAGGAAAACAGCAAAAAGCAGGCAATGCTCTGGAAACAACCTGAACAGTTACGAGAAAATTTTTGTATCTGTTTTTCCTATAGCCGCCCGCCTACCGCCTACAGCCTTGTGAACTCCGGAGAAATCTTCGAGAATGTATCGAGACCTCGGAGAAAAAAGCGCTCGACATCGGGTTATCGAACATGCACCCGAAGCGTGACCCGCCCGAAGAAATAGCGTTCAGAAACGTCGTCGATGTTGCTACGGCTGCGGTCGCCGCCGAACAGGCGGTCGTCGAACAGGTCGGGGAAGGGGTAGGTGAGTTTGCTGAAACCGCCGGCCACATCAATCTGCCAGCGGTGATCCCGAAAGCCGGTGCCGGCGGTGATCAGCGTGCGGGTGCGCTGGCGATCCTGAAAAGTGGTGCGATATTGCAGCCCTACCCGGAAAGGAATTTTGTTGTGGAAAATGTGTTCGATCCCGGCCTTCACCCGAATGGCATCCTCGAAAGGCGGGGAGAGGTAATCGGCGACGAAGGCGGATTGGGTTTGGCTCCACCACTCATAGGTAACGTCGATGTTCAACCGCGCCTGAAGTTCCTGCCGGGAGCGATACTCCAGCCCACCGGTCAACTGAAGAGGGTACTCAATGGATTCCGCCACCGGTTCAGAGACGGTGGTGCCGGTAAACCGGTACTCCACGGTGTAGGGCAGCCGCACGTAAGCGCCGAGGCTCAGGTGTGGAGTGGCTTCATAGATAGCCCCGGCGGAAAGCACCACCGGGGTGTTTTGCAAAGAGTGGGTGCCGGTTTCCCGCACGTCCTGGCCTTCGGCGCCCACAAACGTGATGGAGCGCTCCTGCTGCAGATCGCCGGAGAGAAACCCGGCCTGCAACCCGAGATTCAACCGCCCGGCGAATTGCAGCCCCACCCCCACAGCGTATCGCCGCAGGCCTCCGTCAAACCGGATCTTGTTATAGGCCAGCACCACCTGCTCCCGGTCGAAATCGTTGCTACGCACCTCTTCGTCGTAGCGGTAATCCAGATTCACTTCCTCATACACTCCCGCTGCCACCGATTTCAGATAAGGGAATCCCGCAATATCCAGGTTGAGCTGCACACCCCCTTGCAGGTCGAGGAACCAGTTATCGTTGAGGGCATAGATGCCCTGTTGAACAATGTCGTCAAAACGGTTGAACACGGGAAAGGAGCGGCGTTCTTCCAGGCTGCGAGCGCCGGTGGAGAGATACAGGCGCAGGCCGGCCTTTCCCCGCGCCAGAGCAGCGGGATTCATCACCAGCGCTCCGGGGCCGCTGTTGGAGACCGATCCGGCGCCGGCCAGCCCCAGCGTGCGGGCATCGGGAAAGAGCCAGAATTCTCCCACCGGAAAAGCAATGAGATTCTGACCGAATGCCGAAGCACTCCCGATAATGAACCAACAAATCAGGTAAACGAATGATCGCATTCCAACTCTCCTCTAAATCATAAGGTCTGTCGCCGCAGGAGCGCCCTGTTCTTTCCATCCACCGCGGGAGCGGTGGATGGAGAAATCCTACCACTCCACCACTCTACCGCTCACCCATTACCCTGTATTCTTAACTGCTTAGCCCACCCCATCGGCGCTCCACCAAATCAAAAATTAACATTCAGTTCCAAATAATAAAACTCCTGATCCGGTTGCACCAGATCAGCCCGGTAATATTTACCGGGCTGAAAATTGGGATGCCCCGGACCAATGGGTTGGTTATCCGATCCCCGCGCCTGCAACGATGTGATCCGGAATTGCCGATCCCGGGTGTATTTCAGCCGCATGGTGATCCGATTGCTGATCCGGGAGTACAGCGACACCCAGTAGCGCATGGCCCCCCGGGTACTCTCCATCACAAAGAACTGAGTGTCCTCAAAGTTCCAGAAAAAGCCGTTGTAATAGCCGGCAAATCCCCGAATCTTCAACCAGCGATTGAAATTGTGGGTGTAGAAGCCCCCTATGGCTTCTCCGGGAAGAGCGGCATTGCCGGCCAGATTGAGGAACCGCAGTTCCTCGCCGGGTTCGGTGGGGAAGAAAAAGCGCGGGCGGGGACGAAACTTGACCACGGAGGTCGAATACAGAATCCCTAACTCATCAAACCGGGACAGGCGAAACCGCACCGTGCCCCGAAACTCCAGATTCTCAAAATATTCCACCGTCTGGTTGTTCTGCGCCTCCCGCCCCTGATACTTCTGCCGCAAATTCACCGTGATGGGAAAGATGGGGCGAAACTGCAACGTGCCCCGCAGGCGAAACTGGGTGACATCGTCGGCCTTGCGCTTCCAGTTGTCGTACTCCAGAGTGAGCACGAATTTGCGGCTGAACTGATAGCGGGTGTTGAAATAGAAGCCTTCTTCCGCCTGGGGCTGGGGATTGTTGGTAAACAACTGAGTATAGAACGGCGATTCCAGATAGAAAAAATCCTCGAAGATGGTGCGCTTGTACCGCTGATAGTTGGAGAACGACCGCTGATAGGGGTTGTCAAATTCCAGATGGTAGTTTCGATACAGCCCCAGGATGTTGAAATTGTCGAATTGCACATAGGCGCTGCCCACAAACGCCCAGGGATTTTCCCCGGTCAGGCCGAACAGGCTCACAGATCGCCCCTTGTCCAGCTCGGCGTATTCCCCTTGCAGGGAGATGTTTTGAAACACCGACTGGAAGTCGATCCCGTACACCCGCCGGAAGGATTTGGCTGCACTCCAGAAGGGATTCTTGCCGTCGGAGACCGGGCCGCCGTAGGCGTTGAAGATTTCGTTATCGGGAAGGTCAATCTGATTCAGGTTTTCCGGGGCCACGATTTCCCCCAATTCGTCGGGCGTGGAAGGGGGGCGCAGGGGGCGGTCGTAGGCGCTTTCGTAATACGTGATCCCGAACTGAGTGGTGGGGAAAACATCGTAGGCGGCATGGAAACCGTACAGCAGCTCCCGCACCGAATCCCGCCAGGGGAGCACCGGGTTGCCGGGGAACGTGCCGTCGCGGGTGGAATCATCGGGAGCAAATTGAAACCGTTGATCCAGCACGATGAACTGACTCACCGGGTGCACCGCTTCGCCGTCGATGATCACCGGGGTGCGGTTGAGGATGGCATCCCGTTTATCGAAGGAGCCGAACAGAAACAGATGGGCGCGATCCCCATAGGCTAATTCCGCCGCTGCGCCGGTGAGTTTATACTCCCGGGTGCGGGAGTTATCCCCGGTCAGGCCCATGAACCGCTTGCGAAAGCCAAAACCGGATTTCCGGGGCACGAAGAAGTCGGTGTTTTCCATAACCACGCCCTGACCGAAGGCCAGGCTGTAATTGCCCAGATAGAGCTTGCGCAACCTCAGCTTCCCCCACAGCGGCTTATCCAGAAGGCCCAGATACATCTTGGCCCGGGGAAGGCGAATGAATCCCAGATCGGTGTTCAAAATCGGCTCCTGCAGGGCGTGCCAGTAGGAGAAGCCCAGCTTGATGTCCGGCCCGTAGCTGCCGATGAACCGGGTGTAGATGTCCGGATACTGATTGGGCGTTTCGGTGCCGATGCTGAGAGTGTTTTGATCCAGGATGGCGGTGACGTCGGCCTCTTCGGTGAAGAAGGGAGTATCGGTCATGCGGAACATCAGGTGCCCGTGCAATTCCCGCTTTCTTTCCGGTTGCTCAAAGGTGATAAAATTCCGGGCGTTGCGATAGCCGAAGTAGGAGAGATAAGGGGCGCTGCGCAAATCTCGCAGGGATCCGATCTGTCCCACCTGTCGGCGATAGTTGATGATCGCGGCGGCATCCACCGGAGAGACGCCGGAGAGGTTCAGCAACTGATCGTAGCGCACCTCGTTGATGGGAATGGGTTCCAGGGCCTGCTCGATCCAGAAGTCGATCAGCGCCTGATTGGTGCCCTCGTCCCCTTCCCAGCGATCCAGCCGGTAGTACAGCTGCTCAATCCGCTCCTCCCGCTCCGATTTTTCCTCAAACGGCTCGATGCGCACCAGCGGCTTCAGTTGCAGCAGCAACTCCTGCGTCATTCCCTCAACCTCTCGCAACTGGTACACGCTGGTGAACGGCCCCTGATATTCGATGCGGTCGTAGATGCGTTCGGCCAGTTCCCGGGGGATGGGCAACCGGGCAATCTGTTCGTAGGTGGCGTTGTTCAAATCCAGAGGATGCTCCGGCGAATACGGCGTGGTGGGCGGCTGCCCCGCCACGGGAAGAACCCCCAGCAGATAGGCGCTGAGGGCGGTGATAAGGAAAAGTCGCTTCATTGTACGCATAAACGAGTTTGAGTTAACCCCAAATGCATTTGGATCCTCGTGATGCGTGATACGTGAAACGTGATCTTTTCATTCACGCATCACGGAGATTTTCTGAGATCACCGGGTTCACGTGCTCTCGTGAAACGTGAAACGTGAGCCTTTCATTTACGCATCACGCATCACGTTTCACGGAGAGCCGGCAAAACTTTGGAATTTTTCGTTTCTAAGCCTGAGGCGTAAACCGCAAAACGTGACCTTTTCATTTACGCATCACGTTTCACGGAGATTTTCCGAGACCACCCGGTCCGCCTGCTCTCCAAACGCCGCCTCTAAAACCGATACATCAGTCCCACCGAATGGGTCTCGCCCAGTTCGCTATGAGTCCGCAGGCCGTAATCGATGTTGAAGCCGCGCACATCCAGCCCCACACCAAAGGAGAACCGATTGGGATTGGTGGTACCCCCCAAACGCAGCAAAATGGCATCGAACACCCGGAACTCCGCCCCACCCCAGAATTCCGTCTCGTTGCCGCCGATTAAGCGGTTGACATCCAGGGTGGTAGTCACGCCGTCGTACGGTTGATATGCGATGCCGGCCACAATTCGCTGAGGAAGATCGTGTTTGGTGAAGGCGCCGATCTGAGGAGCGTTCAAATTCAGAAAATAAACCCCCACATAGGTGCGCCGATACACCGAGGCCTGCAACCCCACGTCGATACCCACGGTGGTGGCGCTGCCCAGTTCCCGGCCCTCCACAGAAGTGCCCAGGTTGAGATGATATATCTTCAGCGAATAGCCCACCGCCAGGCTGCTGTGAATATCCTTCAACAAATAGAACCCGTGGGAGAGGGCCACGGTGTATTCGGTGGAAAGCTGCTCGTTTTCGTACTCCACCCCGAAATACTGAAAGCTCAACGACAAAGCCCCGTATTTTCCCGGAAGGGGGTAGGCGCCGGCGGCAAAATAGTTTTTCAAAAAGGAGAGGTTAAACAGCCGCTGGTAGGCGCTGGCCAGTTGAATGGACTGCAACCGGCTGAGACCGGCGGGATTGTAATAGGCCGCCCATACATCATTGGCGGAAGCCACCCCGGCCCCGCCCATCCCGGTTATCCGGGCGCTGGGAAAGCGGTCGTCGAACAGACCGGCCTGAAGCGGCTGGAAAAACGCCAATCCGGCGCACACCGCGAACGCAATCAATAAGAGATAACGGTTCATATCGATTCCATCTTTCATCTTTAATCTTTCCTTCTCCTCACCGGCTCAGCACCGTGCCCACCACAATGGGGGCCATCTTCACCCGGCGTTTGCCGGAGACCGGCTCCACCACTTCCAGATGGCAGATATACGTGCCCAGGGGCACCAGTTCGTTAAGCCGATCCCGCCCATCCCATTCGATGGTGTTTTCAATCAGTTGGGCATTTTCATTCACCAGGGTGGTGACCAGCCGCCCGCCCAGATCGAAAATGCGGATGGTGATGCGATTGTTGACCACTCCGGCGTTGTAGGTGATCTCGATCTTCTCTCCCTGATCCGGGGCAAAGGGATGCGGCTCCACCCGGAGATCCACATCGGCCAGCGAAGGCGCGTAGGTGGGATCCAGCCGGATTTGATCCTGGTAAGTGGTGAGGATCTGAAACACGGAATCCCCGTTGGAGAGGAACAGGCTGCCCACGCCTTCCACCAGAATCCGGTCGTTGACGTTGAACTCCGACAGATCCAGCCCGGCGGTATCCCATATCCGCACATTGGTGGTGCCCTTTCCGTCGCCCAACACCAGGGTGGTGCCCCCACCGGCGGAGAATTTTTCCAGAATCACCCCCTGAGTAGAAATCAGGGTGCCGTCCCATCGGAGATCGTTTACTTCGGCATTGCTCAGGGGTACCGGTGCGGGAAGGGGCATATCTTCCGCCAGAAGGGTGAGCGAGGTGTATTCCATCTCGGTGACGCCGTTAAACTCCACCACCTGCCCGGACACTTCCACCAGATTCCCCCGGGCCAGTTCCCGATCCACCCCAAACCGAAACAGGTTGATCCCTCGCCCGGATTCATCCTGGATATATCCAGTGGTCACCGAATCCCCGGAAGAAACCACCTGCCGCAGCAGTCCCCATCCGATGGTGGTCACCCCCCGCACGGTGATGGTACCGCCGAACTCGGCGGAGTTGGTTTGCAGATCGTATATCAGATAGCGCCCGCCGACGCCCACCCGTACCTCCGGCGGCCCGGCCATCAATTGCAGGCGCCCGCCCGCCCCGGCGGTGTATATCCAGAACACCGAAAACAGGGAGTCCTCCGCCGGGGTGGTGAGGTTACGGATGGTAATCACCGCCGTATCCGCCTGAGTGATGGCGACATCGCGGATGAACACCTGATACACGCTGTCGATGGGATCCAGCGAGATGCTTACCGAGACGTTGTCGATCCCTTCGCCACCGAGGCGCACATCAACGGGGTTGCCGCTCCATCCCCACAGTTTGGGCACATCCACCCGCACGGTGGTAATGGGTTCGTTGATGAAATTGCTCAGGGCGATGGAAAGGCTGTCGTAGGTGCTGTCCGGCAACACCACCGTGGGGGCATTGACCACCAGGCCGGTGCCGTCGGCGCGGCTGGTTCGGCCGGGCACGATGATCTCATCCCGATACCCCGGCACGATCTGGGATTGATTGTTGAACACATCCATCACCCCCAGCACCGCCAGACTGTCCCCCACCCGGAGAAAGCTGAGGTTAATGCCGGTCGCTTCCCATACCCGCACGGCCACAGTTCCCAGGTCATCCCGGAGGGTCAGGGTGAGATCGTTATCATCCTGATCCTTATCAATGGCCTCCACCACGCCCAGCACCTTCATGTAGGTGCCTTCAAAGGAGAGATCGTTGGCCAGGGCCGTGCTCACGAACAGCGGTTCCGGCAGCGGTTGGTTGGCGGCGATAAACTGCACGCTATAATCGGTAATCTCGGTGACTCCGTTGAATTCCGTCACCGTGCCGGTGATGCGCACCTCATTGCCTCGTATGAGCAAATTGTTGGGAGGCTGGTTGGGAGGATCAAAGCTGAACAGGTTGATACCCCGCCCGGAGCTGTCCTGCAAATAAGCTTCCGTGCGAGCCGTGGTGATGATCCCAGCGCCCAGCGTCACCACCCCCTGAACGGTGACCTGCTTCCCCTCAAAGGCACTGCTATGTTCCTGAATCAGAGCGATGGGGATGATGCCCGTGGGCACCCCCTCGCCCACCTTCACCACCGGGCTGTCGGCGATGGGCAACAGCTTGCCTCCGGCCACGGCGGTCTTAACCGTGAAGGTGGAAAAGGTGCCCAGCACCGGGGTGGTCAAATCCGAGATGCGAACGGTGCCGGAAGCCACATCGGTGACCGCAGCGTTGCGCACTACAATCTCCCGACCGCGAATCTCAAACGTGGCTCCGGAAAAGCCGCTGCCCTCCAGTTGCACACTGGTGATCAACCCGCTCCACTCCCAATCCTCCGGAACCGTTACCGATACCCGCTCCAGCACATACTCCGCCGTACCCGTGACGGTAATGTTCAAAGGATCGGTCAAGGTCTGCAATATTCCCACCGAGTCGGGATCCACCGTGGCGGTGCCGGTGCCGTCTCCGGGAAGGGAGCCGGGAAAGGTCAGCTCATCCGGATAGCCGGGCACCAATTGCGCAGCATCATCAAATATATCCATCACCGCATGCACTTCCAGGGAATCCCCCACCGATAACCCGGAAAGATCGATCCCGGTGGTGTTCCACACCCGCACCAGCACCGGGCCGGTGCCGTCATCCACATCAATGTTCACCCCCTCTCCGGCGGTGAACATGTCCGTAATTACCCCCACCACTTTGATGTAAGTGCCCTCCAGATCGGTGTTGTTGGCCTGGGCGGTGGTCAGTGCCAGCGGCTCGGGGATGGGATTCCCGGTGGAAATCAACTGCACCGTATAGTTGGTGATCTCGGTGACGGGCACCGTGCCCCCGGTGGGCACGAACTCCTCCACCGTGCCGGTGATGCGCACCTCGTTGCCCCGCACCAGCAGGTCGTTGGGAGGCTGGTTGGGGGGATCGAAGCTGAACAGGTTGATGCCCCGCCCGGAGCCATCCTGCACGTAAGCGTCGGTGCGGCTGGTAATAGTAATCCCGGCCCCCAGCGTGACAATGCCCTGGATGGTGACGGTAGTAAATGCACCGGGATTGGCCTGGATGTCGGCGATGGGAGTGATGGTCGCCACCACGTAAGAAAAGGTCGCGCTGGTGGTGATATTGCCCTGATCGTCCTCGGCGGTAATGAAATATTGCACCGTGGCGCCTTCCGGCTGGGGCAAAATGAGGCCCTGATACTGATCGCCGCCCACAGGGAGCATGTCGGCGCTGTCCGGCGGAGCGCCGTTGACGGAGACGTGCAGGCGCACGGCTACCACCTGCCCGTCGTCGGTCACCCGGGCGGTGACGGTGACGGTATCGGTGGCGATGGGAGAGGCCGGGGTGTGGCTCACGTTGGTGATACTCGGCCCGGTGCCGAAGGAGAAGGGCACCGTGCCGGGAGTGGGCGTGTCGATTTGAAACGAAGCGGCCAGGTTTTCGCTGGTTTCGTCGTGACCGGCGAGACCGTTGCCGCCGGAGAGGGTCTCGCCGGTTTCCTCAATACTCTGGCGCTGGCGGGACTCTCCCCCGGAGTGAGGAGCGTCCGGGGAAACGGAAATCTGCTGAGAGATGGGGGTATCGGGCAAATAGGTGGAGGGGGTATTGTCGGGATCCGGCCCGTCGATGGAGACGCCGGTTTTATCCACCGCCTCGGCTTTATCTCCCCACACCACATAGTCGATGTCCTGCACCAGGTCGCTCTGCCCATCCCAGTAATACAGGATGATGACCTCGCCGCTGTTGGTCAGCCCCCCCTGGTTGTTGATGGAGCCGGGGAAGGCTTCTCGCATATCGGGAATGGCGCCGGTGGTGTTCCACAATTCATACGTGGGTTGCACGCCATAGGTAGCCACGAAATCGCTGCCGTTCATGGCGATGGTCTGCACCTCACCGGGGGCGATGGTGGCTCCGTCGGGAAAGCGGGCATGGAAGTCGCCGAAACCGCCGCCTCCGGCATTGCTGCCGGTGACGATGTTGTAATAATAGGTGTTGCCTCCGGCAAAGGTGGCGTCGGTCAGATAGTAGTTAGAAAGATCGATCATCTGAGAAGTGGGATTGTAAATCTCCACGAACTCCCCGGCAGTGGGGGTTACGGCAAATTCGGTAATCAGAAGATGATCCTGGGAAAGGAGAAAACCGGGAAGGAGGAGCAAC
This sequence comes from uncultured Calditrichaceae bacterium, assembly GCA_964416895.1. Lineage (GTDB taxonomy): Bacteria > Calditrichota > Calditrichia > RBG-13-44-9 > J075 > CAYQGB01. Next base: position 21,259 of record CAYQGB010000029.1, read on the forward strand.
AACCAGAACATGTGCCAGCGCATCATACAGATGGTCTCCGCAAAATTGGGAATGGGCCTTCACGCTTCTGTCAATGACGGCGGAATATATGGAACGGGGGGGACTTTATCAAGGAGTATTGCGAGCCTATCCCAAAACCGTGGGAAAAGCCCTGTAGAACATTTCCGTTGAGTAGAATATACGCATATGTTGCCTGTCAGGAGGAATCACCTCACCGTTTGTTTATTGCCCGGTCAATTTCTTCTCTTTTTGAAGGTTCTGTATAAAAGGTTGCATCCTTATGATCCCACCTCACGCTGTCACGGCTATCTTGACGGATGTATCCTTTACAAAGAAGCGAATGAAGTACGGGTTTAATTTCATTTATTGAACTTCCTGAAGCTTCTGCAATTTTTTCTAAACTCAGCCTGTGGGGACTTTGTCTGAGTGTTTTAAGAATTTCTTTTTCCGTGTTTGTTAGATGCCTTTCTGTAGGGAATGAAACATCTCACTTGTTGGAATAAATCATTTCCCCATCCTTGAATACCATGAGTTCGCCGAATTTAAAAGGTTCCCATGACTCATTTGTCAATTTTCTGGTAGCAATGATATAACCCGATTGCTCCGGTCTCTTCTCTGCATCAAGATCTATTTCCCACTCCTCATCGCTTAACCGAATCTTACCATATGGCGATTTGCGGTGAGTGTAGCAAAGCCCGTTGTGTCCATTGTTATCATAATAACAAAAGAGATACTCACCGTCAGAGAATAAACAATTGAAACTCCCATGCTCATTGATCTCGTTTAGCTTCTCTACAAGCCAATCAAAATCCTCGTTTCTCCATATAGTTACCCCTTGTTCCTCAATACAATTGAGCAAATGGCAAAACGCATGCTCAGAATCTGTTTCTCCTATAGGTTTGAACCTTCCCTGTTCTGAATGCCCATAATTTTTAAGGGTACCATTGTGGGCAAAAACATAAGCCTTTCCGTTTAACTCCCTGTAAAATGGATGAGTATTCTTGTGACTTTTGGAACCCACGCTTGTGTATCTCACATGCCCGATGAATATCTTAGATTTGACTTCTGGATAGTTTTGCAAAAATTCAGCAAGGGAACTTTTCTGAGCACAGACCGGCTCTTTGAAGATCTGCGCTGAAGCATCGGGGTAAAATGCCATGCCCCAACCATGGGGGTTGTGTGCTCCCCGGTGGCGAAAACCTCTAAAAGATATAGTGGGCTTTACAGGCAGGTTGAATGACATTCCCAACAATTCACACATGGTCTCACCCCCTCACTGCGATGTATCCGTTGCAAGAAGTCTGTCGCATAACCCTGATTGGGTCATGTTGGTCGAAATTGATAACCATACGCGATCAGACCTCGGTCCCCTTCTTCACTGATTTTGCGGATGACCATCTCCACGGGCATGCCAATGTAGACCTTTTCCGGCTCCACGTCGGTAAGCCGGGCGGTGATGCGCGGGCCTTCTTCCAGATCGATGAGCGCAGCTACATAAGGCACGAAGGGGGCAAATCGTGGCGAGGATTGATAGACGGTGGTGAAACTGTACACCCTGCCCCTGCCGGAAAACCGATAGGATTCCAGTGACCGGGATCGGCATTGGGGACACACCGTCCGGGGAGGGAAATACAGTTCTTCACATTTCGGACACCGACTTCCTTCCAGCCGATACCGCTGGGATTTCAATCGCCAGGTACGGGGAACGTCCATCGATTAACACCTCTTTTATGCATTTATTGAGAAAATAATAGATAACTTGTCAATTTCCGGAGCTTAG
>CAYQGB010000030.1:0-3309 GCA_964416895.1 uncultured Calditrichaceae bacterium
GCTCAAACGTGAACCCTTTTCGTTCCGCCTGCTCATGCACGATGCGCACGATGGCCGCCTCCAGGGTGTGCTGATCACTCAGTTCCCGGCGTTTGGCGGCCAGGAATTTCTTCCGTTCCCTGCTCAATTGCTCAATCCGCCGGCGAAGGCTGTCCCGGCGGGCTTTCTGGGCGGCCACAAAGGCCTTGCGCTGCTCCGGGGTCATCTGGCGCATGGTGTCGGGCAACTCCTCCGGAGCAAGTGCTTCCAGCTCCACGACCTCTTCATCCAGGGCGTCGATCAAATCCCATTCGGCGTTCTTGTAAAACCGTTTGGCTTTGGTGGCGGTACGCTGGGCCAGAACCCCGGGACTGTACCCGGAGGCGTAAGCATCCTGCTTCAACTGCAACTCCTTGCGCGCTTCTCCCTGTTTTCCATAAGGCAGGTAGGTTTCATTCAGGGCCTGGTTCAGCCGGGCCAGTTCGCTATCCTGGGGAGCGGGAATGTCCACCGTCATCCGGTTCTGGTCGATATTCATGTACGCCCCATCGGCCAGGTCGGCGCCTTCCTTCCAGTGCCCCGCCACCCCTTCATCATGGTCCCCGCAAAAGATGGTGTTGACGATAATCCCCTTTTCGATGGCCGCCCGGCAGGAAGCGCGAAAATCCACTTTTCCCTGGTCAAATTCTTCATTCCCGGCGATGAAGATGGCCTTGAAGTCCCGATCCCCGGAACTCCAGGCCAGTTGTTCCGCGGCCTCCCGGATGACCCAGCCGCAGTATTCACTGCCCCCGTTGGTGGTCAACTCAAACAGCTTTTCCGAGATCATATCCAGGTCGGTGGTCAGGGGAAGCACCTGCCGGATGTAGCCGTTTTCTTCCGGCAGGCCGTCATTCCCGTACTCGTACAGGGCAATTTCCAGCTCCGGCATCTCCCCCTCATACCGGGCCAGGGCAAACTCATTGACGATGTTCCACAACTGGGTTTTGGCCTGCTCAATCAGTCCATCCATGCTGTTGCTGGTATCCAGCAGCAGAGCAATCTGGATTTTCGGCGGAGCGGCCATCGTTGCCAGACTCGCCAGCACCGTCACCGCCAGCACCATCCGAAAAAGCGCTTTCATGTTTCCATCCTCCATGATTTGCTTATGGGATTCATTCTTCCCGACAGGGTAGCATTATGGGCATTTTTCGCCTCAGGATCTGGAACTTCATACACCGCAAAGACGGAAAATCGCAGAACCAGAGTACGCCCAATATGACGTTCATCAAAGGCGAAAAGTTTTTGCCCGGGCAAAGCAATAAAAAAGGCAGCACCTTGCGATGCTGCCGATAATTGTGGTGAACCTCCCATCTCCCGGCCCGGGAGAGACCGGATCAGGAGCGCCGACGTCGCCGGGCGCGAATTTCTTCTAACTTCTCCTGATACCGGGTATCGTTGGGCACAATTTCCAGAATATTTTGATAATACTCCTCCGCCTTTCGCCACTGGCGGCGCTTTGCCGCCCGTTCGGCCTGCTTTTCATAATACGCCACCACCCGCGCCTGCAAATCCAGCGCTTCTCCGTTGGCGGGATCCAGCAACAACACTTCGTTGGTATACTTGATCACGTTATCGTACCGGGGAAACAGAAACCGCTGTTTGCGGTAGGCCCGGCGCGCTTTTTCCAGCAGAATGCCCACTTGCTCCTGTCTATGGATGGCGGCTTCTTCCGATTGACGGAGCTTTTCCTGAATATCCTCCATCTTGCGGCGGGCATGGATGGCGAGGGCGTTGTCGGGAAACTTCTCCAGGAACTGACGGTAGGCCACCAGCGCCGCATGATAGTTGCCCTCCTTATAAAATTCTTCCGCCTGGGCAAACAGGGCGCTGGCCTGATGATCATCTGGGGTGAGCCACAGGAACGCCGCCACTCCCCCGATCAGCAACAGGAAGACCGCCACAACACCCATCCACAGACCGGTTCGTGTGCCGGTGGTTATGCCGGCGCCGTCGGTGGCGGTAGAAGGCGGCTGCTTTTCCGGTTGCGGTTCCGGGGCCGATGAAGGCGATGCCGAAGCTGTGGAAGAAGAAAGGCGAGAGGTTTGCGCCGGGGCGCCCTTCTCCCTCGAGGAAGGATTTTCCGGCACCGATGAGTGCACGGCCTGCAAATTGGCCGGCCGAGGCTGGCGCAAGGGTATCTGCATCCCGGGTTTATCATGCCCCATAACCGCCTGATCCTCTTTTAACATGGCATAACAGTGGCGGCATCTCCAACTGTTATCATTGTTGAATGCGCCGCATTTGGGACAGACCATGAGACCCTCCTTCACAGGATCCTTTCACAGACACCAGATTTCCGGATTAAAAAAACCAAAGAAAAGTTAGGAGGATTTTGGCGGTGAAATGTGCGATACCTCAACATTGCCGGGAGACGGATTTTGAAGGGGCGGGGCGCTCCTCTTCCGGGTTCGATGCGTTCTCCACCAGGCTCCGGAGCAGGGCGATGTCTTCTTTATCTACTTTCGGGCCGCCGGGGATTTCGATGACCATGGGGAGGTGATTTACCCGGGGATCGTTGACCACGTTGGCAAACGCCTGCGGTCCCAATTCTCCCTGCCCGATCCGGGCATGGCGATCCCGGCGGCTGCCCAGCGGTTTCTGGGAATCGTTCAGATGAAAGGCACGCAACTTACCCAGCCCGATCACCCGATCAAATTCTTCCACGGTGGCCTCCCAGGCTTCCGGGGTGCGAATGTCATATCCGGCGGCAAAGATGTGACAGGTATCGATGCACACCCCCAGAATCTCTTCCATTCCCGATTGGGCAATGATGTCCCGAAGATGTTCAAAGCGATAGCCCAGATTGGTGCCCTGCCCGGCGGTCACTTCCAGGAGGATGTGCACTTCCGGGGCTCCGGCCATCTCCCGGGCGATCCGCAGGCTTTCCGCCACCCGGGCGATCCCCGCCGCCTCCCCTTCCCCCAGGTGCGATCCCGGATGGGTCAGCAGGTAGGGAATCTTCAGCACCGCCGCCCGGCGCAACTCGTCGGCAAAGGCTTCGATGGACTTCCGCAAGGTGGGCTGCCGGGGACCGGCCAGATTGATCAGGTAGGCGTCGTGAATCAGCATGGGGCGAACCCCGGTTTCCTCGATCAGGCGAAAGTATTCCGCCAGTTCCTCCTCGGTGTACCAGCGCCCCTGCCACTGCATCTGATTTTTGGAAAATATCTGCACCACATCGGCGCCGATTTCCCGGCCGATGCGGATGGCGTTAAACACGCCCCCGGCGATGGAGGTATGGGCGCCCAGCGGTGGGCGGGGAAGAGAGGTCATGATGAGTGCTCCCAA
>CAYQGB010000030.1:3409-9842 GCA_964416895.1 uncultured Calditrichaceae bacterium
AGGTATGGGCGCCCAGCGGTGGGCGGGGAAGAGAGGTCATGATGAGTGCTCCCAAGTTCTTAAGAGAAATTCGCCCTGTTCTGCCTCTTAGAAGATAGTTGTAAAATTCAATTGCCGGATTTTTGCTCATTCAGTAAAACCGAACAGAGGGTTCATCGAATGGACATCGCCGTGGTAAACCGCAACGCTCCGGATTTGAAGAAAGTGATCCTGGAAAACATGGCCAATCCCCCGGCGCTGGAACGGCTGTATCGCCAGCATCCGGAGGATTTTCGGCTGGCGCTGGAAGAGGCCTATCGCAGCTACCCGGATTCCATCGTGCTGCAGATGTGGCGGGAGCGCCTGTATCACGCCGTCAGCACTCCCCGGCCTCGACGCCCGGAGGGAACTTCGGCGGCGACTTCTCCCTGGCGGGAATGGCTGACCATCGGATTACTCACCCTCATCGCCGGTTCCCTCGCCAAAATACCGACGTGGATGCCTTCAATCAACGAATATGATTTCTTCCTCCGCTACGGCTGGCTGGCAGTGTTCCCCATCCTGATCTTTTATCTGTTTCTGCGCCGCACCCCCGATTGGCCCATCTTTTTGCCGGTGATGGGCCTGTTGATGATGTCCCCCCTGTACATCCGGCATCTTCCCGATCCGTACCAATCCGGCGCTGCCTGGTTGGCCTGCCTTCATCTGCCCATCTTTTTGTGGGGCCTCACCGGGGTGGCCTACGGGAACCGGGAGATCGGAACCGATCCCAAGCGGCTGGAATTTCTCAGATTCACCGGGGAGACCCTTCTCATCGGCGGGCTGCTCATCCTGATCGGCGGAACGGTGGTACTGTTCGGGGTGGGGCTGTTTTCATTCACCCGTCTGCCGGTAACCGGATTTGTTCAGGAATATGTGATCATCTATGGGCTGGCCGCCGCGCCCCTGATAGCCGCTCACATCGTTCTTTCTCAGGATGCCCGGTGGAAGCCCCTGATGCTCCTGGCGACTCGCGCTTTCATACCGGTTGCCCTGGTGATTCTGCTTATTTATCTGATCCTGTGCGGCATTAACGGCACAACGCCTTACACCGATCGGCATTGCCTGAACGCCTTTTTCGCCCTTCTGCCGCTCCTGTCCGGGCTGATCATCCTGGCCATCGTGGAACGCCCCCCGGATGCGCTTCCCTCCGGCCAGGATTACCTGACCTTTGCGCTGGCAATGCTGGCCCTGCTCATGGCGCTGAGCATTCTTCCCGTCAATGCTCTGGAGCTTACCGCCGGTACGCTTTCTCCCCTTCAGGTGGCCGTGCTGGGCTGGAATCTGTTATTTCTTGGAAACCTGGTGGGAATCGGGGTATATTATGGTCGCTTTTTGAGCGGAATGGATTCCCCGGAGCCGCTGAACCGCTGGGTCGGTCGGTACTGCATTGCGTACGTGCTCTGGGCCACGGTGGTGGTGTTCGGGTTTCCCTTCCTCTTTAGCGGCGGGTACCTGTAATCCCTTTGATACTCTAAATTTCCGGTTCCAGAGTTTCTGCTTCTGACGGGAGAATCCCATGTACACTTTCCTCTATTTCCTGCTGGTACTGTTTTCGCTTATCTCCTATTTTGTGCTCTCCACCCGGATGGGGATATATCAGGAGTATCCCATTGTGCACTTTCTGGGCGCGATCATCGGCCTGGGACTGCTGATCCGGCAAACGATCAAACAGTTTACCCGAACCCGCCTGACCGCCAGCATCGTTGCCGGAGCGCTGTTGCTCCTGTTTATGTGGTACACGCTGGATTATTCGGTGTACGAGAACACCACCGCCAACATTGCCACCGGCGATGTGGTTGATGCCCAACTGCGGGAAATTCCCCTCCTCTCCCCCGCCGGCGATACCCTCCGACTGGGCGACGAGATTGCCCGCCATGCCTTTACCCTCGTGGTGCTTAACCGCGGCCACTGGTGACCGTTCTGCCGGATGGAGCTGGTGCAGCTCCGCAAACATCAGGCGGCGCTTGCCGAACGGGATATCCACATCATCTCCGTGGTGCCGGGGAACGCCGAAGCCGCCCAAAAAATGCACCGGGCGGTGAAGGCCTCCTTCCCGGTTCTGGGCGAGCCAACCGGCCGGCTGATGGATGTGCTGGGATTACGACACAAAGGCGGGAACCCCCTCACCGGGGAGGATATTTTTCAGTCGGCCAGCTTTCTCATTGATCGGAACGGCAGGGTGGTCTGGTCGCGGGTGGCAAAAACTTATCGGGTACGGCCCCGGCCGGAAGAAATCCTGGAGGCCGCCGGGGCCTACTGAGCCGCCGGAGAGAGCATAGCCCTTAACGACTGGATCAGTTCCTCCAGCACCCGGTCCCGATTTTCCCGGGAGAGGGTGATGAGCCGGATATCCGGGCGGCGTTTGACCTCGGCGATGAATCCCCCACCCTTCACGGCGATTGTGGCCACCACCGGCTTGGGCGAATCCAGCAACCCGGTTACCAGCTGCCGAAATCGAGGGGAAAAGCACTCCATTTTGCCGATTTCGTCGATGATGCAGAGCGGGCGGGGGGATCGGGAAAAGTCGATCCCTTCCAGAAAGGCTTCCAGAGCAGGGAGATCCACGCCGTACTTCCCCACCCGATAAGGGCTGCGGATGTCGACGTGGGACAGCACGCTCCGGCGACCGGAGAAATCCACCAGGGCAAATCCCTTGCGCACACCTCCCTCCCGGATCTCCTCGGTATAAAAGCCCACCGGCCGGTAGGTTTTCAGAGCCTGAGCCAGTCGCCGGATCAGGGTGGTTTTGCCCACACCCGGGGGGCCGGTGATGAGAAGATTATCTGAAGTCACGGCCATTCCTGCCAACACAATAGACTCGTTTGTCAAGGCCGAAAGCCGGGCATTGCTCTTCCCGGCTACTGCGCCTGACGGATGGCCTCCACCGTGGCGGGGTCTTCCAGGCTGCTGACGTCCCCGGGATCCTCACCCAGGTAGGCGGCGCGAATAACCCGGCGCATGATTTTGGCGTTGCGGGTTTTGGGAAGGGCGGTGGTAAACTTGATTTCCTTCGGCTTCAGGGGCTTGCCCAATTCTTCGGTGATCCGCTCCATCAGTTCCCGGCGCAGTTCTTCGGTGGGGGAATAGCCCGGTCGGAGCACGCAGAACACCACCACCTCGTTGTCCTTCACCGGATGGGGCACGGCAATGGCCGCCGACTCCAGCACCGCCTCATGCCCGTTGATAATGGCCTCCACCTCCGCCGGCCCCAGCCGCTTGCCGGCCACTTTGATGGTATCGTCGCTGCGGCCCAGGATATACCACAGGCCGTCCTCGTCGATGGCGGCAAAATCCCCGTGCACCCAGACGTTTTCCCACCGGCTCCAGTATGTATCCAGATACCGCTGCCGATCCCGCCAGAACCCCCGGGTCATCCCGATCCAGGGTTTGCGGAGGATCAGTTCTCCCACTGCGCCCCGCACCGGCCGACCGTCTTCATCCACCACATCGGCGTCCATGCCCACCACCGGCCCGGAAAAGGCGCAGGGCTTCAGGGGCTTGAAAAAGTTGCCGCACACGATTCCCCCGCTGATTTCGGTGCCCCCGGAGTAGTTGAGGATGGGCTTCTCCCCGTTCAGCACGGTGTGGAACAGCCACAGCCACGATTCGGGATCCCAGGGGCTGCCGGTGGAGCCGACCGCCCGCAGGCCGGACAGGTCGTGTTTGCGCACGGGATCGGCGCCGTGGGCTTTCAGAGAGCGAATCAGGGTGGGCGATACTCCCAGATGGGTAACCCGATGATCCGCCGCCAGTTGCCATACCCGATCCACGTCGGGATAATCCGGAGCGCCGTCGTAGAACACCATGGTGGCCCCGATGAGCAGGGTGCCGAACACCTCCCAGGGCCCCATCATCCACCCCATGTCGGTCATCCAGTACATGGTATCCTCCGGCTTCACATCCATGGGGTGATACATGTCCTGGGCGGATTTGATGGGAAAGCCGCAGTGAGTGTGCACCGCCCCTTTGGGACGCCCGGTGGTACCGCTGGTGTAGATGATCATCACCGTATCTTCGGCGTCGGTACGCTCGGTCTCCGCTTCCGGGGACTGGCGGGGCACCAGTTCCTCCCACCGGTGATCCCGCCCTTCTTTCCAGGGAAGATCGGAGATGCCCACCCGATTCACCACGATAACATGTTCCACGGAAGGCACCTCCTTCAGGGCCTCATCGGCGGTGGCCTTCATGGGCACGGTTTTGCCCCGACGAAACGCGCCGTCGGTGGTGAACAAAGCTCTGGCCCCGGCGTCCTTCAGGCGGGTGGAAATGGCCGAAGGGCCATAGCCGCTGAACAGAGGTAGCAGCACCCCGCCGATCTTCACGATGGCCAGAAAAGCAATGGCCAGTTCCGGAATCATGGGCATATACAACCCGATGGGGTCGCCTTTCCCCAGCCCCAGTTCTCGCAGGGCGTTGGCGCAGCGATTCACTTGTTCGTATAGCTCCCGATAGGTATAGAGGCGGGTACTCCCCTCCTCCCCTTCCCATCGGAGAGCAATGCGGTCCCGGGTGGGGGTGTTCTGCCACTTATCCAGACAGTTGTGTACGATGTTCAGCTTCCCTCCCACGCACCACCGGGGAAATTGAATTCCCTGGCTCAAATCCACAATTTGTTCATAGGGTTCATAAAACTCGATGCCCAGATCTTCCAGCACGGCCTCCCAGAACCAGGCGATGTCCTCGATGGAGCGGCGATAAAGACGGTCATAGTCGGGGATGCCGTGCCGATCCATAAACCGCTGTAAGTTGCTCTCCGCCATCCATTTGGGATTGGGCTGCCATACAATTTGCTGGTCAAACGGAAACGTTTCGCTAATGGCAAACGATTGGGACATGGCCGAGTCTCCAGTGTTGTTTCTTGACGTTGTTCCTTGACAGGGATTTGGAGATTCAAAAACGGATTCGCGATAGATAAGTGAAACGTGAAACGTAAAAGAACATCCTCACGGTTCACGTTTTACGTTTCACGTTGGAGTCGAAAAACCGCTCCTGACCAAATCCACCGAACTTGCCAACATAGGCCGGTAATATTCCCCGAACGTTTCACAGATCACGTTTCACGCCGACTGATCGAGAGCCACCTCAACCGCCTAACACCAATAATCCCGCATCCGGGCTTCAGAATCATCCGAAGCGATGAAAGGTAGCAATAAACAGGTTCACCACAATCACCGAAATGAGGATCATGACAAACCCCCACAGGGAGAGGTAGGCCAGTAACTTCCCCGTCCAGCCGCCGATCTTCTTGCCGTACACCATCAGGCCGTAGATGAACCATACCGCATAGGCGGCAATCACGATGGGATCAAAGTGGCCGGCCTCCGGAGCAATATGCTTCCACCACTTGATCCCCACGAAAATCGCCACGGTCAGGAACAGAAAACCGATCATGGCTGCACGGGTGTTCATCTCGCTGAGTTCATCCAGCGAGGGCAACCGTCGATAAATTACCCCAAAGCGGGCGCTTTTCAGTTCGTAAAACAGCAGTAGATACATCAACCCGTACAGCGCGGAAACGAACAGGGCCGAGTATCCCAGCATGGCCGCTGCGGTATGCACCACAAACAGCGGGGTGTGAAACATCTCCGGAATCTCATGCTGGAACCGGATAAACAGGGAGGTGAATATCTGAATCAGCGTCACCGTGGAGAGGATAAACAGGCCGGTGCTCTTCACCCGAATGCGGTGCTCGATGTAGATATACGTCAGAACGATGGCCAGCCCCAGCACGCTCATCGCTTCAAACAGAGTGGAAGCGGGAAAGTATCGGAAATACAATCCCCGGAGCAATAGATCCAGAAAGTGCACTCCCGCGGTGGCCCACAGGAAGGGCGTCATCCATCGGGTAGCCCGGCGATCCAGAGTGAAAAAGTGCCGCCCATACAGGTAGGTGGTGAATACATACAAAAAGGGGAGCAGGCCATCCAGAAAGGTCACCAGCAGCTTCATACGTTTGCCATGAGTTGATTTTGCCGATTTCTGTTCGTTTGCCCCTCCGTTCTCCGGCGCAGTAGAGTAAAAAATACATTCTCAGGGCAATCGGCACAACGCATTTTATTTTCCCGCCCGTACCGATTTTGCTTTGCCTGTTGACTTACCCACCCCTCCGGTGTAAATTTGGTACGCTTTTGATGAAGATTGAAAACGTAACCAATGCCACCGTAGCTCAATCGGTAGAGCAGCTGATTCGTAATCAGCAGGTTAGCGGTTCGATTCCGCTCGGTGGCTCTTCCCCAAAGGCGGCTGCCGGATTCTGGTAGTCGCCTTTCTGTTGTACAGGGGGGTGAACCGCGAAGGCGCTAAATATACTCGTTAGGTGTACTATCACGGGACATTAGCGCCTCTGACTTCCTTCCACCCCCCCGACTCCGTCGAGGGCAGGCAGGAGCGGTGGAAGGAGGAAGAGTGTTTA
>CAYQGB010000030.1:9942-20366 GCA_964416895.1 uncultured Calditrichaceae bacterium
CCCCCCCGACTCCGTCGAGGGCAGGCAGGAGCGGTGGAAGGAGGAAGAGTGTTTACACTCCCTGTGATTCGGGGGTCGACGCCGGAGCGCCTCTTACTTCCTTCCACCGCAGGAGCGGTGGAAGGAGGAAAGTCACCAGGTTCAGTCGAGCGGATGAAAAAACGGAGGATGGCTTATGGCAAAACGAGGTCGGGCTTCTCAGGGGCGCCGGAGCAATCGCCGGGCGCTTATTCTGCTGGCGGTGGTGATTCTTATTGCCGGCACACTGTTCGTTGTGTATGAATATCACCGCTACAGCAGCGTTCAGCCACCGCCGCCACCACCGCCACCGCCGGAAGTGGTGCAGCCTCTGCCGGAGCAGCCCGGTCTGCCCACCGTACCCCCCGGTCACCAGGTGGTGGAGCATACCTACTACGTGCTAAGCTACAACGAAGAGTGCGAGCAACCCGATTGGGTGATGTACAAACTGCAACGCCGCTTCCTTCAGGGGAGCGCCCGGCGGAAGGATCGGTTTCGCCCGGACCCGGCGGTGATTACCGGCTCGGCCACTCCCCAAGACTACCGCCGCTCCGGCTATGATCGGGGACACCTGCTCCCCGCAGCGGATATGAAATTCTCCCCCGAGGCCATGGCGGAAACGTTTTTCATGAGCAACATGAGTCCGCAGGCGCCCCAATTCAACCGGGGTATCTGGAAGAAATTGGAAGAGCAGGTGCGGGAGTGGTGCAAGCGGGAGGGGGAATTGTATGTGGTCACCGGGCCGGTGTTGCAGGAACAACTGCCCCGCATCGGGGAAAATAAGGTCTGCGTGCCCCGATACTATTACAAAATCGTTCTGGACTACGAGGAACCGGAGATCAAAGCCATCGCTTTTGTAATGGAAAACCGCAAGCTACCGGGGAACATTTTCGACTATGCCGTGCCCATCGATTCGGTGGAAGCGCTTACCGGCCTGGATTTCTTCGCTCCTCTGCCGGATTCTTTTGAAGATTCTCTGGAAGCAACCATAAACCCGGCTCCCTGGAAGGCGCTTCTGGCCCGGCGGAATTGAGCCAACCGGCAAAAAAAAAACCGTGCCCCCGCCGACTGGCGGCGAAGGCACGTAGGGTGGTGGGAGGTTGTTGGAGGGCTATTTTGACACACCGGGCAATACTATGTTTTCACTTTCCCGGAGTGTTTCCGTGCTCCACGAGTTGGACGGACTGAGAATTGATCCAGCAGCCGACGAATACTCCGGGCCATATCGGTCATCAAGATCGGCTTGTTCAGGTACTCCGGGATGGCCAACCGACGGGCTTTTTCCATGATCGCCGGTTCGGTAAATCCGGTCATCAGCAGGATGGGGATTTCCGGTCGTAGTTGTCGGATCTCCTGAGCCAGATCCAGACCGGTCATCCCCGGCATCACCTGATCCACAATGACCAGATCGAACTGATCCGGGTTGTCCCGGAGTAACTTCAACGCCTCCTCTCCATTCTCCGCAAGGGTTACCCGATACCCCAGGCGCCGGAGCATCCTCTGATACATCGCCCGCAACATCTCCTCATCATCCACCAGCAACAGATGCTCCGAGCCACCGGGAAGCGCCATCGGGGATTCGGAAGGAATTTCCTCTTCGGATACATGCAAAAGGGGGAGGTAAATGGAAAACCGACTCCCCTCCCCCACCTTACTATCCACGGAAATAGCTCCCCGATGACTGCGCACAATCCCATGAACTACCGCCAGCCCCATCCCGGTGCCCTCTCCGACCGGTTTGGTAGTAAAAAAAGGGTCAAAAATGCGTTCCAGGGTCTCTTCATCCATTCCGTAACCGGTATCCGAAATCGTCAACTGGACATACCGTCCCGGGGATAATTGCAAATGCTGCAGATGCCCCTGGGTAAACCGGTGGTCAACCTCCACTTCGCTCAAGGAAATTCCCAGTTCCCCTCCGGTGTCCTTCATGGCGTAATACGCATTGGAGGCCAGATTCATGATCACCTGATGAATCTGGGTAGGATCGGCCTCCACTACCGCGGATTCTGCCTCGATAGACAGGGTGATCGATATGCTGCTGGGCAACATTCCCCGAAGCAGTTTTACCGCCTCCTGTACCACCTGAGCCATCCGGAGGGGCTTTTTTTCTCCCGGGGTCTGGCGGCTGAAGGTCAGAATTTGCTTGACCAGATCCCGGGCGCGCAAGGCAGCAGCACGAATCGCCAGCAGATGGGCATGTACCGAAGAATCCGGAGGCGTTTCCTCCAGGGAGATTTCGGTATACCCCAACAGCCCGGTCAGGATATTATTGAAATCGTGGGCAATGCCCCCGGCCAGGGTACCGATGGCTTCCATTTTCTGCGCCTGCATCAACTGCTGTTCCAACCGCTTGCGCTCGGTGATGTCCCGCAGAATTCCCCGGTAGGCCATGATGTTCCCTTCGGCATCGGTAACCGCCCAGGCGCTGTTCAACACCGTCAGTTCCCGCCCATCCTTCCGCTTGAGCACTACCTCAAAATCCTTCACCTTACCGTGTTCGGCAAGCAGTTGAGTCAGCTTTTCCCGGTCCCGGGGATTCTTGTACAGGTCCCGGGCCACATCCACGCCGAGCAGTTCTTCTCTGGAGTCATATCCGAACAGTTCCACTCCCGCCGGATTAATATCCACCAACTTCCCTGAAGGGGTACTCATGTAAATGACATCGTGAGACTGCTCAAATATCTGGCGGTATTTCTCTTCCGAGAGTTGCAGTTCTTTCTGAGTTTGCTTCAGGTGGGTAATGTCGCGATTGACCGCTACAATGCCGACCGGATGCCCGGCATCGTCCCGGATCAGACTCACCGAGGCAAAAATGTACACCTCTTGCCCATCTTTGCGTTTCTGCATTACCTCCCCGCTCCAGTGCCCCTGTTGTCGAAACTGTTCCCGAACGTGTTCAGGGGTAGTGTTCAAAAAGACAGGGGGGCTAATTTCCCGGGCCGATCGCCCGATGGCCTCTTCCGCCTTCCAGCCGTAAATTCGTTCCGCCGCCCGATTCCAGGAGCGGATGATAAACTCCATATCCGTGGACACCACTGCATCGGAGATGTCTTCCAGTAATCCGGCCTGATACGCCAGTTGCTGCTGCGCCTGTTTCGCCTCGGTAATATCTTCATGCACCACCAGCAATTGGGGAACTGCAGCATTATTTGAAGAAGCTGCTTCCTCATCCCGGGAGAGCATCGTCTCCGGAAGCCGGTTCACTTCCATATGATACCAGCGCTCCTCCTCCAGGAACGGACAAATATACTCCATCTCAAATCGGGGAAGCTCTCCCGCCAGCACCTGAAGTATCCCGGCCGCAGCTCTCTGGCCATCAGGAGAACGCTGATTCCATTCCTCCTGGCAAAGGGTTAAATAGTTCTGGCCGACCAACGCTTCTCCCAGACCTACCGAACGGAAAAAATCCGCCGCTACCCGGTTCACATAAAGGATATTGGCCTCTGCATCCAGAACGAAAATCTTCGCTTGAAGGGCGTCCAGTATCCTATACGGAGATACACCACTACGCATCCACCACTCCACTTCCACAGTTTCGGGCCAATTCAGCTTATCCTCCGGCATCATCCTGGTTTGCTCCGGTGCTCTTCCCGGAATGATCTTCCGGGGGGTCATGGGATTGCTGGGCGTCCAGCAGTTTCTGCACCACCCGTGGGATTTCGTCGAGCCGGGTGGTCTTATGTAGAAAACAGTCTGCTCCTGCCTCTATACATTGAGCTTCCACTTCCGGATAACTGGAATCGCCATATATAAGGATGTACGGTTTCGGGGTGAGAGTGGTCAGTTCTCGCACCAGGGGTAAAGCTCCCTGAAAGGGCAATTCATAAGCCAGAATAAGTACTTGAGGCCGATGGCGTCGACAAATTTGTCGGGCCTCCTCCACACTGCGCGCCTGTAGGATCATCCGAACCCCATCCAGGTAGGAAAGCATCTTCACAATTCGCCCGCGAATGGTTTGAAAACTATCGGCTATCAGTACTCGCATATTGGCTACCATCGGGATACAGCCGGGAACCCCGGATACTGCTCCCATTTCTGCTGGAAACCGGGGAACTTCGTTGCTACCTGACCACATTTTAACCGGAGCGCTTTTCCCTGCTATTGTCCGGTTGCGAGGTTCCGAATCGTTTCCAGGAACTCATCCAGTTGAGAAGATTTATCGAAAAAATATTTTGCCCCCCCTTGAAGACAGGCGCGCTTCAACGGCTCGGAAACCCGGCCGGTCATCACCAGGAAAATCGGAGCCGGTTGCCGGTTCGTCCATTGGGGGAGCCAGGGCAGGGCAGAGCCATCGGGAAGCCAGATGTCCAGAACCACCACATCCGGCCGGTAAGCAGCAATGGCCCGGGCGACTTGCTGTGCCATCGCCGCTTCCCCAACTACTTCCACGCCCTCTATCCGGCTTAACATGCGTGAAAGACTCTGTCGCACAATGGGAGAACCGTCTACCAACACCACCCGCACGATTCCCTCCATAGTCGCCCACAAATACGACTCCTGCGTAACCGCAGCCTTCACAGCAGCAATATAAATTCCGGGATTCCCCATAAAAATCGCAAGAAGTGCGATTTTTATGTCACAAAAAATGTGACAACGTTAAGGATCGGCGGCAGGATTATCGGTTGCGCCCCCCGGTTTTCTTGTGTACTTTGTGGGAAGTTTTCAGAAATGCTCTATCGAACAAAGGTTCCTCGGATTATTCAAATGTTGTTCCGAACGCCTGCTTTCGATGGATTGCTTCAACCGGATGAAGCCGGCGGATTCTCCACTGAACGTTCCCAAACAGGTAAAAAGCCTTGACCACGTATCGGCATATTGTCTGGACAATCGGATTCATCACCTATCTGACCGCTTCCGGTCCCTCCCAGCCGACCGCCTCCCCGGGCACCTCTCCCTGGGTAATGGCGACATTCCCCTTTTTGACCCACCCCCACCTGGAAGCGGTATTCGCCCCCATGGCCCGCGCTCTGAGCGATTCCCTGGGGATTCCCGTGGAATACCACTTTTCCAGTAGCTACGAGCGCTTTATGGAAGGCCTTTCCCGGCAGGAATATGACCTGGCCTTCATCCAACCCTTTGATTATGTTCGGACGGGAATCGATGCGGGATATGTGCCGCTGGTCAGAAGAAGCCCCTACCTTCGGGGAGTGCTGGTGATCCACCCCGACAGCGCTCTGGTAACTGTGGAAGCTCTGGCGGGGAAAACCATTGCCGCTCCCCCGGCGCCCGCCGCCGTCTCCCTTTTAGGAAAGCTATTTCTCCTTTCCCGGCTACCGAATAAGGAATTCCACTGGAAACACCTTTCTTCCCATGAATCCGCCCTGCTGCTCCTGCTCAGTGGAGGCGCTCAGGCGGCGCTGGTAGCGCCCGCTCCGCTGCGATTTTTTGAAGCCCGCATGAACGTGCGTTTCTCCCGGTTGGCCTTCACCGATTCCATTCCCGGAGCACTGTTCGTTGCCCATTCCCGAATCCCCGTTCCCCTTCAGGGCAGGATTCGCCGGATTTTGCTCCACCAGCGGCTCAGCCCCGCCGCCGAGCAACTGTTCGGAAAGGGCACCTGTTCACCCTTTTGCATTGCCACCGAAGAAGAGTATCGACAGGTGCAGCGATACTGGAGATTCATAGAGCAACGCCGATTGTTCCCCGCACCTCAGCGATAAGCTGGAGAACTGTATGGGCATTCATCAAGCGTGAGGATATTTCTATGCCCCATTTGTGGAACCGTATCTCCCTCAAATACCGGATCGCCCTGACCATCTTCCTGCTGGAAGCCATCACCTTTACGCTGGTGCTGACCATCATGCCGGCCGGCTTTCGACAGGCCGCATTCACCGAACTGGCGACCGGTGAACAGGCCGTTCTCCGGGTTCTGGGAAATGTGAGCTACCAGGCGCTGTTGAGCCAGGATTACGGCTTTCTTGCCTCTCAGATTGAGCTGTTACAGGACGACAGCCACATCGAAGAAGTGCTGGTATGGGATGCCCGGCGCAACCGGGTAGTCGCCAGCACTGCTCCGGAGCTTATCGGACAACCGGTACCGCCCCTTACCGACGGGGAATGGTTCTACTGGCGTACCCTGCCGGTGGGCAGCGATCGGGAGCAGCTGGGGGAAATCGCCATTCGGTATTCCCGACGGCCTCTGCTGGTAGCCCTGGAGCGGGCGCGCACCGCCGGCTGGGGGCTGGCCGTCATGGGAATGGCCGGGGTAGCCCTGATCAGCCTGCTGATGGGCCGGATGCTCACCCGCCGGTTGACGGTGCTCACCGGCGCCGCCGAAGCCCTGGCCAGTAATGTACAGTATGTGCCCACCATCTTTCGGGGACAGGACGAAATCGCCCGCCTCGGCCGGGCCTTCGACCGGATGACCCGCAGAATCCGGGAAACCATGACCGCGCTTAAGGAGAGCGAAGAGCGCTTCCAGCGTTTCTCCGAAGCGACCTTCGAGGCCATTTTCTTTCATGAGAATGGGATTATTCGGGACGTAAACGAAAACCTGTGCCGACTGTCCGGCTACTCCCGGGAAGAACTGACAGGCAGGAATGCCCTGGAGTTGATCGTCGAGGAGGATCGCCCCCTGGTGATGGAGCATATTCGCCAGGGCCGGGAAGCGCCGTACGAGGCTACCGGGGTTCGTAAAGACGGTATCCGGGTTCCTCTGGAATTGCGGGCGAAAAGCTTTCAGTATGGGGAGAAGAAACTGCGGGTGGTCGCGGTGCGGGATTTGACCGAGCGCAAGCAAATAGAAGCCGCACTCCGGGAAAGCGAGGCCACCACCCGGGCGTTGCTGGCGGCCATTCCCGACCTGATCTTCCGTCTCAGCCCGGAAGGAAAATTTGTGGAATACCTTTCCCGCTCTAAAGAAGAAGTGTATGCTCCGCCGGAAGTTTTCCTGGGACGGCGAATCGACGAAGTGATGCCGGAGCATATCGCCCAACAGGCATTAACTTACCTCCGGAAAACCATAGAAACGGGAATTCCTCAGCGGTTCGAGTATCCCCTGGAAATAAAGGGAGCCAACCGATTTTACGAAGCCCGCCTGGTACTCACCGGAAAAGGCGACGTACTGGCGATAGTGCGAGATATTACCGAACGCGAGGCCATGCAGCAGGCCTTGCGGCGCAGTGAACAGGAACTACGCCTGATCGTGGAGGCTTCTCCGGTAGGAATCGCCAGCGTCAATGCCCGGGCGCGCTTTATTCGCGTGAATCCCGCCTTTTGTGAGATTGTAGGATATGCTCCGGAAGCATTGCAGCAGATGACCTTTGAAGACATTACCCATCCGGAGGATGTGGAAATCAACCGTCATTGTTTTGAGGAACTGGTGAGGGGTGAACGTCAGGACTATGTGCTGGAAAAGCGCTACATCCGCAACGATGGAGAAATCATCTGGGGACAACTCTCGGTAGTGGCAGTGCGAGACGAAGCCGGGAATTTCGTTCAAACCGTTTCGGTGCTTCAGGACATTACCGCCCGGAAAAAGGCCGAAGAGGCCCTTCAGGCGGAAATGGAGCGCAATCGGTTGATTCTGAAAACCACCCTGGACGGCTACATCCTGGCCGATACCACCGGCAAAATTCTGGAGGTCAATCCGGCCTACTGCCGCATGACCGGTTATACCGAAGCGGAGTTGCAGGGAATGACCATCCATCAACTGGAAGCGATGCTGGATGACCGCCAGATTGCCGAACGCATCCGGGAGATGGTTTCTGAAGGCGGGGCGCGTTTCCACACCCGGCACCGTTGCAAAGACGGGCGCGCCATCGATCTGGATGTCAGTATCTCCATTATGCATACCGATACGGGACCGCTGGTCGCCGGTTTTGTGCGGGACATTACCGAACAGCGGCAGGCCGAGGAACAACAACGAAAATACCTGGCCAATCTTCTGGCGCTTTATGAAGCCAGCGTGGCCTTCAGTCTTCATCTGGACGCTCACAAGGTCGGGGAAAAGGTGGTGGAAACTCTGGAGCATTTGCTACACTGGAAAAGGGGATCGATCTGGCTTTTAGATGAGGAGCAGAACCGATTGGAATTGCTGGCGCACAGTTCTATGGGCCTGAAGGGAGAGGCGCTGGAAGAAGAGTTGAAGCGGGTACGAAACATGGTGAGCGCCCCGGGTGAGGGGATTTCCGGATGGGTAGCCTTGCACGGGGAACCGGTTCGACTGGGGGATGTCACCCGGGATTCCCGATACATCTGCGCCGATCCCGAAATCCGATCGGAGTTGTGCGTACCGTTGAAGATCGGTGGCCGCACCATCGGTTCCATCAACGTGGAAAGTGAAAAGCTTCATGCATTTACCGAAGACGATGAACGGCTACTTTCTATTTTAGCCAATCAGGCCGCCGTGGCCATCGAGAACGCCCGGTTGTATGCCAGTATTCTCAGCAGTGAACGCCGCTATCACATCCTGTTTCAGGAATCTCCCATTCCCCTGTGGGAAGAAGATTTTTCCGAAGTCAAACGCTACCTGGATCGGCTTAAGAAGCGACGGATCAAGGATTTTCGCCGCTATTTTGAGCGACACCCGCAAATCGTGGAAGAATGCGCCCGACGGGTAAAGATCCTGGAAGTCAATCGAGCAGCGATAGAACTCCATGAGGCGGATTCCAAAGATGCACTGATCGCCGGCCTGCCCGGTATCTTTACCCCCGCCTCCTACCAGGCCTTCAAGGAAGAACTCATCGCTATCATTGAAGGCAGAACCCGTCTTTCTCTGGAAGCCAGCATCAAAACGCTTTCCGGAGAAGAGCGCTTTATCCATCTGGATTGGGTCGTGGTTCCCGGTTCCGAAGAAGACCTCGCCCGGGTGTTTGTGGCCACCATCGACATTACCGAACGCAAACAGGCCATGAGGAAAATGGAGGAGACCCAGGAACAGCTTCGCTCGCTCACCCACCATCTCCAGCATGTGCGGGAAGAAGAACGCAGCGCCATCGCCCGGGAAATCCACGACGAATTGGGCCAGGTGCTGACGGCCATGAAAATCGATCTCTCCCTTATAGAGCAGGAGATTCAGGGGGAGCGCGCCGACTTTCAACCGGCATCGGTTCTGGAAGAAATTCGGGCGCTGAAACAGCTCATCGATTCGACCATCCGCCGGGTGCGGCGCATCATCACCGAACTGCGCCCGGAAGTGCTGGAAGACCTGGGGTTGGTCGAAGCCCTGAAATGGCAGGTAAAAGAATTTCAGAAGCGTACCGGCCTGCGGTGCCGATTTCACAGCCAGGTAAGCCGGATAGAGTTGCCCCCGCACAGTCGCATCGCGGTATTCCGCATCGTGCAGGAAGCCCTGACCAACGTGGCCCGCCATGCCCGGGCCCGTAGGGTTCGAGTGAACATTCGCGTAAAGCCTCCGGGATATGCCATCTCCGTCCAGGATGATGGAAAGGGGATCTCTTCGGAAGCGTTGACCAAGAAAAACACCTTTGGTTTGCTGGGAATCCGGGAACGGGCCGCCCTTCTGGGAGGTCGGGTCAATATCTCAGGAGAACCCGGCAAAGGCACCCGGGTAGAGATATTTATCCCTCAAACTCAGGAATTCATCCCGACGGAAGAACAGCTCCTGGTGGAAAAGGAGGGCCCATGATTCGGGTATTCATTGCCGATGATCATCCCCTCATCCGGGAAGGTTTCAAGAAGTTGATTGACAAAGAAGTGGATATTACCGTGGTGGGGGAAGCCAGCGATTCCGACAGGATTGTACAGTTTTTTCGCGACCATGACTGCGATGTGCTGGTGCTGGACATCAACATGCCCGGAAAAGGAGGGCTGGAAGTGTTGCAGGACATCAAGCGGTGGCACCCGAACCTCAAGGTGCTGATTCTGAGCATTTATCCGGAGGAACAGTTTGCGGTGCGGGCGCTACGGGCCGGGGCAGTGGGATACATCACCAAAGAGAGTGCTCCGGAGGAACTGGTGAAAGCCATCCGCAAGGTGCATCAGGGTGGGCGCTACATCAGCGAAACCGTGGCCGAACATCTGGCCCGGGAAGTGAACAGCTCCCGCAAACGAGAACCCCACGAAGCCCTTTCCCCCCGGGAGTTTCAGGTCTTTCATATGCTGGGTCAGGGAAAAACCGTGCAGGAAATTGCCCATGAACTCTCCCTGAGCCTGAGCACGGTGAACACCTATCGCCGGAGGATTCTGGAAAAAACCGGTTTAAAATCCAACGCCGAAATCATCCACTACGCCATAAAAAACAAACTGGTGGAATGAGACCAACATCCACCCGGCAATTTCACCATTCACCATTCACAATTGGCAATTCACAATTTACCATTCGCCATTCACCATTCACAATTTACCATTTACAATTGGCAATTCACCATTCACAATTCACAATTATTCTTCCACTCTCCACTCCCCCGTCTCCAGCTTGCGCCGAATCCACCGCAGGGTCACCC
>CAYQGB010000030.1:20466-22862 GCA_964416895.1 uncultured Calditrichaceae bacterium
TCCACTCTCCACTCCCCCGTCTCCAGCTTGCGCCGAATCCACCGCAGGGTCACCCGAATGTATAGCTCCCGGGTCAGGGGCAGCAGCATGGTAAAGCCGATCACATCGGTGATAAAACCGGGGGTCAGCAAGGTGGCGCCTCCCAGCAGAATGAACAACCCATGCAGCAGTTCTCTTCCGGGAATCCGCCCGGCGTTCAGGGCTTCCTGAATCTGGTAGATCACCTGTACCCCCTGCGTACGGGCCATGTAGGCGCCGGTGATGGCGGTTACCAGAATGATCAGCACCGTGTTCAGCGCCCCGATTTTGCTGCCCACCTCAATCAATACATACAACTCCACAATGGGCACGAGGGTGAATAACAGAAACAGTTTGAATAGCATGGTTGGGGTTTCCTGTCAACGCCTTTATTTTCCGTTTGCTTATCTGCTCCCGGTCGGCTATTTTCGGCAATTCAAGAACACCCAATATAGGATGAACAACTCCATGCACAAAGCCCGGAATCAAAGGAGGAGCACGCCATGCCGTCACCGCGAAAATTGTTCTGGGGAATTCCCCTGTTATGGTTCTCTCTTTTTTTATGGATGAACGCACAGGAGGTGCATCATATGTCCAATTCCGATGAAACCACCCGCCGGTTGTATCAACTGTTCGAGGAAGAGTGGGAATATCAGCTTCGGGAATTTCCCGAGCAGGCGACTTTTCAGGGAGATCGCCGCTACAACGATCGCCTGACCGATTACAGCCCGGAAGCCATTCAGCGCCGCCAGGCCCATGACCGGGAAGTGCTCAAGCGCATCCGGCAGATCAACCGGGAGATGCTTTCCCCGGCGGATCAACTGAACTACGACCTGTTCGAGAAGCGTTACCGGGAACGGGTAGAACGGCAGCGCTTCCACGATTATCTGATGCCGGTTACCCAGCTATGGGGGCCGCAGATCGACCTGCCCCAACTGGTCAGCGTCACGCCTTTTGAGGAGGTGGCCGATTACGAAGCCTACTTTAAGCGTCTGGCCGCCGTTCCCACCCAGATCACCCAGATCACCGCCCTGATGCGCCGGGGAATGGAGGAAGGCTGGATCATGCCCCGGGAGCCCCTGCGAGGGGTGGCGGATCAAATTCAGGCTCAGTTGAAAGCGGATACCAGCGAAAGCGTGTTCTACAACCCATTTCGCCAATTCCCGGAGGATGTTCCCCGGGAAGCTCGGAAACGGCTTCGGGAACAGGCGCTGAAGGTGTTGCAGGAACGGGTGCTGCCGGCGTTTCAACAATTTTACGATTTCTTCACCGGGGAATACTATCCCCGCACTCCGGAGCAGGTGGGCGCGTGGATGTGGCCGGAGGGGAAAGCCTACTACGAGAATCGGGTACGCTTTTTCACCACCACCAATCTGACGCCGGAGGAGATTCATCAAATCGGCCTGGGGGAAGTTCGGCGCATCCGGGCGGAGATGGAAGCCATTATCCGCAAAGTGAAATTCGAGGGAAGCTTCCAGGAGTTCGTGCACTTCCTGCGCACCGATCCCCAATTCTACTACACCGATCCCCACGACCTCATTGTGGGCTACCGGGACATTTGCAAGCGCATCGATCCGGAACTGGTGAAACTGTTCGGCAAGCTCCCCCGGATTCCCTATGGCGTAAAGGAGATTCCCGCTTATCAAGCGCCCACCACTTACACGGGGTATTATCAGGAGCCGGCTTCGGATGGTTCCCGGGCGGGGTACTTCTTCGCCAACACCTACAAGCTCAACACCCGTCCGAAGTACGAAATGGAGGCTCTGGCGGCACACGAAGCGGTGCCGGGACATCACCTGCAAATAGCCCTGGCGCTGGAACTGGAAAATCTTCCCAAATTCCGCCGCCACAGCAGCATCACCGCCTTTGTAGAAGGATGGGCGCTGTATGCCGAGAGTCTGGGAGAAGACCTGGGATTATATCAGGATCCCTACTCCAAATTCGGGCAACTCACCTACGAAATGTGGCGGGCCTGTCGCCTGGTGGTGGATACGGGGATGCACTATCTGAAATGGACCCGCCAGCAGGCCATCGACTTCATGAAGGAGAACACCGCCAAGACCGAGCACGACATCACCAACGAAGTGGATCGCTACATCGTATGGCCGGGACAGGCCCTGGCCTATAAAATCGGAGAGTTGAAAATCAAGGAATTGCGGGCGTTTGCGGAAAAAGAACTGGGAGAGCGGTTTGACATCCGGGAATTCCACGACCGGATTCTGGAGAACGGGGCCATTCCTCTGGATATTCTGGAGCAGAACATTCGCCGGTATGTGGCGGAGAAGAAGGCCGGAGATTCCTGATCCCCCGGGAGAAACGGGAAGTTACTATTCAGCAAAGCCGACACCCCCCTGTCACACTGAGCTTGTCGAAGTGTG
>CAYQGB010000031.1:0-22408 GCA_964416895.1 uncultured Calditrichaceae bacterium
GCTTCTAAACATAAGAGGCTATCTAACAATGAAGAAGGAGATCCCCCTGGATTATCGAACCCTGCAACGGATTAAAGCGGAAGAATTCGCCCAATTTTTTGAGCGATCGGATAAATATTTTTCCTATTTGAATCATCTGGGAGAAGTGAAGTGGATGACCGAAGAAGAGGCCGAGCAACAGCATGAATTCTTCCTGTATGAGGAAGGATCGTTTACTCAGTTGCGGAAGAAACTCCATCTGCTTCGATTTCCCAGGCTGGATAAGCTCTCCGGACCGGAGAAAGAAATTCGGTTGCAGATTCGCCGCTATCTGGAGGAAAATTACCTGGGTGGAGTAACTCCGGAAACCGGGCAGATGCTCTCCCAGAACCTCAAGTATGAACTGACTCCCGAAGAGATCGAAAACATTCCCGTCACCAAAGATGTGCTGGAGACCATCGGTTGGAGCCGGGGAATGCCGATTGGGCTGATTCTGTTGCTGTTGATTATCGGGGGAATCCTGCTGATCGTGTTGAACAAGGAAGAGGTTCAGACCGGGAGTCTGCTGGTGCAATCCAATGTGGAGTCGGCCCGGGTTTATCTGGATGGGGATATCCTGGGATATACCGGAATGGAAATCTCCAACATTCCTTCGGGAACGCATCGAGTAAGTCTGGTAAAGGCCGGATACACGGTCAACCCGCCTTATCGGGAAGTGGAGATTTATCCGGACTCGATGACCGTTCTCAGCTTCCAGTTGGAGCCGGTGCACCATGATGAACAGGGGTATTTGATCATTTCCGCCGATTATCCCGATTCCAAGATTTTTGTGGATCACGAGTATTACGGAACCGTTTCGGAGTGGCCGGTTCTCCCCATTATTGCCGGAGAGCACAAAATCGTGGTGGAGAAAGACGGGTTTACCTCCATACCGGATCAGGTGATCACCCCGGTGAGTCGGGGGGATACCGCGGTGGTGAAGTTTCGCCAGCGACCGGCGGCGGTCTCTCGAACCGAGGTTCCTCCATTGCGTTCCCGGCTGGAGCTGGGAACCCTGGAAGTCACCACCAATGTGCCGGGGGCGCGAATCTACATAAACGGTCGCTACACCGGCAAAGACGGCGATTATGTTTTCACCAATATGGGATACGGAGAGTATCGCATCCGGGTGGAGCAAAAAGGGTATCGCTGTGTTCCCCCGGAAAAAGTGGTGCGCATTACCGAGTCCAATCCCACCGCAGAAGTAGCATTTGAACTGATTAAGGAATATGAAGAGGTGAGCATTACCACGGCTCCCGAAGAAGGGGATATTTACGTGGATGGTCAGTTCCGGGGGAAAGGGAAATTTCAGGGGATGCTCAAGCTGGGACGGCATAAGATCAGTTTCGGCGAAATCCCCGGTTTTAAATCTCCTCAAACCCGGATAATCGAGGTAAAGGCGAATGCACCGGTGGTATTGTCGGTGGAGTATTTCCCGCAGATGGAATTTGTGGTAGAAGTTACCGGCGATGGGAACGTACACACGGAAAATTGTAATGTGGCCACCGGGTACACCTTCAGCAATCGAGGGTTTTCCGCCAGCGAAGAAGCCGGCCCGGAGATTGTTTATCACGAAAAATTGAAGGATTATTTCTGGAAGCTGGGATTTGCCTTTCCCTTTCGGAACCCCAAAGGCAACGACGCCCTGAAGGTGACTTTCAACCTTCCCCATGATCTGAATTACAATCAGAAGTTCATCCTGAAGATTTATGCCGCTTCATCCCGGGAAAAATATCCTCTCTCCCTGAGCGCCCGCCCGGATGTGAAGATCCGATTTAACGGCAAGGTGCTGAGCTATTACTACAAGCCCAAATTCTGGGAAGATGTGGGGGGAATGGAAGAGCTGGAATGGGATATCAGCTCGTACATTAAACCGGGGATGAACTCTCTGGAAATCACCACCACCGACAAGAACAATACCTACTATTACGTTAAACGCATTCGCATTCGGAACTGAGGCATCCCGAATTACCGATGCCGGGCGCCGAGAAGGCGCCGGTGCGGCGGTTTCGTACCTCTGAAAGCGTGGGAGAGAGGGAATACCGTTGTTTTTTCATCCCGCTATTTGCATTCCTCTCCAAACCTTCTTTTGGTTTTCATCTGATAGCCTATCGTATTAAATTTCACTGCTATGGATCTGTTTTCGCAACAACCTGCTGCCGAGGGGCAGGATTCGGCGTATGTGCCGCTGGCAGAGCGTTGCCGCCCGGCACGGCTGGAGGAGTTTGTCGGGCATGAGGAGTTGATCGGCCCGGATACGCCTCTGTACAAGGCCATCAAGCAGAATCGTCCCCGGTCGCTGATTCTGTGGGGGCCGCCCGGGGTGGGGAAAACCACCCTGGCCCGAATTATTGCCAATGAGGTCAAAGGGGATTTTATCGCCATCAGCGCCGTTAGTGCCGGTGTGTCGGAACTCCGCAAGATTATTGACCGGGCGAAAAAGAATCGCCAGTTGCTCAACAAGGCCACCATTCTGTTCATTGATGAAATCCATCGGTTCAACAAGGCCCAGCAGGATACGCTCCTCCATGCGGTGGAAGACGGTACGCTGATCCTTATCGGCGCTACTACTGAAAATCCCTCCTTCGAGGTCACTGCTCAGCTTCTCTCCCGGTGTCAGGTCTATTCGATGGCTCCCCTGACGCAGGCGCATATTCGCCGGATTGTGGAGCAGGCCCTTAAAAAAGACCCTCTATTGATTGAGAAGCAGGTCAAGATTGAGGACTGGGAGGCGCTCTACCTTTTTAGCGGAGGGGATGCCCGGCGCGCCCTGAATACGGTGGAGAAGGCGGTGGAGTTGCTGGGGGATCAGAAAGCTCCCCTGCGCCTGACCCGGGAAGTGATCGAGAAAGCCGCCCAACGGAAGGTGCCGGTTTATGATCGCGCCGGGGAAAAACACTATGATCTGATTTCAGCGTTTATCAAGAGTTTGCGGGGCAGCGATCCAGATGCGGCCATCTATTATATGGCCCGAATGCTGGAAGCAGGGGAAGATCCCCGATTCATTGCCCGCCGGATGGTGATTCTGGCTTCAGAGGATATCGGCAATGCAGATCCCCTGGCACTGATTCTGGCAACCAACTGCTTTACGGCGGTTACCTACGTGGGGATGCCGGAGTGCCGGATTATTCTCAGTCAAACGGCGGCGTATCTGGCAGCAGCACCCAAAAGCAATGCGGCCTACGTGGCGATCCAACGAGCGACAAAGGATGTGCAGTCGCTTCCGGATGCGGAGGTTCCTCTGCATCTCCGCAATGCTCCCACGAAGTTGTTAAAACAACTGGATTACGGAAAGGGCTATCAGTACCCCCATGATTTCCCGGGGCATTTTGTGCGGGAAAGTTATTTGCCTGCGCCACTGAAGGGAAAACAATACTACCTGCCTTCCACCGAAGGCGCCGAGGCCGGTCTTCGAGAACGGCTACAAACCCTGTGGAAAGGGATAAAAGCGTATCCACTGGATCAGCAGGAAGGGATGTCCGACGACGATGAGCAAGCTCAGGAAATATCTGGCCAGGTATCTGATGAAACTTAAGGCCCGCCTGGTTGTCCGGCGGTTGAATGATTCCCTAAACTTTCCCGTGGATGCCCATGCCGTTCGTAAAGTGCTGGTCATTC
This sequence comes from uncultured Calditrichaceae bacterium, assembly GCA_964416895.1. Classification (GTDB taxonomy): domain Bacteria; phylum Calditrichota; class Calditrichia; order RBG-13-44-9; family J075; genus CAYQGB01. Next base: position 3,637 of record CAYQGB010000031.1, read on the forward strand.
TTCCTCGTAATCTGAACCTCCTGGATCGGGCGACCCATTTCATTCAGTCGCTGCGCAAAACCTATCCCGGATGGGAGATCGAACTGTTCGACGTGGATAAGCTTAGTGAATCTCAGCTAACCCGTCTGCACCTTCCTCAACCGGAGGTTCTGGAACGGTTGAGATACGCCGGATACCACTTTGTACTGGATCTGAATGATCGGTTCGACGATCTCTCTTCTTTTATTGCTCTGATGACCGAAGCCCCCTACCGCCTGCACTTGCATTCCGAAGATTCACTTTATCACAACATGACCTACCACGCCAAAACCGTCAATGGTGAGCTGTATTACGAGCCGTTGCTGAGCTACCTGCGTCAGCTTTTCGTGAAGGAGGCGTAGGTCGCCGGTAGGCGGAATCTCCCGCCTGACGCTAAAGCGCCCGGCGGGGAAAAACAAGCGCCCTTAAGGGCGCTTCTCCGGGCAAGCCCGCTTAAGCGGGCTTATTTCAGCAAAGCGGGGGGATTTATCCCCCCGCGGCGGTGCCTGCCCCTCCCGGGTGGGAGCCGTACTGTCGGGCGTAGCAGTAGCTAAAGGCCGCCCCCAGAAACAGAATCTGCACCGAATAATACACCCAGATCAGCAGCACCACAAAAGAACTGGCCGCGCCAAACAGACTCAGCATCCGGCTCTTCCCCAGATACAGGGCAATCAAAGACTTTCCCATGGTAAACAAAAACGACGCCAGTATCGCTCCCGGAAACACATCCCGCCAGGCAACAGGTACCTCCGGCAGAATCTTATAAATCACGGCGAACAGGAGGGAAATCAGAATAAACGAGACTATAAAATTGGCGATATGCCAGATGTATACATGAGTAAAGGCGGGTACAAACTCCGCCAGCAGTCGCCCGAAAACGCTCAGAACGATATTCAGCAGCACCAACCCCAGCAGCAAAATGCCGATGGACAGTACCAGGGCGAAGGAAATAATTCGCCCCAGAATCATCTCCGCCACCCAGTGCCGATTGCCGGGAGGAGCTTTCCAGATCATGTTCAGCGTATCGATCAGGTGGGTAAACACATTCGTCGCCGCATAGAGCATAATTCCGATGGTAAACAGATTGGGCACCGTACCGGAGAGCAGCGACTGGCCGGATTCGATCATCTTCTGTACCGTTACCGCGGTGCTGTAGCCCACCAGTTCCTGAAGCTGCACCACAATTTGTCCTTTCACCGCTTCCTCGCCGAAAATCTTGCCTCCCAGATACACCACCACAATAAACGTGGGAGCCAGCGAGAACAGGGTATAATAAGCCAGCGCGGCGGCCAGCCAGGAAATATTATCTTCCCGCCATTTCTTCGCCGTGGCCGTAACCAACCCCCAGAATCCTTTCAGCCCACTCATAAGTGCCTCTTCTTGTGAAAATCTCGAAGCATCCCCGGTTATCGACAATCGCCAGGCCTCAATATAACTGTCGGTGCATTCACAACGCAAAGCACAAATCCCTCCCGGCAAAACCCTTTCTCTGTCCGGCCGGTAATGTAACTTACGAAGGGAACAAAAATACCTTGACAGTTCCTCAAGGTTTCTCTAACTTATTCAATTGTAAAGAGAATCGTGTACCATGATGCTACTGGAACAGTTGACGAGCAAAAGCAAAATGAGAGTATATTGGAGCCTGACCATCGTTCCCCGGTCCCACATGGTGATCTCGGAGGAATGCCTCTGCCGGCAGGTACAAACCGAGGACACCTGTTGTAGTTGTGAAGCGTGTTGTTATTTTCCGGTGACCCCGGAGATGCGAGGGCCGTAAACCATCCCAGCCATTGTGCAACTGATCATCGAACCCTTTTCCCTCGCTCTCCGGGAAAAGGGTTTTTTGTTGTAAAAAAGAATGCCCGGGAAAGGAGAATAGATGTTTGTCGCAGAAGCGGTACGGCAATCCCCACAGCTAAAACAACGACTCAAAGAAATTCGCCCGTTTATCGGGAACACGCCTCTGTTTCCGTTGAACCGCATAAGTCCCTCGCCCGGTGTGCGCATTCTGGCAAAACTGGAATGGCAGCAACTGGGCGGTAGCGTAAAAGCCCGGCCGGCCTTCCAGATCATCCACTCGGCGATTGAGCAAGGCCGTCTATTCCCGGAACAACGGTTGCTGGATGCCACCAGCGGCAACACCGGCATTGCCTATGCCGCCATTGGAGCCGCTTTGGGAATTCCGGTAACCCTGTGCCTGCCGGAGAACGCTTCTCAGGAACGGAAACAACTGTTACAGGCGCTGGGAGCAGAGATCATTTACACCTCTCGATTTGAATCCACCGACGGTGCGCAGGAGAAAGCCAGAGAACTGGCGGAACGTTATCCGGAGCGCTACTTTTACGCCGATCAGTACAACAATCCCGCCAACTGGCAGGCTCACTATTACGGCACTGCCGAGGAGATTTACCACCAGACCGGGGGGCGGATCACCCACTTCGTGGCCGGATTGGGAACCACCGGTACCTTTGTGGGCACCGGGCGCCGCCTGAAGGAACGGGTTCCCGGCGTGCGGCTGATCGCCCTGCAACCGGATACCGCTCTGCACGGCCTGGAAGGATGGAAACATCTGGAAACCGCGCGAGTGCCGGGGATCTACGATCCCCAACTGGCCGACGCCGTGCTCCCGGTCGATACCGCCGAAGCCTATGCCCTTATCCGCCGGGTAGCCCGGGAAGAAGGGCTGCTATTAAGCCCTTCCGCCGCAGCCAATTTAGCGGGAGCGGTAAAGGTAGCCCGGGAGATTGAGCAGGGCATGGTGGTTACCGTCTTCCCGGACAATGCCGATAAATACGGCGAAGTGCTTCGCCGGATATTTGCACATCCGTAAAAAGGAGGGCACCCGTTATGGCCATTCAAATTCCCCAAAACGTTCGGGAAGTAATGTCCCGACATGCCCGGGAAACCTACCCGGAAGAATGTTGTGGGTTTCTTTTCGGCGAAGAACGCGTGACCAACGGCCAGGAAGAGACCCGCCTCATCCACACCGCCGTGAAAGCGCACAATATTCACGAAGGTGACAAACGCAGGCGATTTCGCATCGACCCCAAAGATTATCTGCGGGCGGAGCAATTCGCCGCCGTTCAGGGAATAACTCTGTTGGGCATCTATCACTCCCATCCCGATCATCCCGCCCGACCCTCCGAACACGATCGGGAACAGGCGGTGCCGTTTTTTTCCTATGTGATCGTTTCCCTGGACGGGGAAAAGGTCAAAGAGATCACCTCCTGGCGCCTCACCGAAGAACGAACATTTGAGGAAGAGCAGGTCATTGAATAACCGCAAACCGGAAATATACAAATAAAGGAGAGAACCATGGCCAGGCTTATCATACCCACCCCGTTGCGCAAGTTCACCGGGGGACGTCCTACACTGGAAATAGAGGGAAACACCGTGGGAGAAGTGCTGGGAAATCTGATAACCGCCTTCCCGGATCTGCGCCCGCATCTGCTGGATGACCGGGGCCAATTGCGGCAATTCGTGAACATCTTCGTCGGCGAAGAGGATGTTCGCACCCTGGAAGCAGCGCAGACGCCGGTGACTTCCGATACCATCATCAGCATCGTGCCGGCCATCGCCGGAGGAAGATCAAAGGGAACGATTGCACTCTCACATGACATTTGAGAATTGTTTGCAGTGTAATTGTGCTCAGTTCCACAGAAACGGAGAGGGGGAGAATCGGAGAATCGAAGAAAAAAAGGAATAGGGTTGGATGATAGCGTATTGCGTAACAGGCCATTACGCAATACGCACTACGCAATACGTTTCCGGTACCGATTTCCCCGCACTTGTTGTATTGTGCTATAGCGCAGCAATACCATGCATGAAAACAAATCTCAGGAGGAATGGGGTATGCAACCCAATCGCATAGATTTTACTCCCGAAGAGCTGGCCCGGTATCATCGGCATATCATCATACCGGAGTTCGGGATAGAAGGACAACAAAAGCTAAAGGCTGCCAGAGTGCTGGTGGTGGGCACCGGCGGCCTGGGTAGTCCCTTGCTGCTGTATCTGGCCGCCGCCGGTGTGGGCACCCTGGGGATTGTGGATTTCGATGTGGTAGAGGACAGCAACCTCCATCGCCAGGTGTTGTTTACCCAACAGGATCTGGGAATGCCCAAAGTGGAAGCGGCCAAAAAGCGGCTGCTGGCGCTCAATCCCCACATCGAGGTGGTTACCTACAACACCCGCCTGACCTCGGCCAATGCCCTGGAGATCATCCGGGATTACGACGTGGTGGCCGACGGTACGGATAACTTTCCCACCCGCTACCTGGTCAATGACGCCTGCGTGTTGCTGGGCAAACCCAACGTATATGCCTCGATCTTTCAGTTTGAAGGGCAGGTGTCGGTGTTCAACTATGTGGATAAAAACGGAGAAGTGGGGCCAAACTACCGCTGCCTGTATCCGGAACCGCCGCCGCCGGGACTGGTGCCCAACTGCGCCGAAGGCGGGGTGTTAGGGGTGCTTCCGGGCATCATCGGGTGCTTGCAGGCCAACGAAGTGATCAAAGTGATTACCGGGATCGGCGAACCCCTCTCCGGGCGGCTGCTGATCTTCGATGCCCTGAAATTCGAGGTGCGCATCCTCAAATTCAAACGGGATGAAAACAATCCCCTGAACGGCAAGAATCCCACCATTACCCACCTGATCGACTATGAGCAATTTTGCGGGGTGGGTCAGGCGGCACCGGAAAACGGCGCCGTAAAAGAGATCACCGTTCGGGAATTGAAGGAAATGATGGAACGGGGAGAAGATTTTCAACTGATTGATGTGCGGGAACCTTTGGAATACCAGATTGTGAATCTGGGGGGCGAGTTGATCCCCCTGGGAACCATCCGGGAGGCGGTGGCGCGAATCGATCGGCACAAGAAAGTGGTGGTATATTGCAAAACCGGCGGACGCAGCGCTCAGGCCATCCGCCTGCTGCAACAGGAGTTCGGACTCTCCAATCTGTATAATCTGAAGGGGGGGATCATGGCCTATATCAACGAACTGGAGCCCTCTTTGCCGAGATACTGATTCGGGCGATTATTCGGGTTCGGTGACCAGCGACGAGGATTTCCGAATATCCAGAATCCGGGTGGAGAGGTAATCCCGCTTCTCCACCCGGATAATATTGCGTAGATGGTCCACCAGATCGGTGATTCTACCCACCATTTGTTCACAGGCCTGAATCCGGGGGGATTCCCCGTATTCCGTTTTCAGCAAATACAGCATATTGTTCAGCACCGTCAGGGGTTGAGAAAATTCGTGGGCCACGGCTCCGGCCAGTTCCCGAACGTTTTGCAACATCTCTTCCTGCCGATGGGTTTCTTCCATATAGCGACGCCGGGTCACGTCGCGAATGAACGCCAGATACATATCCTCCTGGTCCCATTCGATTTCTAAAACATCCATCTCCAGTATCCGGTATGCCCCGTCCCGATCCCGCAGGGTGACTTCGGTAGGCTCGAAGGAATGAAGCGGTAAATCAATACGGAGCTCCTGTAGATCCTTCTGGGAATATCCCAACAATTCTTCTGCCACAGGGTTGGCAAACCGTACCCGCCCGGCTTTGTCGATGACCAGAATCCCCTGAGTATGCCGTTTGATCAGCGCGTTTAACCGGGCCTCGTCCAGGCTAAGCTCCTGTAAACAGGCGTTCAGCTTTTGCTGGGCCCGATGTCGCTCAATCGTATAGCGCAACACCCGGGTAAGCATCTCCGAATTCAGCGATTCTTTGACCAGATATTCCTGTGCGCCCTCCTGAAGGGATTGCAGTGCTAACTGTTCATCCCGATGGTTGCTCAGTACCACCACCGGAACTTCCGGCACAGATCGGTGAAAACGCCCTACTGTGGATACTCCCTGAGAATCGGGAAGAAATAGCTCTAACAGGGCCACATCCACTTTCCCGTGGGTAACCCGGGTAATCGCCGAATGCAACGTGGGAGCATGATTGATCCGAAATGGCGGATTACTGTTTTCAGGCAGAAACGATCCAATCCGGGTGACATCCTCGGTGTCAGGCGTCGTCAGTAAAACCTGGATGGATTCTGCACTCATGGGAACACTCCTCATTATCTATCTCACCCGAACTCCCTCCCCATCTCGACATATTCCGATCTCCCATTATCGGAGGCAAACCCGGCGGCCATCCCGATAGCTGCCACCGGTGAATGGGGAGCTTATTCTTCACACAATTCCATGTACCGGTGAACTCGCCTCGAAGTTCAGGAAGAAATTTCGGTTATCCGACAAAAGTCTTGAGCAAATTTTGGGTGATAGAAATCACGGGTGGGGAAAGCAGGTGGGCCCGGGGAACAGAAGATCGCTTTATTTAATATCCAGGGTTTCCACACCCTGCCAGTCTTTGGGTACACCCTGCACCACATATTGCGCCGCCCGGCTGAGGTAGATGCTGGCGGTTTTGTCCTTGGGATCGATGTTGAGCACCCGCTTAAAACACAGCACCGCCTCGGCAAACTCCCGGTCAAAATAGTATTCCAGCCCCTTCTCAAAATCCTCCCGGGTTTTCATACGCAACTCGATCAACGCTTCCGGCTGGCCGTCATACACCTCGTACACCCCCACGGGATCCTTCTTCCCCTTCACCTGAACCCGTCCCAGAAATCGGAGATGATACTTCTCGGGATAAGGGATGCTGGAAAGAGTACTCTGGCTGATCACAATCGTGGCCCCGTAAATCTTGGTCAATCCTTCCAGACGGGAGGCCAGATTCACCGCATCGGAGATCACCGTGCCGTCCATGCGCTCCTCATCCCCGATGGTGCCCAGCATGAGCATTCCCGTATGCAGGCCAATCCCGATTTCGATGGGCGTATCCCCCCGCCGGCGACGGATGCGGTTGTACGCCTCCACCTGCTGCACCGCCTCAATGGCCGCTTCCAGGGCATCCTCCGCCCGATGAGGAAACATGGCCATGATGGCATCGCCGATGTATTTGTCGATAAATCCCCGATGGTTTCGGATGGCCGGAATGACATATCGCAAATACTCATTGAGAAAATTAAAGCTCTGCTCCGGGGTCATCCCTTCCACCAGGGAGGTAAAGGAACGGATATCGGAGAACAGCACGGTCATTTCTCCCTGCACCTGATCGCCCAATTTTACTTCCACGATGGATTCCCGCCCCAGAGTACGCAGGAACTCATGGGGCACAAACCGGGCGTAGGCCGCGTTGATACTCTTCAGGGTTAAATGGGTCTTGACCCGGGCCAGCAACTCGCTTCGGGAAAACGGTTTGGGAATATAATCGTTTGCTCCCACCGCCAGTCCTTCTACCAGATCCGACACCTGATTTTTGGCCGTGAGCATGATGATGGGCAGTTCGCTGGGGAGATATTGCTTCCGGATCTTCTGGCACACCTCGTAGCCGGAGATGCGGGGCATCATAATATCCAACAGCACCAGATCAAACCTGTGTCCCTCCTGAATAAGTTGCAGAGCCTCTTCCCCGCTGGCGGCCTGAAAGATTTTGTAGTTGGCCCCTGCCAGATGATTGGTCAACACCTGGAGGTTGATCGGTTCATCATCCACAATCAGGATGCGAAATTCCCCCTCCAGGCGAGGTGTATCCCCGTTGGGCGAGACCCCTTCGGCCACCTCCGCTTCTTGAACCCGGGCGACCTCCTCCATCTCCGTGACCGGTTCCGGGAGTTCCCGGGCCACCGGCACGGTAAAGGTGAACGTGCTCCCCCGCCCGACCTGGGATTCCACGGTAATGCGACCGCCGTGCAGTTCCACCAATTGTTTGGTGATGGACAGCCCCAGCCCCATCCCCCCCGCTTCCCGGGAAGCCGAGGCATCCGCCTGCGCAAAAGCATGGAAAATGGCCTCCCGCTTCTCCGGAGGAATTCCCCGGCCGGTGTCGCTCACCGAGATGGCCACCATGTTCTCCACCACCTGCGCCCGCACGGTTACCGAACCGGATTCGGTGAACTTCACCGCGTTGCCCATCAGATTGTGCATGATCTGTTGCAGGCGATTTTCATCCCCGTACACCGGGGGAATATCCCGACCGATTTCGTTTTTGAGAACCAGCTTTTTCCCGGCGATTAGCGGTTGGGTCAACCGTAGCACCACATCGGTGAGGGTGCGCATATCCACCGGCTTGCAATGCAGAACAATCGAGCGGGTTTTCAGGCGAGAGAAATCCAGAATGTCATCCACCAGCGCCGCCAGACGCTTGCCGGAAGAGACGATCATGCTCAGATTGGAGCGCATCTTTCGGGAAAGCTTTCCCGCCGCGCCTTCCAACAACGACTCGGCGATGCCGATGATCCCGTTCAGGGGGGTGCGCAGTTCATGGGAGGTGGTCGCCAGAAATTCATCCTTCATGCGGTCAATGCGGCGGAGTTCCTCGGCCACTTTCTGCTCATGCTCCCGCAGCAGCCGCTCCCGCTCCAGTTCCTTTTCCATCAGTTCCCGGCGCATCCGGTTGACCCGATCGGCCAGGCCAAAGGAGAACAGAATCGCCTGCAACGCCGTACCGATCTGGATGCCGTGGATGGTCAACACGCCTTCGGAAAGAATCTGCATCTCCCCAAAGCTGTACGTGAGCACTCCCAGCACCAGAAAAATGTTCGCCCACAGGTAATAGTACGCCGGGCGGTCTTGCTTCTGAAGCGTGAATACGGTGATAATGAACGAGAGCACCACGATCAACAGCGTGGCGGTCAGCAGCAGCACCTGAATAAAATCCACCATGCGCCCGAACAGGAGCTGCAGCACCATCAACAGCAAAACTCCCCCCATGCTCCATAACAGGGCCCGATCCCATCTGGGAAAGTTTTCCCCCACCTGCAAATAAGTGCGGGTAAACTGCAAAAAGCTTCCCACCATCAGGGCGTAGAAGATGGTTCCGCTGAGCACGTTCCACCGGGGAGCATCCGGCCAGAACATTTCCAGCGCGTAGCCGTGGTAAATCATCCAGTACAACCCGGTGCTGATCAAATACAGCACGAACTCCACATAGCTGCGGTCCCGGAAGGAGAGGAAGGCGAACAGATGGTGCAGGGCGATAACCAGAAGAACCCCCAGAAAAATCCCCTGAGCGTAGCGCATGTTCCGATCCCATTCGATGAAATAGGAAGCCCGCAGCAGGGTGAGTTCCAGGCGAGGGGGCGCCGCCCGAAAGTTTTCCAGATGCAGATACAGGGTCAGGCGGCTTTTCCGGGGAATCCGAAAACTGAGCAACGTTCGGGAGCGGTGGGTTTTCTTCACATCCCATTCCCGCAGCGGCAGCGCCAGACCGGTTTTCTTCTCTCGATAGCTTCCCCGATCATCGGGAACATACAGGGTGGCCACATCCCAGTTCCAGGTTTCTAAAAGCCATCGCGTCTCCTGATCGAAATCGTTGATCAGGGTCAGGCGCACCCACAGATGCTTTTCCATTGCTTCCAGTTTGGAGAAGGGCAAAAATCGGTTTGTAAAAGAGGCGCCGGTTACTTGTGTAATGGTTAACTCGCCGGTGGTATCCGGCAGCACTTCTACGTAAGAGCGCAAATCGTGAGTTTTTTCCACCAGGGTCAAATACAGGGGAGGGGTTTTGGTCAGGGGCGTCCCCACGGTCTGGGCCTGAAGGCCGAAAATCCCCAGACCCAGCAGAAAAATGCCCCACCATGCCGAAAATCTGGAAGATCTGGTGAAATGGAAACATCGGAGCATGGTCGTTGGACGCTCTCCTCCAATGAGTTAAGATGTGCAGGCCGCCCCATTTGACCGCCGTCACATTATCCGCAAAAGTTTACGAAATTTGCCCTTCCTAAACAAGATGAATGTGCGCCCCCGGATTTGCCAATCGCATATTCCCCCATTCATAGAATGTGACCAAAATTTATCCCTCCTGTGAAGGCATTTGCCGGGGAATTGTGGTATAGTGGTACACAGAAACAGGAAAGTACAAAACCAGACGTTACCGTGGGAAAAATAAGGGAGATTGGCCATGTCATGCATACCCTGTTCAGGTATCATACGGATGAGTTGGCTCCTGGTATGGCTCACCGTCGGAAGCCTGTTTTCGCAAAGCCTCGAGCAAAACAAGAATATGAGAGGCCTGGAGCAACTCAGCACCTCGCTGGAAACTCTGGTGGAGCACGTGGGGCCGGCAGTGGTGCAAATTTTTGCTACCTCCTATGCGCCCGGGGATGCCCAAACCGCCGCCAGCATCCTGACCCGTCAGGAGAGCAGCGGTTCCGGGGTCATTCTGGATCCCGCCGGATACATCATCACCAATGCCCATGTGGTGGAAGGCGCCCGAAGGGTGGAAGTATTGCTGGCCGGTCATGTGCGCCCCAATCCCCGGCTGCGCTCGGTGATCAAGCCCCGGGGAATAAAAGTGGCTGCAAAGGTGCTGGGCATCGATCGGGAAACGGATCTGGCGCTGTTGAAAATCCCCCGGGGCGATTGCCCCTACCTGCGGTTGGGAAATTCCGATGACCTCCGCCAGGGGCAACTGGTGCTGGCCTTCGGCAGTCCTCTGGGCCTGGAAAATTCGGTGAGCATGGGGGTGATCAGTTCCATTGCCCGGCAACTGCGCCCGGAAGACCCCATGGTATACATTCAGACCGATGCCTCCATCAACCCCGGCAGCAGCGGCGGCCCGCTGGTCAACACCGCCGGCGAAGTGGTCGGCATCAACACCATGATTTTTTCTCAGTCCGGAGGGAACGAAGGAATCGGTTTTGCCGCGCCCAGCAATATCGTCAAGAACGTGTACGAACAGCTCAAAACCCGGGGCCGGGTACGACGGGGCACCATCGGGGTGTCGGCCCAGACGATCACTCCGGTGATGGCCACCGCCCTGCATCTACCCCAGAGCTGGGGGGTGATTCTGGGCGATGTGTTTCCGGGGGGACCGGCATTTCAGGCCGGACTACGACCGGGGGACATCATTTTCACTCTGAACGGCAAGCTGATGGAAAACGGGAGGCAGTTTACCGTCAATCTGTATCGCTACGGAGTGGGCCAGGAAGTGATGCTGGAAGTGATCCGGGATTCCTCGCGGGTAATGGTCAAGGTTCCCATCATTGAACGGGAAAACGATCCCGGGCGATTTCTGGATCTTGTAGATCCCCGGAAAAATCTAATTTCTCCATTGGGGATTCTGGCCGTGGATATTGATCGGCGCATCCTGCAAATGTTGCCGCCCCTTCGCAAGCAAATGGGAGTGCTGGTGGCAGCAATCTCCTCCGAGGCCGAATTTCGGGAAGGGGGGTTCCGGGCCGGGGATGTGATCTATTCGGTAAACGGCGTCGGGGTCACCGGGGTAAGCAGCCTGCGTTCGGTGCTGGCGGAGCTGGCCTCCGGCGACGCCGTGGCGGTTCAAATTCAGCGCGGGCGCCGCCTGATGTATCTGACCTTTGAGTTGCTCTAAACCGATTGGGAGGATATTCAGGTTATTCGTAAGAGGCCGACTTGAGGCTGTGGTAGATGTTCACATAATTCCGATACCGTTCGGGGAATATCTCCCCCGCTTCCGCCGCCGCTATCACGGCGCATCCCGGTTCGTGGATGTGGGTGCAATCGGCAAACTGGCACTGCTCTGCATACCGGCGGATGTCCACAAAATATTCCTGCAAATCTTTTCGATAGATCCCCCACAATCCCAACTCCCGGATGCCGGGTGTGTCGATCACGTAGCCCCCGTTGGAAAGGGGAAACAGTTCCACCGAAGTGGTGGTATGCTGCCCCTTGTGGGTCTTCTGGCTGATGGACCCCACCCGGATGTCCAGTTCCGGCTCGATAGCTTTGATCAGAGAGCTTTTTCCCACCCCGGAGTGTCCCACCAACGCGGTCACTTTTTCTTTCAGCGCGCGCTCCAGCGCTTTCACCCCTTCCCCGGTGAGCGCGGAGGTAAAATGCACCGGATACCCAATCCGGGTATAATAATCCCGATACGGGGCAAACGCCTCCGGAGAGGCCAGATCGATCTTGTTGATGCATACCCGGGCGCTGAGGTGATTTTTCTCCGCAATCACCAGATAGCGATCCAGAAGGCCGGATTTGAAGGGAGGTTCTTTGGTGGAGAGAATGACCAGCACCTGATCAATATTGACCGCAACGATGTGTTCCCGATAGGCCCGGCTGCCGATCACCCGGGAAAGTTGAGACTTGCGGGGCAGAATCTCTTCAATGACCCCCTCCCGCTCGTTGACCAGAGAGACCACCACATCATCGCCGACTTTTACCGAAGCCCCGGAAGGGTCTTTTTTCGCCAGCTTTCCCCGGACGGTGCACTGAATCCGCCTGCCGTTCACCGCTACCGTATACGCTGCACGGGTGGCTTTCAACACTTTGCCGATGGTTTCCTGCCCGCTCCTCATCCTATGCCGATTGCTCAAAAGGTCACCGACTTTCGCTTGCGCCGGGTATTGATGCCGGGATGCAAATCACAGGTTTCCTTGGGGCGATACTTGATATTGAACACCTCGTTATGAATGACCACCGGGCAGAAGTTGGTGGCGATTTTCCCGCTCTCTTCGCACACGTCCAGCCGAACCACATCCGGGGGTTGTTTGAATTCTTCCGGGGGGATTTTCAAACTGTCGTATACCGTTTTCATAAAATCGGCCCAGAAGGGGAGCGCCGCCCGGGAACCGGTGCCGATGCGGCCTAACTTCAGGGAGTGATCATCCAGGCCCACCCATACGCCGGCGGTAACATAAGGAGTGAATCCGATAAACCAGGCATCGGAATAGTCGTTGGTGGTGCCGGTTTTGCCCGCCGCCGGCACATACCAGTTGAATCGCCAGCGAATGGAACCGCCGGTGCCCCGGTTGACCACATCTTCCAGCATGGTGGTGATGATGTAGGCCGTGGCCCTGCTGAGGGCTTCCGTGCGATGGGGACGCTTTCGGTAAATAACGTTGCCGTTGCGATCCTCAATGCGGGTGATGGCAACCGGTTCTACCCGAATGCCCTGATTGGCAAACACTCCAAAAGCGCTGACCATTTCCAGAAGGGTAACATCGGAACTGCCCATGGCCAGGCTGGGATAGGGGCGCAGCGGCGATTTGATCCCCAGCCGACGGGCATACTCCACCACCTGTTGCGGGCCGACCTCCAGAATCAGCCGGGCGGCGATGAGATTGATCGACTTGGCCAGAGCAGTTCGCAAAGTGGTCAGGCCGCCGTATTTGCGTTCAAAATTCTCCGGCGTCCAGCGGGTGCCGTCGGGCTGGTTGATCACGATGGGTTGATTGAGCAGCCGATCCACCGGGGTGTAGCCGTTGTCGATGGCTGCGGTGTACAGAAAGGCCTTGAAGGTGGAGCCGGGCTGCCGCCGGGCCTGCACCGCCCGATTGAATTTGGATTTCTCAAAATCCCGTCCCCCCACCATGCCCAGGATATGCCCGGTGCGGTGATCCAGCGCCACCATGGCGATCTGCACCTGAGACTTCTCCGCAAACACCGAATCGGGAACGTGGTTCTCTTCTTTCCATTTCAGAAGATGTTCGGTGACTTTCTCCTGGATGGCGGGCATCTGGCGGGCAATGGCGCTGTCCATGGCCGCCTGGTACACCGTGTTCAGAGTGGTGTACACCTTCAAGCCGTCCTCATAGATGTTGACCCCCAACGAATCTTGCAGGGCATTCAATTTCTGACGCACATACTCGGTAAAATAGGGAGCAACGCTGCTTCGCCCGGTATATCGGGTGACCGCAATGGGAAGCTGTTTGAGGCTGTCGTAAGTCGCCCGATCCAGATAGTTGCACACCAACATGTTGTGCATCACCAGATTCCGGCGTCGCAAAGCTCGCTCCGGGTGCCGGGTGGGGGAATAATCTCCGGGCCCTTTCAACAGCCCGATGAGAAAGGCCCCTTCTTCCACGGTCAAATCCCGGGCGCTCTTGTTAAAATAGCGCTGGGCGGCGCTCTCAATCCCGTAGGCGCTGCGACCGAAAAAGGCCAGATTCAAATACATCTCCAGAATTTCTTTCTTGGAATAGGTGCGCTCAATCTGAATGGCGGTGAATATCTCCCGCAGCTTGCGAAAAATGCTCTTGTCAAATCCGATTTTCCGCACATACAGATTTCGCGCCACCTGCATGGTAATGGTGCTGAACCCCTGCTTGAAGCGCAGGCTGAGCAGGTTCACCAGCATGGCCCGGGGCACCCGCTTCAGATTCACTCCCCAGTGATCGAAAAATTCCCGATCCTCCGTGGCCAAAGCCGCCTGAATGACGTGTTCAGGGATGCTGTCATAAGGAATCCAGATGCGGTTTAGCTTGAACAGTTCATGGATGACCTTGCCGTCGGCGGAGTAGATGCGGGTCACCTGGGCGGGATTTACGTTCTCCAGTTCGGTGAGATCGGGCATGCCCCGGATCAAAATGATGAAAGAGATGAGCAGACCCAGCGCCAGAACTCCCCCGCCGATGAGATACATTTGAGCACGGGTAAGCCGGGGCCGGGAAAACTTCGGCGACTTCTGAGGCGATTCCGGTTCGTGATGTTTGTCCAGCAAGTATTCAGACATAAGGTTTTCTCAACGTGTCGGTTGATCCTGTGATCCGTGTTATACCGATAAATCAACAAAACTTAGGCCAGCCGGTAAAACAAATCAAGTTGAATTTACCGCCGGAAACGCTTACGGCGCTTTGGCGTTTTGCAGATCTTCCAGCGACTCCAGAGCGGATTCCGCCGCCAGCCGCACGTCGATGTCCCCATCGGTGCGGGCGATCTCTTCCAGCACCGCCCTGGCTTCAGTTACTCCCAGGCTTCCCAGCAGGGAAATCGCCTGACGCCGAACGCTGTAGCCGCCGGTTTGCGCCAAATCCAGCAACAGCGAATGAAGCCGCCCATCCCCGGGAGCGCAGGCAGCCCAGGCGTTCAATGCCGCGTTGCGCACATGCTGATTGTAGGGATACCCACAGTACGGCTCGATCACAGAAACCAGCCCGGGATCACCGAGGTTTTCAAAGGCCATGAGGCAGGCCAGGGTAATTTCGTTATACCAGGCGGGGCGATTCAACTGCCGGCGGATAACCTCTTCGTGGTTGGCCCCGTTCACCCGAGACAGGGCCACAATGGCCGCCGCCACCACATCGGTGTGGGGATCGTGTTCAATGAGTTCCACCAGAGTGCTTTCGGCAAAAGCCGGGCGAAACCGGGGCAGGGCCAGCACGGCGGCCTTGCGAACATGATAATCGGCAGCCTGCAAAGCCGTTTTCACCAGGCGCTCCGCCTCCGATGCGGTGAGCCGATCCAGCCGTCGAGCGGCCTCCGCTTTCAGCCACCAGGGTGCCTCTCCGGTCAGCAGGTCGGAAAACATCTCCACCGTTCGAGGATGGGCCGGAAATCGGTCCGCCATCTGGCGCAGCGCCCACACCCGCCCGGGAAGCGCATCGTGGGCCACCTGATACGCCAGTTGATCCACGCTTCGAGGAAAGCGAATCTCCGCAATTAGCCTGCCCTCCCCATCAATGCTGATCATTTCCGGTTCCCCGGAACAGTCGAGCAAAAATTGCTCCTCCCGATCTTCTATCCACACCGTGTGGTGGTGGGGTTTTCCATCCACCACCAGCGTCACATCCACCGGCAGGGTAAACAGATCCTGCCCCTCAATGATGGGCTGCACCTGATGGAGGTTCAGCCGAAGTAACCGGTGTTGGGGAAGGTAGTCGGCCTGCACTTCCAGCACGGGATGCCCGCCGCCGTAAATCCAGTCCTCAAAGAACCACTCCAGATTTCTGCCGGTGGCTTCTTCCAGGGCAATTTTGAGATCATGGCTATCCACATTTTCAAACTCGTGCTTGTGCAGGTAGTAACTCATGGCCCGGAAAAAGTCCTCATCGCCCAGGATGTTCCGCAGCATGTGCAGCACCAGCGCCCCTTTAAAATAGGTGTGCTCGGTGTTATACATGGGATCGATCCCGTCAAAGTAGTGATATTCCAGGGGGCGGATGATATGCTCGGTGTGCACGTATTCCAGGTAGCGATCCAGGGCGGTCTGGCGATCCAGATACAACTGTTCCCGGCCCAGGGCAAACTCATCCCAGAGCATTTGCAGGTAGGTGGCAAAGCTCTCGTTCAGCCAGATGTAACTGAGATTGCGGCAGGTCAGGTTATCGCCGAACCAGTGGTGGGCCAGTTCATGGGCGATGGTACCGTCTGCGGTCCATACATTATAATAGTGGGTGAGATCGGGGCCGAAATCATCCGGCGCATCCTCCCTGCGCAGCACCGAGGCCCGATGCCCGGTGACCGAGGTGTGCTCCATGGCCCCGATGGCGTAATCGGGAATGGCAATTTGATCGTACTTGTCCCAGGGATAGGGATAATTGAAACGCTGAGAAAAGAAGTCCACCATCCGGGGGGTGTTCCGAAACGCGTATTGCCCTTCTGCCAGGCGGCCTTTGGGTACCCAAAAGTGCAGGGGCGTGCCGTGCTTCGCCGGAGGCAACTCCCCCTGATCGAACGCTCCCACGTAAAGCGCGATCAGATAGTCGGAGTGAGGCAGTTCCTGCTTCCAGTGGAAGCGGCGTGTTCCCCGGGAAAGCGATTCGCTCTTCACCAGGGTTCCATTGGACACCACCGTGTAAGGCGCGGGAACGGTGACGATCATTTCGCTGGAAAATTTATCGTTTACGTCGTTGTAGATCGGCAGCCAGTTGGCATGCAGACCGCCTTCGCCATAGGTGTACACGAAAAATCGCCCTTTCTGTCCGGGGTCGGGCTGGAAATACATCCCGGCGTTGGGGCGGGCGCGATATTCCACGGATACGGTGAAGGTATCGCCGGGCTGGTAGGATTCCGGCAGAAAAATCTGCAGAGCTTCCTCGCCCTGACGATAGGGAAGACTTTCCCGGGACGATCCCCTGTTCAGCCACACCTTCCTGATCTGAAGACGGTAGGCATCGAGAGAGAATTCCTCCAACGCATGAAGCGGCACCGCGGTTACCGTGGCAACCCCGGAAACACTCCGCTGCTCCATGTTCAGGGTTAACTCCGCCCGATAGTGGATCAAATCGTAATCCCGTTCACGATTGGTGTGATAGGCACCTTCAGGTAAGTGCTGCGCCAGCAACCCGGTGACAAAGAAGAGAACTGCCACAATCGGTCGAAGGAAAACTATTCGCTGCATACAGGCCTCCTGTGCTGGTTTTGTTGGGCGGTTTGGAAAGTGCGGCGTAATGCGAACAGGCAGCGTATTGCGTAATGTTCCGTTACGCACTACGCAATACGAAATACGAACCCTTTGAGAATTTAAATAAGGAGTTTCCTCAAAATCAGGATCTTGGCTGAACCAGCCTCACTCTCCGGTCAGTTTATCGGCCAGCTTTTCCACCGCACGCACAAAGCGCGTTGCCAACCACAATCCGTATCCGATCAACACAACCCAGGCAACCACGGTGAAAACGGCCAGAAAAATTTCCAATCCTGCCGGCATGGTTTCAGGCCTCCTTAATCTAACTTGTTGAAGGTGGAATTCTGCGTTTCTGATTGGGGTAAAATTCGTGGGCTTTCCGGTACCAAACGTGAAACGTGAAACGTGATGCGTAAGTTTCTCTTCACGTTTCACGCATCACGCAAGATAGTAAGTTTTCTCGAGAGATCGCCTTTGCCCCTATCACAAAAATATCCGTTTCAGATCCTGCCCAAAGGAAAAATACGCATTACGCAATACGTTTCCAGTACCTCCGCACCGGTTTGGGGCATATTTGCCGCTATTCAAACAGTTTCTGTTTCCGAAATTCGCAGGCCAGCCGAAAGGCCTCTTCATCCCCGTACTTTTTGACCGAAAAAAAACGGGTGCGAGACTTGCCATCCTTATCGGTCCAGCATACGCGATAGGCTCGATACACCGTTCCCCCCGGGTTTTTTCGCTCAATCCGCTGAACCCCCACCACTCCGGTATTGTTCTTTTTGTTGCGGGTAACCACAGTGCGGGTGGGCAGCTTATCGGGGATTTCGCCCAGAGTTTCCGCCAGAATGGCCTGCATTTGCTTTTTGTAATACCGGCGGGCTTTGTTCAATGCGTTGGCCGCTCCTCCATGCTTCCGATCGCTGAAAAATTTGGAGTACACTTTGCCGTGCTTCCGTACCCGCACATACCAGCCGTGCGTATGATTCGCCTCGGTATCAATCCGGGTAATCCCCTTGTACTTGGTGAAAAACTTCGATCCCGGCTTTCGGGATTTTTCCTCCCCCTCCTCATACGGCGAGTGATTGAACGGATTTCCCATAGCATCTTCCCTGTTGCTTTACCATCCCTGTGTATCCGTGAATTCCCATCAATCCCTGATCCCCTCCCTGGCCGCACAGGGAAATGTTCCCTGTCACACCCCCTAATCTTCGGCAATTCTTGCCAGGATTGAGAAGTTGTCGGAAATCGTTTCCGGTTCCCCTGAATCCCGGAGGAAGATACCGCCAGACATTCTCAGGTTCAGAATCGCGGGAATTCACCGGAAATGGAGATGTTATGACTTCATCGGGCATACGCGTTTCGCCAGAGCAGCGGCAAGTGGATCCAAATGAACCCATGAAGATATTGTTGGGGTTTCAATCCTATCATGGGAACAAGGTAACGATAGGCCGGGACAAAAACAAGAGTCAGCCCGAAGTAGAAAGTTATCTTTATTTCAGGTAGGTCTGGATAAAGGTCGGCACTTCTTTCCAGGGAAGGGCAGTCATCCCATTTAAACTGAAATTTTAAATTTGCAAACCACATTTTTGTTTACGATGACGGGTTTATCTTAACAGTATTCGGTTAACCCGGTTACACGCACCTATACCGGGACTTTTC
>CAYQGB010000032.1:0-22270 GCA_964416895.1 uncultured Calditrichaceae bacterium
GAACGCAAAAAGTGACTCCCATGTGGTGGCACTTACCCCGTGATGCGTGATGCGTAATTTGTTGTTTTATAGAGGAATAACACCCGGTTTTTTCATAAAGCTAAACTGTTACAAAATCTCTTATTTTCCCGGCAGGGGAGCCCTTATGGGGTACGCCGGTAGATGTGCAGGGGGGAACTGACACCGGAGATGTGAGAATTTGGGCAATTCTTTTACCGGGTAGGTTTCGTGGTAAGGGAAATCAAATTGGATGGAAGCTCCCGATTCCTCGGGAAAATCGCCGTAATAAACCCTTAAGCCGGAGGTAAATCTCATGGTACGAAAACTGAGCATTGAATATTGCGTGGAGTGAAACTACTACCCCAAAGCCGCCAGTTTGGCGGAGACGCTCAAGAAGGAGTTGGGGATCGAGGCGGAATTGATCAAGTCTTCCGGAGGGGTCTTCGAGGTGGTGGCCGATGGAGAGTTGATCTTTTCCAAGAAGAAAGAGGGGCGTTTTCCCGAACACGAGGAAATTCTTACCCTCCTGCGTCAACGATAACATCAATGGCCTTCCTGTGTATCTTACCGCCGCCTGATTTCCCCGGTCGTTTTCTTCCGGCGCAGTGTGGGAAAGCTAACATTGCGCCGGAAGAAACGGAATATATTTTCCCCCACTATCGCGACAATGATCATCCATAAGGAATCCCGGAGGAGTCTGACGTTGATGAGCAATTTCCCGAAGCGAAAAGGATCTCGCCGATGGAAGCCGAGCTTTCGCACCGGCGGATGGGCGCGGTTCATCCTGTCGGTGCTGTTGATTGCGACCACGATATGGGCGGGCGAGGAAAAAAAATCCCCAAGCCGAAGCTGGTTGACCGCCCCCAATCGGGTTATCGGGCTGCGCACGGCTTATCTGCATCCCATGAAGGCGCGCACGGTATTGATCCACTGGGGATACGAGTTCCGGGACGACTGGATTGCGCCTGTCTCTGAACTGCGAGGCAATCTGAACCGTTATGGAGTTCTGGGAGTGGAGTTTTACCTTTCCGAGAATGTCTCCCTGCGGGTGCGGGGGATTATTCATCAGGTGTTGCATCCGGAGGCGCTACCGGGGGGGATGGCCGCTTTGGAAAGCGCCCGGGATGTGGGGGATTTTACCATCACCACCCTGGCGCAATTGGTGGCGGCGGGGAAGTATCATCCCGCCATCGGGCTGCGCCTGAGCACCACTCTGCCCAATACCAATCAGGATCGGGGATTAGGCCCCAACACCACCGACATTACCCTGGCGATTGTGCTCACCCACCGGATTGCCGGCCTCACCGTATTTTCCGATGTGGGTGTGGCCATTCTGGCGGCGCCCCAATTGCCCAACGTGCAGAACGACGTGCTGGCCTATGGGCTGGGGCTGATGTGGCAGCTTCATCCCCGGCTGCTCCTGTCGGCGGAGGTGAACGGTATCCATTCCACCCGGCGGTTTATTCCCCGGGGCACGGAAGATCGTTCCCTGGCCCGGGTGGGGGTTACCTGGCGATTGCCGTATGTGAGTGTGGAGATTTTCCCCACCCACGGCCTGTTGGAACGGGA
Organism: uncultured Calditrichaceae bacterium; assembly: GCA_964416895.1. GTDB lineage: Bacteria > Calditrichota > Calditrichia > RBG-13-44-9 > J075 > CAYQGB01. The sequence goes on from CAYQGB010000032.1 coordinate 1,570, forward strand.
AGGAAAATGGGGGGTGCTGATCGAAGCCAACTGGCAGTTGAACCTCCTCAGCCGTCGGGGAAAGCCTTGAAGCGAATGTCCTACTTTTTTGTGGCGCCGGAACGCCTGATGTCTCTTTCCCCCGCTCCTGCGGGGGAAAGAGAAAAACCGGATCAGCCGGCCCGGGAAACGGTCTTCTGTTCAAACTCCAGCGTTGCCAGATAGTGCTCCGCATCGATGGCGGCCATGCACCCGCTGCCTGCTGCGGTTACCGCCTGCCGGTACACCCGATCCTGCACATCCCCGGCGGCGAAGACTCCCGGCACCGAGGTCTTGGTGGTTCCGGGCTGGGTGACGATGTAGCCCTGTTCATCTAACTCCAGTTGGCCCCGGAAAATCTCCGTGTTGGGCCGGTGCCCGATGGCCAGGAACACCCCTTCGCAGGTGAATTCGCTTTCCTCCCCGGTGACGGTGTCTTTCAGACGCACGCCGGTCACTCCTGCTTCCCGGCTGCCCAGAATCTCCACCACCACCTTGTTCCATAGAAAGTCGATCTTCTCGTTCTGAAAGGCTCGCTGCTGCATGATTTTGGAGGCCCGCAGTTGATCCCGCCGGTGAATGACGGTCACCCGGGAGGCGTATTTGGTCAGAAAGAGGGCCTCTTCCATGGCCGAGTCCCCTCCGCCGACCACCACCACATGCTTGTCCTTAAAGAAGAACCCGTCGCAGGTGGCGCAGGCGGAGACCCCATAGCCCATCAACCGGGATTCCGATTCCAGCCCTAACAGCCGGGCCGAGGCTCCGGAGGCGATGATCACCGCATCGGCGGTGTAGGGGGTGCCTTCCACATCCAGCACAAAGGGGCGCCGGGAAAAGTCCACCCCGGTGACCGTTTTATAGATGAACTTTGCCCCGAACCGCTCCGCCTGCTGGCGAAACCGCTCCATTAGCTCCGGCCCCATAATGCCTTCGGGAAAACCGGGATAATTTTCCACATCGGTGGTGATGGTCAGCTGCCCTCCGGGCTGTGCCCCGGCAAAGACCACCGGCTGCAATTCCGCCCGCGCCGCATACAGAGCCGCGGTATCTCCCGCCGGCCCCGAACCGATGATGATCAGTTTGTGATGTTCAGGATTGCTCACGGTAGTTCTCCTCCGTTTTCGTTTGTTCCGGTGTTGCCTGTGGGTACAAAATTCTGAGACTTCTGGTATCCAGCGTGAAACGTGATGCATGAAACGTGAAAGATGCGTTTACCCATTGCGCATCCTGTTTCACCAAATATCGGCAGAATCTTTGAAACCTTGCCCCTGGCCGGGAACCCCCGGTCACCATGGGACAAAAGGCAACGTTTAGATGCCACCGCCCCGGTGAGGATACACAAAAGTTTATTCTCCTGCAAGCAACGGCGGATTTTTTGTGTATCTTATAGCCTTGCCTTTGTACATCGGCGGTGAAGGCTATACTATTGCTCTTGGTTGGATTGTTTTTTCGCCGGTTTGAAATTTCCCGAAGCAGTTTCTCTCCGGGAAGTACATGCTTAAGCGTGATCAAAGGAATGTTACCTCGATATGTAAATATTTTTCCAATATACTCGTTTCCATCCCGACGCTTCGGGATGTGAACGAGATGAACAGTAGCAGAAAATTTGGAACTCAAAAAAATAACCGAACTGAGTTTAACCTTTTATCTTTCATCTTCTTTAGCGATAAATCCATGACCAGGAGCCACCCATGAAGGTTTCCGACGCCCGACAATATCTCCTCCCGGAAGTCGTCGCCAAAGTGAAGAATCTGGAATTGATTGCCCGGTTTATCGTGGAAGGATTTCTGGTGGGGCTGCACAAAAGCCCCTTCCACGGCTTCAGCGTGGAATTCTCCGAGCACCGGCAATACATGCCCGGCGATAACATCCGGGACATCGACTGGAAGGTGTACGGCCGCACCGACCGGTACTACATCAAACAGTATGAAGAGGAAACCAACCTGAAAGCCCACATCCTGGTGGATGTTTCCGGTTCCATGGGCTACACCAGCCACAAGATTACCAAATTGCAGTACTCGGTGTATCTGGCGGCGGCCTTTTCCTACCTGTTGTTGAAGCAGCGGGATGCGGTGGGGCTGGTGTTGTTCTCGGATAAGATTCACCGCTATTTGCCCCCCAAATCCACCCAGTCGTACATCAAATTCCTGCTTCAGGCGTTGCAGGAAGCCCAACCGGAGACCGCTCCCACACACGTCAGCGAGACCCTGCACATCATGGCGGAAAAGATTAAACGGCGGGGGCTGATTATTCTGCTGTCGGAATTCCTGTATGAAGACGCCCCCAAAATTCTGGAAGGCCTGCGGCATTTCCGGTACTACGGGCACGAGGTGCTGGTGTTCAACATTCTGGATCCCAACGACCGCTTTTTCAACTTCGGGGACGAGGCCACCTTTGTGGATATGGAAACCGGCGAGGAGCTGAAAACCCAGCCCTTTTTGATCCGGCAGGATTACCGGGAATTGATCGAGGCGTTTTACGAGGAATTAAAAGCCGCCTGTTACAACATGCAGGTGGAGTTCCAGAATATCCTTACCACGGAGAGTTTCGACAAGGCCCTGCTGCGGTATCTATTGAAGCGGAAGCGGCTGTATTAATTTACGGAGGTACTCAGATAATACAGGCTGTAGTTATTTAGTCGTAGGTTCAATATCTTAATCCCGCCACAGTTACACAAATACCAAAGGTGGGTTGAAACGATCTCTGCCTCTGCAGCAGTGGTAAAGAATTCACAATTATAAAGTCAATAAACGTGCAATGAAACTTTAACCCAAGCAGTTCGTTTTATTTTTCAAATTTTTCGTTTTTAAAGCTTCAGTAAGGCTTTAGAACATATTTCTGCATCACTTACTTTTGAAAAGCATATTTTGAAAATTGTTCGGATTCTTCAGAAAGATAGTTAGAAAAGACATTCGCTATGATTAATTCTTAGCTAAAATATAAAATAGGAGAATGTTATGAGTAAATTACGTATTGTATTTTTTGTGGGTTTTCTCTCACTTCTGTTTATCCCTAATTATACTTTTGCCGGAAGTGGGTGGACTAGGGCTTTTTGGTTTTTGATTGAATGGGTTGGAGATAGGATTTTAGATGAGGTAGTGGACCGATGGAAGGTTAAACACAATATTGAGGAAACTCGAAGAAAGCTGAATCAAGATGTGAACTATGCTAGAATAAATCTCAAAGGGGAAGAACGTCAACAAGCGTTAGAAATACTTAGGAAGACCGAAAAACTTCTTGTGGAAATTGAAAAACGAGTGAAGAATCGCAAAATGTCAGATAGTGAGATTAAAAGCTATTTTAGAAGCATTTTAGAGAAAGAAATAACACCTATGTCGCGAAGGATTGATAATTTAACGAGAAGAGTTACAGAGTTAGAAGATAAGGGGAGGAAACTTGAAAAATCCTTTGGAGGTTTGAGCGACAAGGTTGATAGTATTTTTCAGAGGATTGATGCAATGGAACGGAGATTGTATTTAATGAAGCAACATTATCAAACAGATGTTATTGTTAGCTTGTTTTATCAGGGATTTTCATATAAAAATGATAAATGGGGTAAGTATTATTCTCATATGCCTGCACGTTTAGATTCGGTGGTTATTCTCCATGGGATGGGGATCTCAATGGGAATTTGGTTGCGCCGGATTATTATATTACAAATTGAAACAGGTTTCCTATTCGACCAAAAAGCAAAAATCAAAAGTAATGGTACATATTGGAACTTGATCGCTAAAGGTTGGAGTTGGTCTGGTAGTAGTTTTCTTACTATACCGATCTCTGATGGTTTCAGAATCGATTTGGGTGGTGGATACACTGGGAACACTTATCAAATTGAAATTCTTGATTCAAAAGTTCGGCATTATCTATTTTATCCATTTGTATTGATTGGAATCCGGGTAGGGAAAAATCACTTCCTGTTTTATTCCAATGCACGGATGTTGCTTGGAAGGGAGGAAGTGGAAGCATTTAAAGCTCAGATGGGATTTACCTGGACACTATAAGTTTGTTCATCCTGACAAGGTGTCTTTTTACCTCTTTGCTAAACTCTGTTTAAGCAAAGAGAGAATAAGTGAAACTCTGTTTCGGTGCCACGGAGCAGTGTAATCAAAAAAGAAAAACGTCCCCCACGGTTAAACGCGCACCTACCACTCTTCATCCCACAAAAATTTTTCCACCTATTGACAAATTTTATCCGGATGGGTATATTGTTTTTGTTTGAAAACGTTTTTACAAAATTAGCATTTTAGTAATAAATTTTCCTTAAATAACAGTCTTTTTAACCTGTAAACGTTTACACAATATGCCCAATCTCAAGGATGTCGCCCGCCTGGCGGGGGTTTCAATCGCCACAGTTTCCCGGGTGTTAAACGGAGCGAAAAACGTCAATCCGGAAACCCGACTCAAAGTGGAGCAGGCGGTTCAACAACTCAATTTTCAGCCCAACCGGGTTGCCCGTCGGTTGCGGGCCAAGCGGGTGCAGAGCAATCTGATCGGGGTGTTGATTCCCGACATCCAGAATCCCTTCTATGTGGAAGTGGTTCATGGGATTGATCTGGCGACCACAGAGATGTCCTACGCCTTCCTGATGTCCAACTTCTCTCAGAGTGAAGAAAAGGAACGCTTTTATCTGGACATCATGCTTTCGGAATCGGTGGATGGGTTAATTGTGGCTCCGGCCCACGAAGAGGATGCCAAAGTGAAAGCTATTGTCAAAAGCGGCCTGCCGGTGGTGTGCATCGACCGGGTACTTCGGGGGGTAAACGTGGATGCGGTGGTGGTGAACAATCGCCAGGGGGCGTACGATGCCATCCAGTACCTGGTTCAATTAGGGCACCGTCGGATCGCTTTTATTTGCGGCCCCTTGAAAATTCCCACTTATCGGGAACGATTGAACGGATACCGGGAAGCTTTAGAGGAAAACGGCATTGCCTACGATGAGGCTCTGGTGCGTTTTTGTGATTCTACTCTGGAAGCCGGAAAGCGGATCGCCCGGGAATTGCTGGAGCTTTCCCCGCCGCCCACGGCGCTGTTCACCGGCAACAATCTGCTCACGTTAGGAGCGCTGGAGGTGCTTCACCGGCAAAATATGCGGATTCCCCGGGACATCTCCATCCTGGGGTTTGACGATATGTACTGGTCGATCTCTCTCAACCCTCCGCTTACGGCGGTCAGTCAGCCGGGTTTTGAAATTGGACGACGGGCCGCAGAGATGCTGTTTCAACGGATCAACGAACCCGGCCGGCCCACGGCTCAGATTGTGTTAAACACCCGGTTAATGGTGCGCTCTTCCTGCGGCGCTCCATCGGGCAATTGAACTTATTGAACCCTGTAACAGGCGGTTTACCCATGAAATCCATCGCCAGGAATGTTCCCATGGGAAAGGTGGTTGGGAAGGGTATCCGGGGAGTGCTGGTGGGAATGCTGGTATTGCTGGCCTGCAAAGGTACAACCGAACCCCCGCCTCCCCCGGAGCCAACCGTAGAAGTGGTGTTTACGCCCAACCCCCTGTATTTCGGGCGCATTCCCGTGGGAAGTTCGGCCACGCGAGAGTTGTTGATCTTTAACAACAGCAGCAAACCAACCACGTTGCAATCGTTCGCCATCGAAGGGCCCAACGCAGGCGATTTTTCTCTCTCCCCTTCGGTGCCGACTCCTCCGGTGACCCTCGATCCATTAGAGTCGGTGGCGCTACCCTTTCAATATCAGCCCTCGGCGGCGGCTTCTGCTCAGGCCTTTTTCTCCGTGACCACCCAGGCGGGAGCATTCGTGGATACTCTGCAAGGGGAGGGAACCGGTGATGTCGGCGGAATAACCCCTTTTGAACGCATTCTGGGAACTACCCGGGATGATGGTGCCGGCGCCGTGATCGCCACCTCCGATCAGGGGTACTTGCTGGTGGGATCGACCATTCCCCCGGGCACGGAGGAGTTCGCCGATGTTTATGTGGTAAAAACCGACGCCCGGGGCAAAGTATTGTGGTCGGTAAACGAAGGGGGAAGCGAGTCTGATGGTGCCGGCGGCGTGGTTCCCCATCCGGATGGGAGTTTCTTGATCGTGGGAAACACTTCCAGCTTCGGCGCCGGGGGACAGGATGGGTATCTGATAAAGCTCAGCGGGGCCGGGCAAACAGAATGGACCCGAACAGTGGGCGGTCCCTTTACGGATCAATTGACCGAAGTTGTGCTCCTCGACAACGGAGATTTCCTGCTAACCGGCGCCACGTTGAAATCCTCCGGTTCGGATCGGGATGCCTGGGTGCTCCGGGTGGATGCCAGCGGCAACCCCCTGTGGGAAACCACCGTGGGCGACAACAACGCCGGGGAAATTTTTTATTCCGGAGTCGAAGCGCTGGCGGATAGCCTGCTGTTGCTGGTCGGTGCTGTGGCTTCCGGGCAGACCGGGGATTTTGACATTCTGATTACCCTGGTCAATGGGGATGGGAATGTGCTCTGGAGTCGCACCTACGGCGCGGTGGGTCAGGAATTGTGGGAAGAGGCCTTCGACGTGGCCATGACCAACGATGGCAACTTTGTGTTGTGCGGATATACGTCCAGCCAGGGCGCCGGTGGGCGGGATGTGTATGTGTTGAAAATAGATGCCTCCGGAAACCTGATCTGGGAGCGCACTTTTGGCGGCCCTCGCAACGAATCCACCGGAACGATTTTGATCGCCCCCTCGGGAGAAATTTATCTCGGCGGTTCCGCAGTTACCCGGGTTACCCAACAAAGCCAGTTCACCGATGCCTATCTGCTTAAACTTACCGAAAGCGGAGATCTGCTGTGGTCGCTGACACTGGGGGGAGATGGGAATGAAAGCGTTGCCGACCTTCTGTTAGCTTCCGATGGGGGCATTGTGGTTTGCGGGAATACTTCCAGCTATAGCAAAAGCAACGACATCTATTTTCTTAAAGTCACTCCTGATGGCTCCCTCGTCTATGCAAACCTTCCGGAAAACGAGTGGTCTTCATTCGCCCGAAACGCTTATAAAGAAGATTTCGGAATGTTTGCCCCCCAATAGCCAAAATGTAGCACCGAATTTTTCCACAGGATCAAGAGACGGTCTAAATAGCCTGGGAGGAGTTCACCGCATAGGATTTTGGTAAAATAAAGCAAAGGTGAGTGTTGACCGAATGGTAACAACGCCTTTGTCATCTTTTCACCGGTTCACCAACGTTGGAGGAGGATCGCCATGCAAGCCGCTACCGGATAACTGTACGACATCCGCACGAGGTGTTTTTTCGGGGTGGGATGGAAAAAACTTGTACACAGTCCACCTAAACCGTAGGGGTGTGTTATGAAACGAGGTTACACAATCTCTATGCTTGTGCTTCTGACCCTGTGGCTGGGCATTTGCTGGATGCCTGTACAGGCTCAGAATACCGGACGGATTGTTGGGGTGATTACCGATGCCACCACCGGCGACAATCTTCCCGGGGCCATTGCCTATCTGGAAGGCACCGTATATGGGGCAACTACCGACCGTTACGGGGTATTTTTGATCGACCAGGTACCCTTCGGTTCCTATACCCTGAAGGTCTCCTATATCGGGTATAAAGATTATTCCCAAACGGTGACCCTTTCGGAAACGGAGCCTTCGGTTCGGGTCAATATTAGCCTGGAAGTTTCGGCGGTTCCCGGGGAGGAAGTGGAAGTCGTGGAATATGTACGGGGGCAGATGAAGGCCCTGAGTCAGCAGCTCAATTCGGCCAATATCAAAAACGTGCTCTCCCGGGAAGAAATGGAACGCTTTCCGGATATGAACACCGCCGAAGTATTGCAGCGCATCCCCGGAGTGGCCATTCAGCGGAGCCTGGGAGAAGGGCGGTTCGTGTATCTGCGCGGCACTGAACCCCGTTTAACCACCGTGGAGGTGGATGGAGAACCCATTGCCTCCCCTCAGGATGAGGAGCGCTTCGTGGGGCTGGATGTAATCAATTCCAGCCAGCTGGCTTATATGGAGGTCGTGAAAGCCCTCACGCCGGATATGGATGGCGACGCCATCGGGGGGGTGGTCAATCTGATTACCCACAGCGCCTTCGATTATCCGGGACAGCATATTGATCTGGATCTGGGTAGCGGGTACTCTGACCTGCCTCAGGAACCGTTATATCGGGGATCCCTTTCCTACAGCAATGTGCTGGGGGAAAATCGGAGTTTCGGCCTGTCGATAAATGCCAACTGGTATCGCAACAACATCGGCAGCCATTCCGATGAAATGGACTGGGACGAGGAGGAGGATGTCAACGGCAATCCCATCCCTTTTGCCCTCACCGATTTTCGGATGTTTAATTACGATACCCGGCGGGACCACCTGGGCTTGAGTTCCACCCTGGAATATCGGGTGAACGACAACAACCGTTTCTTCGTGCGGGGAATGTACAACCAGCGGAACGACGACCAGGTGCGCAATATGATCCGTTTTCGGGTTAAGAAAGGGGATTACCTGGATCGCACTACCATCAGCAAAGCCCGACTGGCCTATGAAATGCAAGCCCGGGATGAGGTGCAGAAAATTTACACCATCCTCGGCGGGGGAAAACATCAGGCCGGGCGGATTAACCTGGACTATACCCTCTCCTACAGCTATGCGGAAGAGACCAAAAAGGATCCCGGCCAAATCAAATCCGAATTTCAACTGGATGAAAAAGTGGATCTAAAGCTGGATCTTTCGGATGTGGATTTTCCCGGCATTACGGTGACCAATCTGGATCCCAATTACATTTACGATCCTTCCCACTGGGAAATCGACAATCAGGATTTCCGGGAAACCTTCACTTCCAACAAAAAACTGATCGGAAGCCTGAACCTGCAAGTTCGAACCCTGCTGGGGAACAATCCCACCTATTTTAAGCTGGGTGGCAAACTCAAGCTGGAAGACAAGGATCGGAATAGCCAGCGGTTCAAGTACAAATGGAGAGGGGCGGATGACATCCTGATGAGCCAGTTTGCCGGTGGGGATCAAATCACCGGTTTTCTGGAGGATCATTACACCTTCGCTCCGATTATGAACGCCGATCGTTACTGGCCCTTCTTTGAGCAGTTTCGGGGACAGGATGATGGTTTGAGGGAAGAACCTCGTCTGGACGATCCCGACGGTGCGGGCGGGAAATACAACGCCGGAGAAGATATCTTTGCCGGGTATGCCATGGCCACCCTGGAAGCGGGGAATTTTACCCTGCTGGCCGGCGTGCGCGATGAGTTCACCAAAACCAACTACGAGGGCGTGGAACTCCTCTACGATGATCAGGGAGAATTCTTAAGTTCCAAGGATGTGAAACAGGAAAACTCCTACAACAATGTGTTTCCGGCGCTGCACATCCGGTATCGGGTAACTCCTCTGAGCAACCTGCGCTTTGCGGTGACCACGGGTATCTCTCGCCCCAACTACTTTGATCTGGCTCCCTACCGATGGGTCTTCCCTGAAGACCAGGAAATTCTCCGGGGGAATCCGGAACTGGAACCCACCACTTCGCTCAATTTCGACCTGATGTTTGAGCACTATTTCCGGCAGGTGGGAGGCATTGCGCTGGGTGTATTCTACAAATCCCTGGATAAGATCATCTACCCGGTGATCACCCGCCAGCAGGGCGGCCCCTTCGACGGCTTTTTCGTGGAACAGCCGGTAAACGGTGGAAAGGCCAAACTGTATGGTTTTGAAATTGGCTTTACCCAGCAATTGACCTTCTTGCCCGGGGCGCTCAGCGGATTGGGAATCTTCGGGAATTACACCTACACCAAGTCCGAAGCCGATCTCACTTTCCGCCCGGAAGTGTCTACCCTTCCCGGTCAGGCCGGCGATGTGGGCAATGTGGGGATCAGCTACGACAAATACGGGTTTACCGCCCGCCTGAGCGCCAACTACACCAGCGATCTGATGTATCGGGTGGGGGATACCCCGGACTTCGACCGGTTCATCGACGATCATTTGCAAATCGACTTTTCGGCCGCTTATCAGGTGGTAAAAGGCGTGAGCCTTTACGTGCAGATGATCAACCTGAACAATGAGCCGAAGCGGGAATATTTTGGCGAGGAAACCCGCCCACGCCTGAACGAATTCTACTCCTGGTGGATGCGGGGTGGCCTGAAGATTACCCGCTGAACCTCTCCTGAATCGGGTATGTGGGACTCTCGGTTGAGGGGGTCCCGCATACCTTAGCGGTTAAAGGGAAGATACGATGTGCCAAGAGCCTTTCTTGAAAAGTCGCATTGCGTGAAACGTAAAACGTGAAACGTGATCGACCTATTCACGCACCATGTTTTACGTTTCACGGTCGGTAGCGAAAAACTCGGAAATTTTATATCTGTGGAGAAACGCAAGTTTTCACCCTTTAATGAAGATGGGAGTTTCGGATGAACCGGCGTAAGTTTGTGAAAGTTTGTGGTCGGGGATCGCTGGCGCTGGCGGCAAGCAGTCTCTGGCCGGGGGGGCTGAATTCCCTGCTGGCCCGGTCGGGTTCCGGCGATAAACCCTGGAATATAGTGTTTATCCTGTCCGATGATCAGGGGTGGAATCAGGTGCGATACCACGGGGTGAGCGACTTTTACGATACCCCCAACATCGACCGCATTGCCCACGAGGGGATCTATTTTACGGATGCTTACACCGCCGCCCCGGTATGTTCTCCGGCGCGCGCCAGTATTCTCACCGGCAAATATCCCGCCCGGCTGCACCTGACCGATTATCTTCCCGGCAACCGCTATCCCTACGCCAAACTGAAAACCCCCCAACAGGTGCGGGCGCTCCCTCTGGAAGAAGTCACCATTGCGGAGTTGCTGAAGCAACAGGGATATGTCACCGGGCATTTTGGTAAATGGCATCTGAATTACGACAAAAATTACCAGCCCGGTCGGCCGGGCGATCCGGGTTCTCAGGGCTTTGATGTGGTATATACCTCGGTGAAACCCAAACCAGACGCCGATCCCGATAAAGATGCCCACCACGCCATTGAAATCACCCGCAGAACCCTGGAGTTTATCGAACATAATAAAGATCGCCCGTTTTTCGCTTATGTGTCGCATCATGTGGTGCACCGCCCGTTGATGGAAAACAAAGATTTGATCAACTACTACAAGACCAAACCTCACCACGCCGATCCGGTGAACAACCCCATCATGGGGGCCATGATCAAGCGGATGGACTGGGGAATCGGCAAAATTCTGGATAAGCTGGATGCACTGGGATTGGCCGAACGCACCGTGGTGGTGTTTTTCTCCGATAACGGGGGATTCAAATATCTTCAGGATCAGGCGCCGTTGCGGGGCGGCAAGGCGATGGTGTTTGAAGGGGGCATTCGGGTGCCTTTCGCCATTCGCTGGCCGGGAGTCATCCAGCCGGGAAGCGTCTCCCATGTGCCGGTCATATCCAATGACTTTTTCCCCACCTTTGCCGAAATCGCCGGGGCGCAGGTGCCCGACGGAAGCGTGGATGGGGTCAGTTTAATGCCCCTTCTCACCGGCGGGGGCACTCTCCCCGAGAGGGCGCTGTGCTGGCATTATCCCCATTATCACCGTCAGGGATTCAAACCCTCGGGGGCCATTCGATGGGGAGAGTATAAACTAATTGAGTGGTACGAGCAGACGCTTTTGAATGAAGAGCATCAGGTGGATCTGTACCGGATCACCGAAGATATGAGTGAGAGCAATAACCTGGCCGACCGTATGCCGGAAAAAGTGAAACAATTGCGAGAGATGTTCCACAAATGGCTGAAGGACGTGAACGCTCAGATGATGACGGTAAACCCGGATTTTGATCCTGAAAAGCAGTACTGGCCGGAGAAAGACTGGCCCCAGGATAAGGACTATGAGTATCTGGATATGCTTCATCCCAACAAACAAGGGTGATAATTTCGGGATAGAATCATGCGGCAGATTGCCATCACCAATCCACGAAAGCTCTGTTTCGGCGAGGGGTGTGCGGATGTCTTCGTACACGATTTCGCCGGGCAGGGATACCGACGGGTGTTTATCCTCACCATTGAAGAAATACTCCCTTTGATAGAGGGGAAAATAGTTGCCTTGAAAAAAGCGGGTGTGGAGGTGGTTCTGGATACCTCCATCCGCACCGAACCCTCGTTTGACACCTTTGCCGCCGTGCTGGAACAGGCTCATCAATCCGGGGTGGATGCGGTGGCCGGCATCGGCGGAGGGAGTGTGCTGGATGTGGCCAAATTGGTGGCGGCGCTATACCGGAATGAACAGGGGCTGTTGGAGGTGCTGGGCATCGGTAACCTGAAGCGGCGAACCCTGCCCCTGGCCTGTTTGCCCACCACCTCGGGCACCGGCTCGGAAGTGTCTCCCAATGCCATTCTGCTGGATCCCGCCGATCAGTTGAAGAAAGGGGTTATCAGCCCCCATCTGGTGCCGGATTTTGCCTACGTTGACCCGGCCTTAACCCGTACCGTTCCCCCTCAGGTCACTGCCGCCACCGGCATGGATGCGTTAACCCACTGCATCGAGGCCTACGCCAACAAATTTGCCCACCCCATGATCGACACTCTGGCGCTGGAAGGGGTACGACTGATCGGTGGGCATTTGAAACGGGCAGTGGACAACGGGGATGATTCGGAGGCGAGGGCTGCCCTTTCTCTGGGGAGCCTTTATGGGGGCATGTGCCTGGGGCCGGTCAATACCGCGGCGGTGCACGCCCTTTCCTATCCTCTGGGGGGAGAATTCCATGTGCCCCACGGAATTTCCAATGCCGTGCTGTTGCCTTACGTTCTGGAATTCAACGTGTCTGCTGCTCCCGGGCGGTATGCGCAAATTGCCCGGGCGCTGGGCGTGGCCGATACCGGCTCCGAGGAGGTGATTGCCCGCAAGGGGATTGAACGCATTGTTGAATTGGCCCGGCAGTGTGGAATACCCACCTGCTTATCGGAACTGAATATCCCCCGGGAAGCCATTCCCCGGATGGCCGAAGGGGCCCTGAAAGTAACCCGTTTGCTGAAAAACAATTTGCGTCCGGTAACTCTGGAAGACGCCGTCCAGATCTATGAACGCGCATTTTAACCCAACCTACGAGGATTTATGCAAAGTTCCCCGCTCACCCTGCGTCGCGTCTTCGTTCCGTTAGTGACGCCTTTTACCGAAGACGGGCAAATAGATGTTCCTGCCCTGGAAAAATTAACCCACCGGGTAGTAGAAGCGAACGCCAGCCCGTTTATTCTGGGCACCACCGGAGAATACGCCTCCCTGTCCAGGAAAAAACGCACTCAGGTGGTAAAGACGGTCTGTGAGGTAAGCCGGGGAAAGCAGCCGGTATTTGCCGGTATTTCCGGCACCTGTATGGAAGAGTCTCTGGAAACCGCGGAAGAATATACCCAATTGGGAGTTCATGCGGTGGTGGCGCATCCCCCTGGTTATTATCCTATCGGCGGGACGGAAATGCAGATGTATTTCACCCTCCTGGCCGACCGGCTTCCCGTGCCCCTGTTGTTGTACAACATCCCGGTTACCACCCACCATTCGATTCCCCTGTCGGTGGTGGAAGCGTTGAGTCATCATCCGAACATCATCGGGATTAAAGATTCCGAGCGCGATGAGACCCGTCTGCGAGAAGCGGTGGCTTTGTTCCGGGAACGCCCCGATTTTGCCCATTTGACCGGTTGGGGTGCCCGGATCGGTAATGCCCTTCGGTGGGGGAGCCGGGGAATGGTTCCCGGCACCGGCAATGTGATTCCCGGGCTATACCATCAGATGCTTATCGCGGCCGATCGAGAGGATTGGGAAGTGGTGGAGCATCTCCAGAAGATCTCCGACCGGGTGTCGGCCCTGTATCAATCTCAACGGCGGTTGAGCCAGGCGCTGGCGGCCCTCAAAGTCATTCTGCATCAAATGGGGCTGTGTGCGCCGCATGTGCTTCCCCCGCTAATCCCTTGCAGCGAGGAAGAAGCCCGCAGCATCGGGCAACAGTTCCGGGAAATCAAACAGGAGTGGCCGGAGTTTTTTTCCTCATGAACGATGCATATCGACCTCTCATTGCCATCACCATGGGCGATCCGGCCGGCGTCGGCCCGGAGATCGCCGTGAAAGCCCTGTTGCATCCCGACCTTTATGAGCGGTGCCGCCCGGTGATCGTCGGCGATAAGCTCACCCTGCAAAAGGCGGTGGAACTGATCGCACCGCACTTAAAACTGAGGCAGCTTCGTTCTGTTGCGGAAGCAGAATTTCTACCCGGAATTGTGGAAGTGTTGCCGCTGGAGGAGCCGTTATCGGAGGCGGTGCCGCCGGGAACAATTTCCCCGGCGGCGGGCCGGGCGGCGTTTCATGCCATCCAGCGGGGCATCCAGCTGGCAATGAGCGGCGAAGTGGATGCCCTGGTCACCAACCCCATTCATAAGGAAGCCCTTCATCAGGCCGGTTATCCTTTTGCCGGTCACACGGAAATCCTGGCCCATTATACCGGTGCGGCTTCCGTCACCATGCTGTTGGTGCACGGTTCTTTGCGGATTGCTCATGTCAGCACCCATGTTTCCCTTCGGGAAGCGTGCGACCGGGTTAAGCGGGAACGGGTGCTGGAAGTGATCCGTTTGCTGAATCAGGCCTGTGGGCGCTTCGGGGTAGATCGACCGCGCATCGCCGTGGCCGGGCTGAATCCTCATGCCAGCGATGGGGGACTCTTCGGGGATGAAGAAGCCCGGGAAATACGCCCCGCCGTGGAAGATGCCCGTCGGGAGGGTATTCAGGCTGCAGGCCCGATCTCCCCCGATGCCCTGTTCAGCCAACTCAAAGATGGACTGTACGACGGGTGCGTGGCCATGTACCACGATCAGGGGCACATCCCCTTTAAAATGCTCACCTTTCATTGGGATGCTCAATCGGGAAGTATTAAGAAAATGTACGGGGTGAATGTTACCCTGGGACTTCCTATTGTTCGCACTTCGGTGGATCATGGGACGGCGTTCGATATTGCCTGGACGGGCAAAGCCAGTGAAGAACCGTTGTTGGAAGCCATACAGGTGGCGGTGCAACTGGCCGGTCGGTCGAAAAGAGCGTAATCGAAAACCTGTGGGAAACGAGGCATGAAGCTGGTGCTGGCAGATGATTTTACCGGTGCAGCGGAGCTGGCGGGGATTGGTTTTCGGTGTGGATTTCAGGTGGAAGTGCGGCGGGATCTGGATTTTTCTTCCCGGCCCCAGCTTCTGGTGATGGATGTGGACTCCCGTTCCCGAACTCAAACCGATGTTTCCCATCGGATGCGGCAGGTGGTGACTGCTATTCGGCCTCTTCCACTGGATTTCCTGTATAAGAAAACCGACTCGGTGCTACGGGGGCACGTTCGGTTGGAGTTGGAGCACCTCCTGGAAGGGCTGGATTACCGCCTGATTTTGCTGCTCCCGGCCAATCCTTCCCGTGGACGGGTGATTCGGAATGGGGTTTATTATCTGCAGGGTAAGCCATTGCACGAAACGGATTTGGGGATCGGGCGCCGTCATCCGGTGCAGAGCGCTTATGTGCTGGATCTCATCGGTCAGGAAGGTAAAGCCCCTCTGGTGCTGAAAAGCCCCGAGGAGCCGCTTCCCCCGGAAGGGATTGTGATCGGTGAGGTGGCTTCCCGGGAGGATCTGAAAAAGTGGACGAAGGCCTTAGGCCCGGCAGTGCTCCCCGCCGGCGGTTCGGAATTTTTCGAGGTCATTCTGGAATCCCGAAGGTGCAGGCCCCGGGGAGTGCCCTATCCGGAGGAAGTGGATTTCCGCCATCGCAAGATGCTGTTTCTCCTGGGGAGCCGTTCCGGTTATAGTCAGCAGTTTTTGCAACAACTGAGATGCATGCCCTATCCGATTTGCCTGTTCCCCGGTGATCTCTCCGATCTGAGCACCTTTTCCGAGGAGACCCTGCAACGCTGGTTCACCTCGATTGTCGATGCATTTAATGCTTCTCGCCGGGTGATTGTGGCTATTGGGCAATCCCCGGTGAAAAATCGGAACGTTCCTTCCCTGTTAGCCGGGTTTACCGCCCGACTGGTAGAAAAGCTGTTTCATCAGGTTCAAATTGATGAACTGGTCATCGAAGGGGGGGCCACTGCGGCGGCGGTGTTGAATCGATTGCACTGGAACCGATTTACCCCGGTGCAGGAGCTAGCGTTGGGCGTGGTGCGTCTGAAAATCGCAGACAAAGAAACTCCTTATTTGACCGTCAAACCGGGAAGCTACAGCTGGCCTTCCTGTCTGTGGGAATAGAATACGGCTTCTCCATTTCGGAACATTTTATCGGAGGTGGTTTTATGGAACAGAACATGCTACACCCCCTGGATTTTGGGGTGATCGTTATTTCCCTGATCGTATCGCTGGCGATTGGGGCCTACTTTTCCCGACGGCAGAAGAGCACTCGGCGCTATTTCGCGGCGGAAGGGAGTTTGCCTTCCTGGGCCATCGGTCTGTCGATTCTGGCCACTCTGATCAGCAGCGTCACCTTTCTGGCTTATCCCGGAGCGGGGTACTCCTCTAACTGGATATTGCTGGTGCAGGGATTGATGGTGCCGGTGGTGCTGGTGTTTATGGTCTGGTTCATCGTTCCCCTGTACCGGGATGTTATCGGCATCAGCGCTTACGAATATTTTGAAAAACGCTTCGGCTTTTTCGCCCGTCTGTATACCTCACTGGGGTTTGTGGCGGCTCACTTTTCCAAGATGGGGACGGTGTTTTTTCTTCTGGCGCTGGCATTGGCCAGTATGATGGGACTGAATACTTACGTGGTGATCTGGATTATCGGGATCACCGTGGTGCTGCTGACCGTGCTGGGAGGGATCGAGGCGGTGATCTGGCTGGATGTGATTCAGGGGCTGTTACTTATGGTCGGGGGAGTCCTGTGTGCGATCATTCTGCTGTTCACCCCGCCCGGGGGGCCGGCAGCCGTGCTCAACTTTGCCCTGGAACAGGATAAGATCGGGTTTGCCCCGTACGACTGGGATTTCACCAGGCTGACCTTTTTCGTGATGGCGATTAATGGGATTTTTTACGCCATTCAAAAATACGGCACCGATCAAACCATCGTGCAACGCTATCTCACCGCTCGTTCCGATAAGGACGCCATTCGAGCGGCCATGACCGGGGTGTTGCTGTGCGTTCCCGTATGGACGCTGTTCATGTTCATCGGTACCGCGCTGTATGCATATTATAACCTGACCGGCGCGCCGCTCCCGGAGGGCATCCGCGCGGATGCGGTGTTCCCCTATTTCATTATGACCAAGCTTCCCCCCGGCATCACCGGTTTGATTGTCGCGGCGTTAATTGCTGCGGCCATCTCCAGCCTGGACTCGGACATGAACAGTCTGGCGGCAGTGGGATTGGAGGATTATTATCTCCGGTTTCGGCCCAATTGTTCGGAAAAAGAGAAGCTGTGGGTGGGCCGCCTTCTGGTGGCGCTTTCCGGCCTTGCCGCCGTGGGGGTGGCGACCTTCTACGTCAAGGCCGGCAACAAAGGGGTGCTGGGGGTGGTGTTTACCCTGTATGCCATCTTCTCCGGGGGAATTGCCGGGCTGTTCCTGTTGGGGTTGTTCAGCAATCGAACCAATAAACAGGGGGCCTATATTGGCATTGCCGCCTGTGTACTGTTTACCGCCTGGGCGGTGCTTACATCCACGCCTTTGCCCATCGGAGGGGAGAAGCGCCTGCTGCTGGATCTGGGGGATTACAACTTTACCCATCACAAATATATGATCGGGGTGTACAGCCATCTGGTGCTGTTTTTTGTGGGGTATATTGCCAGCTTTCTCTTCCCGGCGCAGGAACCGGAAAAGCATCTCACTTTCTACGGCTTCAAAGAAAAACGGGATTTGATTCGGGCGAAACTGAGGGAGGAGGCGGAGTAAGCCGGAACGAATGTGGATTTCGGCAAAATAGGTTGGTAAGGAAATCTGAAAGGTTGCCCGAAAGCAATCCAACGTTTATGCTTATCCAGACTGAAGGGGGGATGTGTAATGAACGATGCAACCGATATTTTGCGATGGCGGGAGCATATCGGAATTTTTCTGGTATTGCTCTTGATCTTTCCCGGCATTTCCCCGGCTCAATATTGGGGAAATCAGGGAATGCAAATCTATTCCGAAACCCTGGTGAAGGGAGACATGGATGCCCTGGTAGGCGTGGATGCACAGCTCTCCGGGGATACGCTGTATGTCACCGACATGTACGGGCTGCGCATCTATGATGTTTCCACGGTTACCGCTCCGGTAGAGGTTTCCCGGGTGGGCACTCCCGGTTTTGCTACCCGATTCCGTTTAACCGACTCTCTGGCCTTCATCGCCGATTGGACGGGGCTAACAATTGTGGATATTCAGGACATTTACCACCCCGAACTGGTGAATTATGTGGAGATCGACAGCGGCGCGTATGGGATAGAACTCAAGGATCACTATGCTTATGTTTCCAGCAATTCGGAATTGTGGGTGTTCGATGTCTCGAATCCTGCTGCGGTGACGCCGGTGTATCAATGGACACTTCCCGCCTCGGGCAACATTGATCTGACTTCATTGATGCGTTACGGCAATACGCTGTATTTGACCACCGGGTTGCATCTCTATGTGCTGGATATTAGCAATCCTGCCCAGCCCGTACTGACTTTTTCTATGGCTTATAATTCCGGCGGCACCTGCTGGGGAAATATGGCGATCAGTGGGAATTACCTGTATGTGGTGACGACGCTGGCGCTTTTTGTGTATGATATAAGCAATCCCAACCAACCGGTGGTGGTCTACAACACGCTTCCGGCCGGTTCCAGTTCGATTTATGATATTGCCCTTCGGGGAAATTACATGATCCTGAACCACTGGCAGGGGGTGTGGAAGATATACGATGTTTCCAATCCTGTCTCTCCCACGCTGGTGTATGCCAGTGGAGGGGGAAATTCCAATCCCTTTTACTGGCATTATAGTCTGGGAGCGTTTACCGACCCGTATATGTTTTTTCTGGATCGGGGACAGCCCAACGGCAACGGCTGGACGGTGCATATCTGGGATATGACCAACATCACCAATCCGATGGAAATTTCCAGTTTCCAGACGATTTCGGGAGTCAGCAAAAGCACGCACATTCTGGAACGAGATGGGCACACTTACGCGCTGGTGGCGCAGGGAAATTCCCGAAATAATGCTTTCGGGGGATTTCTACGCATCGTGGATGTAACCAATCCTTCTCAACCGGATTTGATTTCCACGGTGGAGATTCCCAACGAGGCGTTCTGTGTGGTCGCCGGCGGGAATTACGCCGTGGTGCGCGGCTACGAAATTAGCTGGCCCAACTGGGTCCATCATCTGTATCTGGTGGATATTACCGATTTGAACCACCCCCTGATCATCAATCAGGCGACCATTGCCGCCGGACAGCGATTCGATCAACTCAACAGTATGGTGATGATCGGGGATACTCTGTTTATCGCCGATATCAATCGGCTTACGATTATGCGGGTGACCGGCGGAGCATTTCAGACGCTGGGAACCGTGAGTATCCTGGGAGGAGCCTCGGAATCGCTGCGTATGCAGGGAACCGAATGGGCTTATGTGGCCGGGCTGACTCAGGGGGTTCAGATTTATAATGTCGCCAACCCTTCGGGTGGGTTCATGTACAACTGGTATGATACTCCCGGCTCGGCTTTCGACGTGTACTTGCACAACGGCTATGTGTATGTGGCCGACTTTACCGGCATTGTGGTGCTGCGGGATATGAACCATATTCTGATGCCGGTGACTACCATCCCCACTGCTTCCAGCGTGTGGTATATCACCGGGGAGAATAATTTGATTTTTGTAACCCGCGGAGACCGCACTATCGAGGTGTTCGATATTACCGATCCGGAGCAGCCGGTGAGTTTGGGAACTTATAACACTTCCGGAGTCCCCCGACAGATGCGGGTTTCCCATTACGGCTCCCGGGTGTATGTGTCCGATCACCTGGATCTGGGGATTTATCGTCCTCTGTTCAATTACAACCCGTTGCCGTTTTCTCTGATCGCCCCGGCAAACGATACTACCCTCAGCAGCCAGAGCATCGACTTTCTGTGGGAGCGGAGCATCGACGCCAACGGGGATTCTCTGATGTATTCTCTGCACCTGTGGGAGAGTCAATGGGATACAACCCTGAATACTTCCGATACGATGCTTTCGGTGCCGGCGTCTCTGTTTCCCGGCGACGGAACATACCACTGGACGGTGGAGGTAACCGACGGAGCATTTACCCGGACCGCAGAGGATACCTTTCAGTTTGCGTTGGTTACCACCGGGGTTGATCCGGATGAATACGACCTCCCGGAACGATTCGCCCTGGAGGCCAATTACCCCAATCCGTTTAATCCCACTACCACACTCCGCTATCGGGTGCCCCGAACGGCACGAGTGAAGATCGAGGTGTTTAATAACCTGGGACAAAAGGTTCGCACGCTGGTGAATGGACCCCACGCGCCGGGAATTTATGCGGCCGTCTGGGACGGAACAGGGGATGAGGGCACAGCAATGGCCAGCGGGGTGTATGTGGCCCGGATGACCGCAGAAACGCTTTCCCAACCGGTGGAGCGGTTTGAGGATTCCCGGAAGATGCTGCTGCTGAAATAGGTGGGGTTGTGGGAGGTCGGGGGATGGAGAAGGGCGCTTAAGCGCCCTTCCGGCCTCCCCCCGGTGAGGGTTCGGCTTCCCGGTGGCTCCAAGGGCGCTTAAGCGCCCTTCCGGCCTCCCCCCGGTGAGGGTTCGGCTTCCCGGT
>CAYQGB010000033.1:0-17172 GCA_964416895.1 uncultured Calditrichaceae bacterium
GCCGTTCAAAGAACTGATACAGATTGGGGAAACCCAACAGATCAAACACCTTGAACACCCGGGGGGAAGCCCCGGCGATCTTGATGTCCCCCTGATTTTCGCGCACTTCCTCGATAAATCCCATAAACACTCCCAGCCCGGCGGAACTGATATATTGCAGTTGCTCCAGAGAAGCCACAATCCGGTAGCGCTTTTCCTCCATCAATTGCTGGAGGGCGGCCTCGAACTCCGGCGCCGTATGGGCATCCAGATACCCGGACAGTTGCAATACGGTAACATCGCCCTGATCTTTGCGAACAATCTCAAATTTGCTCATCGACACCTCCTGTCTGCACAGTTCTATTTACCTCAAATCGGGGCATTATATTGAATGATGCTGGGGTTATGTATTCCATGCTTTTGAATTCTATAGCGACGCAGAGCATCAAATGAAAACCTCGACGTTCAGGGGTCCCGGCGGTTATGAACAAATTACGCCACCGTCTCCGGCTCCACCGCAGCGGCCTCCTCGGTCTTTTCGGGCACTTCTGTCCTGCCAATTCGCTTAATGATCACCAGCGTCAGGTCGTCGTGGAGGGGGGTTCCCTCGCTGAAGTCCATGATGTCGTTGAGGATCCGATCCTTGAGCGCTTCGGCGGATAACTCGTGACACTCCTGCACCATCGCGGCCAGCCGCTCCTCTCCGTATTCTTCGCCGCCGGCGTTGCGCAACTCAATCAACCCATCGGTGAACAGCAGGAGGGTATCGCCGGGCGCCAGCTCCACCTCTTCCACCCGGAGGATTTTTTCAAACAGCGGCCCGCGATCCAGGCCAATGCCCAGCCCCGGCGGTTGCAGGAAAGTGACCAGCCCCCGGGCCGGGGAGCAGTGAAGCACCGGAGTATGACCGGCCCGGGCAAATCGAAACCGGTTCCGATCGGGAATGAGCTTTCCCACAATGGCGGTGACGAAAGAGTGCCGCTCAATGGTGGGATAAAAAATGCGATTGGCCCGGCACAACAGCTTGCCGGGATCCCGGGAGGTGTGGGCCAGCGTCTGGATGACTCCTTTGAACTCCGCCATATAGAACGCCGCCGAGGTGCCCTTCCCGGAAACGTCCCCAATCACCACCCCGGGAAGGTTGTCGCTAAACTGAATAAAATCGTAGTAATCCCCGCCCACTTCGTACGCGGTCAGGAAGTAGCTGTCGATCTCAAATCCGCCCACCCGGGGCATCTCCTGGGGCACCAGCCGTAACTGCACTTCCCGGGCCACCTTCAACTCCTGCTCCAGCCGCTCCTTTTCGATAGAGGTTTGCCACAGCTTGGCGTTCTCCAGGGCGATGGCGGTCTGATTGGCAAACCCCTCCATCAACGAGACATCGTCAATGTCGAAGCCGTAGCTCTGGGATTTGGCGGCATAGAGGATACCCATCAGTTGTCCCCGGTTGGAAAACAGGGGGGTGGCCAACATGCTGCGCACCTGCTGATGCCAGTTGCCCAGATGCTTGAGTTCCGGATGCTGGGGAATATCATTGATCAGCACGGGCTTCTTTTCCTGGATGATCATCCGGTTAAATCCCTCCGGATCATCGAAAGGATTCTGGAGAATCTGCTGCTGACTCAAATTGATATGGGAAACCACCCGGAGGCGATTCTCCTCCGGTTCGTACAGTTCCAGCCAGGCGCAATGGCTTCCCAGCACCCGGGCGGTCAACTGGGTGATCAATTGGGTGAGCCGGGCGAAATTCATCTCGCTGTTCATCATCCGGGCGAATTCGTTCAGGGATTCCACTTCCCGCAGCTTGCGATCCACCGCTTTGGCCGTGGGCAGGTGTACCAGCAGGGTACCCAGCGCGAAAAAGCTGTACACCATCAAAAATATCCACAGCAGATTTACCAGATTGGCTACCGCCAGACTGTAGGCGGAAAGATGGGGCGTGTACACCGTGTCCCACAGCATAACGACTTGCACTACCAGCACGGTACCCACGGCAAAATAAATCCACTTCTGTTTTCGGGGCAGGTAGGTAATCCAGTCGGTGCGAAAGGCCAGCAGCACGGTAGAAATCAGCAGAAGGATGCTCAGGATGGCGCTGAGGGTATCGGCGTTCCCCAGTTCGAATCCCGGCGGTTCTCCGACCATATACACTCGAAGGGAGGTCAGAAACAGCAGCACCAGGAACAGGTTGAAATACAGCCGGGTGGTGCGGCGTTGTTTGTAGAAGATCAGGGTGCGGAGGATCAGCATGGTGGGGGTGAGGGTCAGGATGCCTAAAAGCCCTACCAGATTGGCGTACACCACCGCCTGGAAATTCTCGTAGGCCCCTTCCATGTACAGGGGGTCTAACAACCGGTCGAGGAGGAAGATGACCACGTAGTTAACGGTCAGCAGCAGGGCCAGCCGTCCCAGGCGCTGGGCAATGCTCCACCGTTCCGGAAGAAATTTGCGGCGGAGGATAAAATACCAGGCGACGATGAACAGCAGGATCAGGATTTCCCGGAGATTTTTCAGGGAAAAGACAATCAGGGAGATGTCAAACCGAACCAGATACAGAAAGCTGTCGATCAGGAATATTGCTACCACCAGCAGAGGCGCCAGCACATAAAGCAGTTTTAGGGGAATGTCGCGCTTCATTCGATAAACACCCGTGAAGGGTGAGACAGGGTTACACGACCATCCAGGCGGATCGATTCGGTAATCAGCCGTCCATTGAGGTCGTATGTTCGCAGCACATCGGTGAACCGATCCACCACGGTTACGGAATGATCTACAGGATTGATACCGATATCCAGAATTTCGATAAAATCAGGCGCTTCCCAGTGACGCTGCCCATCGGAAGAAAGTTGCACCAGAAGATCATTGGCCCGTTCTCGAAACTCGGCCAGATAGAGCATGTCGGTGGCCTCATCCCGGGCAATGGCATAATAGAACCCGTTCAACAGGAGGGAATCTTCCACCGTTCCTCCGGAGGTTACCCGAAAAACCCGACTGATGGCTTCTTCCTCGAGGGCTGTCAGAAGGTACATTCCATTCTGCCCCAATGCAAAACCTTGCCCAATAAATCCATCGGGAAAGGTGATGGTCACCGGATTGGTCTGGATTTCTCCCACGGGCTGGATAAGGCAATGCTGCTCGCCCAGAACGATCAGGGTCTGGTCGGCAGGATGATAGGCCATCCGGAAGTACCGATCCGGAGGAGAGAGGAACATTTCTCGAATCACCTGACGGTTTTGCACGGTGACGATACGGGGGTTGTCTCCCTCTAATTCCATATCCAGCACAAATACTCGCCCGGTACGAGGATCGTGCGCCACGGCCTGAGGAAAAGTGAACCGTCCCGGCAGCACCCGCTCTTCCCGACCGGTGTTCTTGCTGATCCGGCTGATCCCCCGGCTGATCTCCACGTAGCTAACCCAGATGATGCTATCGCCGGGAACAATGCTCCAGCTCCGGGGAGGAAAGCTGATGTGAAAGGTGCGCTGCACGTGAAGCAAATCGTAGCTAACCTGTTTGATGAAGGCGTTGAAATTGGACAATACCCAGATCGTGCCCGGCCCCAACAGCACTTTCCGGGGGGAGGAAGGAGCGCTTTCTTCTCCCATCCCCAGGGCGGTTATGCGGTAAAAATACCATCGTCCGGTTGCTACCGTGGTGTCGGTATAACTGAATTGATGGGGAGAAAAATCGGCCAGGGGAACGAAATTTTCCGGAGAATCCACCGCCCGGTACAACCGAAACCCCTGAATGCCCTCGATCTCCTGGGTCAATTCCCACTCCAGCCGAACGGCATGGGAGAGGGGGGTCAGTTCCAGGGTTACCAGGGGGTGGGTTTTGCCGCCGGGATCAAATGGGTTGATGCGTTCTCGTTCGGCACAGCCCGGAAACAGGGTGATGATCAGAAGGAGAATTCCCGCACTACCCGTTACCAATGTTCGCCAGCGTGTCATCACAGCTATGCCGGTATTCCTGCGGTGCCGTTTTTCAGCGCCCGTTCAATCGCTTCAAACACCTTTTCAATGGGTTGCAGCCCGTTTACTTCCTGTAATACCCCCTGCCTGCGATAATATTCGATCAGCGGTTCGGTGCTGTTGCGGTATACCGCCAGCCGTTTTCGCACGGTCTCCTCGGTATCGTCGTCTCGCTGGATCAGATGAGCGCCGCAGTGGTCACAGATTTCATCGTTGGCCGGGGGGCTGCTGAGCAGATTGTACAGCGTGCCGCATTGGGGGCACAATCGGCGGCTGGTCAGGCGGCGAACGATTTCTTCATCCGGCACGCTGATTTCCACCACTTTCAGCCGAACGTTGCCCAGCTTTTGC
Organism: uncultured Calditrichaceae bacterium; assembly: GCA_964416895.1. Classification (GTDB taxonomy): domain Bacteria; phylum Calditrichota; class Calditrichia; order RBG-13-44-9; family J075; genus CAYQGB01. The sequence goes on from CAYQGB010000033.1 coordinate 4,302, forward strand.
AAAATTTCGGCCAGTCCCTCCGCCTGGGGAACGGTGCGGGGAAAACCGTCCAGAATAAACCCGTTGGCGCAATCCGGCTGTTTCAACCGGTTTTCGACAATTTGCAGAATGATCTCGTCGGAAACCAGATCCCCCCGTTCCATGATGGCCCTGACCTGTTGCCCCAGGGGAGTGCCTTTTTTGACCTCTGCCCGGAGGATGTCTCCGGTGGAAATCTGAGGGATGTGATACTTCTCCATCAACAGTTTGGCCTGAGTACCTTTCCCCACGCCCGGTGCGCCCAGTAAAATCACATGCATACGCGTCTCCTGAATCTTTCCGTTACCCTCATCCGGTTTCAACGATTTTGTTCCAGAATTCTCAAATATAGAAAAAAAAGGATATTCAGGGAATGGAAATTTGAACCGCCGGGGCTTCCAGGCCATCGGAAGGGGAGGGGTTTCCGAAAGCAATCTCCGACGCGCCGGATAGGGGGGCTACCCAATGAGGGTGACCACTATCAGAAATAGGGTGTGTCTCATGGGCGCTCTCTATACTCATTGTCGGTTGATCGGGGAGGAATCCGGAACCTCCCCCAGCAGCCGCAGCCCGTTGAACACCACCAGCAGGCTGGCGCCCATATCGGCGAAGACGGCCATCCACAGGGTGGCCAGGCCGGGAATCGCAAGGGCCATGAACAGGGCCTTTAAGCCCAGGGCGATGAGGATGTTCTCCCGCACGATCCGCACCGTGCGGCGACTGAGGCGCTTGAGGTAGGGCAGCTTCCGCAAATCGTCGTTCATAATCACGATGTCGGCGGTTTCCAGGGCGGTATCGGTGCCGGCGCTTCCCAGGGAGATGCCGATATCCGCCGCGGCCAGTGCCGGAGCATCGTTGATTCCGTCGCCCACCATGGCCACCGGAGCGTGGCGTTCCCGCAATGCCCGAACGGTGGCGACCTTATCCTCCGGCAGCAGCTCCGCCTGCACCTCGTCGATGCCCAGCTCCCGGGCGATCACCTCTGCCGTGGCCCGGTTGTCCCCGGTGAGCATGATCGTTTTTTCCACTCCGCTGCGGTGCAACTGCTGTATCGCGTCCCTGGCCTCCGGTCGGGGGGCATCGGCCACGGAAATTACCCCTAAAATCCGCCGGGAATTCCCGATGATCACCGCGGTATGGTTGCGATCTTCAAATCGCTGCAGATGGGGGTGAATCTCCTCATCGCACCAGCCGTTTTCCTCGAACAGCCGGTGGTTGCCCAGATAAAACACGTCGCCGTTGACCCTGGCCTTCACTCCCCGGCCGGTGAGGGCCTCAAACTCCTGAATTGGAGTGGGGGCAATGCCTTCGGCGGCGGCGCGCTCCAGGATGGCCGCCGCCAGAGGATGCTCCGACCGGGACTCCACCGAGGCGGCAATTTCCAGCAGCTCCCGCCGGGAATGATGGTTTACCGGGACGATCTGATCCACCCGGGGCCGTCCCTCGGTAATCGTGCCGGTTTTGTCCAGAGCGATGACCCGCACCCGGTGGAAATTTTCCAGATAGGCGCCCCCTTTGATGAGAATCCCCCGCCGGGCCCCGTGGGTCAGGCCGCTGACGATGGTGACCGGGGTGGAAATGACCAGGGCGCAGGGACAGGAGATCACCAGTAGCACCAGCGCCCGATAAAACCAGGTCTCGAAGGCGGCGCCCAACAGCAACGGGGGCGCGGTTGCCAGCACCACCGACAGCAGCACCACCGCCGGCGTGTAGTATCGGGCAAACCGCTCCACAAACTGCTGCACCGGCGCCTTCTGGGACTGGGCTTCTTCCACCAGGTGAATGATCCGCGCCAGGGTGGTATCCTGATACGGGTGGGTCACCCGCACTTCCAGAGTCCCCCGCTGGTTGATGCTCCCGGCATACACCGTATCGCCGGGAGCCTTCTTGAGGGGAAAGCTTTCCCCGGTGATGGGCGACTGATCCACCCGGGACTCTCCGGCCACCACCACGCCGTCCAGGGGGATGCTTTCGCCGGGTTTGATAATGATAATGTCCCCCACCTTCACTTCCCCCACCGGAACCGATTGTTCTCCGGAGTCCCGCTTTACCGTGGCGATTTCCGGGGAGAGTTCCATCAGCGATTGAATAGACCGCCGGGCGCGATCCATACTGCGCGCTTCCAGCCACTGGGCCAGGGAAAACAGGAACACCACCATGGCTGCCTCTTCCCATTCCCCGATGCTCACCGCCCCGATGACCGCGATGGTCATCAAAAAATTCATTCCCAGGGAACGATTCCGGGCTTCTAACAGACCTTTCCGGGCGATGGGGTACCCTCCGATGATCATGGCGGCAACCAGCAGGGGAATGGTCAGCCATTCCGGAGACCCGATCAGATGGAGCAGCAGGCCGATCAGGGCCAGCCCTCCGGTCACCAGAACGCGCAGCAGGGCCTGCCGGCCTTGCCCCGGAGATGCAGGGGAGGTTTTTCCCGATGGGCGGGCTGCTTCCGGGGGAAAGCCGATGTTCTTCAACGTCTCTTCGATGGTGGAGCGGGGAACGCTGTGCTCCACGGTAACGGTGTGCTCCAGCAGATGGAACTGCACCCGGTGCACCCCGGGCAATTTTTTCAGCGCCGCCTCGATAGGGCGGGCCTCTTCGGGACAATCCAGACCGGGGATGAACAGGGTGGTCACCTGCCGGCCGGTGGGAGGTTCCACGCTATAGCCGGAAGCCCGGATGGTTTTTTCGATGGTTTCCAGGGAACAATCGGTCTCCCGAAACCGCACCTGAAGGCGGGCGGTCATGAAATCCAGAGAAGCCGATTCCACGCCCCTGATATTCCGGAGGGCGTTTTCCAGATGGGCTGCGCATTCGGCGCAGTCCAGGCCACAGATGCGGAATTCCGCCTGACGAATTTGTGACATCGGCGATTACTCCCGAACGTGAGTTTGCGCCTCGGCAATGATGTGCTCAATATGTTCGTCATCCAGCGAGTAAAACACCATCTTTCCGTTCTTACGATATTTAACCAACCGCATTTGTCGAAGCTGTCGCAACTGGTGGGAGATGGCGGATACGGACACTCCGATCAGCGCGGCCAGGTCGCACACGCACAGCTCCTCCATGGCCAGGGCCAGCACAATGCGCAGCCGGGTGGGATCGCCCAGCACCTTGAAGGTTTCCGCCAGGGCGGCGATTTCCCGGTCTTCCGGAAGGGCGGCATGTACCCGCTCCACCTTCTCCCCATCGACCACATTCTCGCGGCATATTTCGATTTTCGGAACGGCCATGTCGCTTCCTTATGTTTACACTTGAACAAGTGTTCAAATATAGCGGTTTAAATGCTTTTGTCAAGGGGCAATGCTTGAATTTATTACTCGTGCCGAAACTGAGTTTCGGCACGTCATAAGGTTGCGAAACTCAGTTTCGCAACCAGAACATATGGAATAGCGGTTTAAATGCTTTTGTCAAGGGGCAATGATTGAATTTATGCGATGATCTTCCCTTCCCAGAGGTGGGTAAGAAACTCCCGCCAGGGCATAATGTGGATGCCTTCCGCTATCCTCTCGACGGGTTCATTGCACACCACGATGGATTTTCGGGGAGAATGTTCCTCTATAAAGGCTTTAAGGGGGCGAAGCATCGTGGGGTCTATCCGCCTGTTTCCCTTGACTTCGATGGCAACCTCCCCGCCGCCCAGAATAAAATCCACTTCCAGGCCGGTTTTGGTGCGCCAGAAGTGGATGTCATAATCCAGTTCTTTCAAAGCGCTGTGGGCCCGCAATTCCATGAAAATGAAGTGTTCCAGCGCCTTCCCGAACAACTCTCCTTTCTCTTCTGTCAGATGACGGCGAGTCAGCGCCCCGGCCACGCCTACATCGAACAGGTAAAACTTAGGCGCTTTGCTCAACACGTTGCGACTCTGGCGCTTTCGGAACGGGAGCACAAAAGTGCCCAGCAAGGTATCCACCAGAATTTGATAATACTCCCGAACCGTTTTGGAATCCACCCCGCTTTCCCGGGCGATGTTGGAATAATTCACCAGTTCTCCGTGGGAGTATCCCATTGCATCGAAAAAGCGGGAGAACGCGGGGATATTGCGGGTCAATCCTTCCTGGAATACCTCCTCTTTCAGGTAGTCTTGAACGTAAGCTTTCAGGGATTTGCGATAGTTTTCTTGCAGATAGTGAGAGGGAATCAGACCGTGATTTAGCGCTCGCAGCAAATCCAGATTTTCGATTTCCGCCGAGACCAGAGGAAACATTTCGTAATGCCAGGCGCGCCCTCCCAGAAGATTGGCTTTTCCCCGTTTTAGCTTGCGGGCGCTGGAACCACACAGGATAAAGCTGTATCCCTTGTTTTCGATCAACCAGTGCACTTCATCCAGAAGATGGGGCACCTTCTGCACCTCATCCAGAATGATCGGTTGAGCAATTCCCCGGTCTTCCCGCGCCGACAACTGTTCTCGCAGCAAGGCCGGTCGTTTGGAAAATTCCAGAAACAGGTCGGTCTTCAGGAAATCAAACACCGGACTATCCGGGAACCGATGTTTCAGATAGGTGGTTTTGCCGGTTTTACGGGGGCCCCACAGAAACGCCGACTGTCCCGGTGGAAGTTGAAGGTCGATAAGCCGGGGAATAAACTTTGTTTTCATGGAATTAACTCCGAAATAGTTAGACTATTTCGGAATATACTCCGAAATGGTCAGGTATGCAAGGAGTGAGGTGTGCTCATTAAGATTTCCCCGTCTGCTCCAGCAACTCCCGATACACCGCGGCGGTCTTTTCGGCCACCTTCGGCCACAGGTACTCCCGGCGGATGCGTTCCCGCAAGCGTTCGGTGGCCGGGGCATTCAGGGCGGCCTCAATCCCCCGGGCGATGGAGGCCACCGATCCGGGCCGGACGTAGATGGCTTCGTCGCCGAAATAATCCCGGGTGCCCCCGTGGGGAGTAATGACGATGCGCGCTCCGGCCAGGGCCGCCTCCAGCGCGGCGATGCCGGGCGTCTCGAAGTAGGCCGGCAGGGCAAACACCCGGCAGGCGGCGTACGCCGAAGCCAGCAGGGGGGAATCATGGGGCAGCCCCTCGATAATGCGCAGGCGGGGATTGCCCGCCGCTTCTTCCAGGCACCGCCGGGCGTAATCATTGCGGAACACCTTCCCGATGATCACCGCCGGATGATCGATTCGCCGCAAGGCCCGGATGAGATGGAGCACGTTCTTCCGCAGGGAACCGATATGCGCCACGCACAGGATGAAATCCCGCACCCCGTATTCTCGATAAAAAAGCTCCGGGTCGCCGTGGGCAAAGCGTTCATCCACGCCGTTGGGGATGGGGCGAATTCGCTCCGGGGGCACGCCGAATCCCTCCTGAATCAGCCGGGCTTCTTCGGAAGTATTGGGCAATACCCGCTGCGCCATCCGGCAGGCGCGTCCCACAATCCCGTAATCGGTCCAGATGCCCTTGAAAAAGCGCTTGGCCAGTCGTTCCAGCCGTTCGGTAAGGCGCAAAAAGGCCGGTGGGCGCAGGGTGAAAAAGATCGGCGAAAGCACCACCGGGAAGCCCACATCCCGCAGGCGCAGGATCAGATCGTGGGTCTCCGGGCAGGCCCGGAAGACGTGTACCACATCCACCTGCGAGGGGCGGTAATTTTCGTACGGGGTAAAGAATTCCGCTTTCACCCCCAGTTGGAGCAATTCCTCCCGGGTGCGGGTCATCTGTATCCCGGCGCCGCCGCCCACCAGGCGATACCCCGCCGGGGCAGCCATCAGTACGCGGATTTTTTCCATCGCCACCAGGTATCCAGAATGGATTGCAGGATCAACCGGGGAGTGTACCGGTGCATCCGCCCGGCCCGCTCCCGGTCGAGGGGCGGAGCCGACGCCGGCCCCTCCCAGGAAAGCTTCTCCGGCGCATACTCTCCCGATCCATCTACGAGCGCCATGCGTTCATAATCCCGCCACACCGCCACCTTCACCGGGGCTTCTTCCATCTGTACCGCCAGAACGCCTTCGGGGGTCACCGAGGCCTGGAGCGGCGAACGCCGGCGAAGGTTCCACCACCGGGCGTATTCTCCCAGGGTCAGGTTGGGAAGTTCCAGCTCGGCCATCCACTCGAACAGCCTGTCCAGCACTGCCCGATGGGGATGCAGGGGGTGATCATACAGAATGATTGGTTCCCACTGTCCCAATTTTCGCTGCACCACATGGCGGAAATACGCCTCCATCTCCGCCTCTGAATAGCCCGCCCGAATCAGGCTGCCGATGCAGATGGGATGGATGGGCACCTGCAACACGGGGGAGAAGTGCCCATCCACGAAGGGGAAGAAGGGGAAGGTGTCGTATCCCAGGGAGAATTCGGAGGCGTAGGCAAAGCCCAGGGCCTCCTGCGCCCGGGCCAACGCAGGATACCACAGACCGTAGGGGGCGGCCACCCCTTCCGGCTCAAAACCCTGTTGACGGAGCAGCTCCCGGCCCCGGCTCAGATTCTGGTAATTCCGCCGGTAGGATCGGTACGTGTAATGGCGATACCCATGCACGGCCATCTCATGGCCCTCGAATTCCCGGAAAACATCCAGCCAGCTTTCGTGGGCGGCGGCGTGAAGAAACCAGGTGAATCGCAGATGGTGCCGACGGCCCAGCTCATACCAGGCGCGCACCTGCTCCGGAGTGGCAAAATCGCTGTCGATGCGAAAAGCAAACAGGTTGCGAGCGCCATGGGGGAAATACCACCGATGCACCAGGGGCAGCCCCCGTTCTTTGAACAGGGAGATAAGCAGCGCCTGCGCCACCCGCAATAAAGCGCCTTTGGATATCCCCACGACCCGCTCGTTGGGAAAACGGGTTCCTGCCGGGGAATAGAACGGCTCGCGTCGGGGGCGGGTAGTCAGCATCAATCTGTCCAGAGGGAGGGCGAGGTATATCACCATTCCCCCGCCGGGCGTTTCCACTTTCAACCCTTTGCCCGGCAGGCGTCCGGTGAGTATAGCAAATATCCTTGAAAACAGATCGATCAAGTCTATATACTTTAAAATGGAGGTGGTTTCCTCCCATAACTGTCGCCGGTGATGGCGTTGCAGGCGGCGGAACACCTCTCCGCGCATATCTAACACCATCCCTCCTTCCCGCACGTATTCGATCAGGGCTTCCTGCTGGGAGGCGGTAAGGGGAGCAGCAGCGATAACAACGGCAAAGGCCGTCGCCTGCACCCCGGTGAAATCCTGGATGAGCCGATAGGGCGCTCCCATCTGATCCAGGAGCATTTGCCATCCGGGAGAAGGCCCACTGAGACCGACGGTAAGCGCTTGCATCGTGGGGTTCCTGCTTTTGTTGGCGGTGTTCTGGATTGTGTACTATCACGGAACGCATGAGAATTTCTCGGGATGTGCCCGAAAATCGGTACCAAGCGCCAGACAACGTATTGCGTAATGCGTATTGCGTAATGGATTGGCTACGCAATACGCACTACGAAATACGCAATTTACTCTCCCCTCTTTTCCGGCATCTCTCCGGAGATGGGCTGCAACAGCGTGCGCACCTCTTCTCCGGTAATGCCCCGGAACAACACCACAGCGATCAGGTACAGCGCCGCAGTGATCGGTGCGCCGAGGGCGCCGGAAATTCCCGTCGCCGGGGCGGCGATCAGGGCAAGGCCGGTTAATCCCGCCGCCAGCAGCAGAGGTTTTCCCGGGGCAATTCGATGAAATCGCCGAAACGCCCGATACACAAAGGCGACGATGGCGATTTCCCCGGATACCACGCCTGCCGCCGCCCCCGGCGCTCCCCACAGCGCTCCGGCAATCCCGATGCACACCGCCGCGATAATTCCCCCTTTCACGGTGGCGTGAAAATACAGCGATTCCCGCTTCATGGCAATCAGGGTAAAAGAAAACAGGCTGTTCAGCAGGGTGGGCAACACAAACCAGCCCAGCAGCATCAGGGTGGGGGCGCTGTCGGTATAGTCGGCGGTATACAGCCAGGAGATGATCGCCGGTGCGCCCAGGGTTACCGCAGTGCACAGGGCGGCGCTTCCGAAGAGCACGATTTTGAACAGCGCTTGCAATCGCCGGGGGGCGCTTTCCGGCTGACTCGCCCACAGCCGGGAGATGGCCGGAAGAAACAGAGCCACGAACACCCGGTCGGCCATCAGCAGGATGGTGACCACCCTCAGAGCCGCCCCGAACAGTCCCGCCGATTCCGCCCCCGCCCACAGCGCCAGTACAATCGGGGGGAGGATGGTCACCACCTGAGCGGCAATTGCTCCCAGACCGATGGAGATGGCCTGCCCGATCATCTCCCGATAGCGAGATAGCCGGAGAGGCCGGAACCGCAGCCCATCTTTCCGGATGATCCCCGCCAGCAGGAGCAGGGCCGAAACCGTGTAGGCAGCGGTGTACAGCAGCGGCACCCGGACCACCTGCGCCGGGCGATGCACCAGATAGATCACCAGCCCCACATACAGCATTCCCCCGCACCACCGGGCAACGGTTATCGGCAGGTAACGGCGAACGCCCCGGTAGTACCATTCCACGGTGAGGGCATCCACCGGCAGATAAAGCAGATACAGTTGCAAAACCTGCTTTGCCAGAGGCGTTACCGGAAGCAGCGCCAGCATCCCCTGCCCCAACAGGCACACCCCTGTTGCCAGGGCCAGCCGGGCGGAGAGGATTTCCCCCGGGGTAAAGCCCCGTCGAGAGGGGGGCTGGGCCATTTCCCGGGTGCCCAGAGTCGCCAGCCCCAGATCGGCGCACCACATGGCATACAGCAGCACCGATGATCCCACCACCACCAGGCCGAAGGCTTCCGGCCCCAGGGTTCGGGCCAGATAGATGGTGGCGAAAAAGGCCAGCAGCCGGGCGCCGGCATCGGCAAACAAAATATAGAGGGCATCCAGGGTGAGGCGGCGTAGCATTAACGGTTTTTCCTTCCGTGGAGTGATTGGGGCGAATCCACCGACAGCAGCAGCGCTTTCAGTTCCGCCGGGGTATCGAAGAAGAGGATGTTGTCTCCTTGCCACTCCTTCAGACACCCTTTGCGGGGAAGGATTAACGTTTTCCCGTAGCCCCGGGCCAGTTCCGCTCCCCCGGAGGTAAGCACCTCCCGGTAGTTAAACACCACGTAATCGGCGGCGCTGAGGAACAGGGGCACCTCGGTTTCGGGAATGTGCCGGGGGATTAACCGGATGTGCCGGTGCTCCCGGCACAGCCGATGCAACCGGGTTAGATATTCTCCGGCCTCCCGTTTGGGGGCGCCCACCACCAGCAACAACCGCCCCGGGGTCGCTTCCCGAAACATCTCCATCACTTCGGCAATCCCTTTGTAGGGGGCAATGGCTCCGAACATCAAGAACCAGGGGGCATACTCCAGTGTCCGTTGGGGAAGATAACCCCGGCGAATCAACTCCCGTCTCGCCCGATCCGGGGGAATCGGTTGGGTGGGAAACTCCGGATGCGCCGCCACCACAAACCGCTCTGCGGGAACCCCCAGAAAAGGGGCCATGATCGCCACCGCCTCCCGGCAGTGCACGTGCAACCGATGGGGCAGCCTGGCCCACAGCCGTCGCAGGTATCCATTCATCCGGGGCATCCGCCCGTGATGCGGCTGCCGGTTGTGCACCGTCCACACCACTTTTCCCCCTGCCGCCCGGTACAGAGCGATCCAGAACAGCTTCCATAGCAGATGCAGAAGGGTGGGCAGATTGTGGCATTCAAACCAGTGGTGGTGCACCACGCTTTTCTCTCCCGCCATGCGGCGAAAAACGATCATTGGAGAGAACCGGGATGAACTGCGCAGGCGGATCCCGATCTCATCCTCTGGTTGCAACGGAGCATACAGCCGTTTCAAATAGGGGTTGTGCTGGGCGTAGCGCTCCATGTCGGGAATCACGTATACCACCTGCACTCCGGGGCACAGTTGCCGATACAGGTTCAGGAGCACAATACCCGGAGGCGTTGATGGGGAGGGCGAGATGGGCATGGGATTTTTATCTTTCTGGCCTGGTTTGCCGGTGGTTATCCTCTCTTAAACATTAAGATTCTCCTGTCACAACGGCATTACGCAGCACGCAAGATCGCATTTTATTGAGAAGAATTTTGGATAGTTTCCCTTTTGAGTGTTGTTGCTATTGAGAGTATTGTTTTGTCATACTGAGCCTGCCTGCCCCGACGCAGTCGGTGGTCGAAGTATGACAAAAACCGCTAAATAGTTGTCACCCTTCGACAAGCTCAGGGTGACACAAGACAGCTAAAACATGAGCAACACTCATCAAGGAGACCACCGAATTCTGATCCGATGCAAAAACTCCAATTTCTACCTTTACCGGGGGTAAACAAACGCCTCCCATCCGACGATATATTCCTCTTTCTCGGAGGAAAGGGCATTTCCATTTCCGGCTTGCTATTTTACGGAAATTGGGTGATCTTGTCAAAGTCGGAATAACCCATTTGAAGAACATGCCTGTTGATGATAAAATACTTCCCCGGAGGGCCATACCGGAATTTACCCTGGATCCTCAGGAAGATGCCCGGCGCAAAGCGGAGAAGAAATTTCGCTTCAACGCCATGCTGGTGCCGGGATTTCGATTGCTGGGATTTTTTCTGCTCGCGATCACGGTAATCGCGCACAACTCTTTTGTGCTCGGTGGTCTTCCCTTTTCCCGCTATGCCGGATTTCTGCTGGTGTTGTTCGGGTATTGTCTGCTTTCCTGGGGAATTTTGTACCGGTTCTATTCCCGGGTCAAAGTGGTGGATTTGGGATTGGTATTTTTGACCCTGGACATTCTCATGTTTTGCGGGGCCATCTATTACACCGGCGGCGAAAAGAGCTGGCTGTTTCTGTTGATGATCATTCGGGTGGCCGATCAAACCAATACTCGATTTCGGCGGGTGCTGTTCTTTGCCCATGTGTCGGTGCTGTGCTATGTGGCAATGATTTTCTACCTGGCCTATGGGGAACATCGCCCCATTGATTGGACGATTGAGTTCGGCAAGATTCTGGTTATTTATCTGATCAACATTTATATCTCCTTTACCGCCCGGGCTGCCGAGCGCATGCGAGGAAAGATGGTTCAGGCCATTCGCATTGCCAAACAGGCCCTGACGGAGTTGAAAGAGAAAACCCGCCAGTTGGAGGAGCGTACCCGTGAGCTGGAAGAGGCCAAAGCCAAAGTAGAATCGGCCAGCCGGGCCAAAGATGAATTTCTGGCCAACGTCAGCCACGAAATCCGCACCCCCCTCAACGCCATCATCGGGATGACCGAACTGACCCTGGATACCGACCTCTCTCCCGAACAACGGGAAAATTTGCGGATCGTGCAAACCTCCGCCGAATCCCTGTTGGGGGTGATCAACGATATTCTGGATTTTTCCCGGATGGCCGCAGGCAAGTTTGAATTGCAGCAAATGGATTTTTCCCTGAGCAAACTTTTTGGCGAGACGTTGAAGGCCCTGGGGATGCGGGCTTCCCAGAAAGGGCTGGAATTGAATTGCTACATCTCTCCGGATGTTCCCGATGGCCTGGTGGGCGATCCCCAGCGACTGCGCCAGATTCTGATCAATCTGGTGGGCAACGCCATCAAATTTACCGATCAGGGAGAGGTGGTGGTGGCAGTAGAGAAAGAATGGGAACGGGGTGGGGAAGCATGCCTCCATGTATCGGTCACCGATACCGGGATTGGAGTACCGGCGGAGAAGCAGGCGCTCATCTTTGAAGCCTTTGCCCAGGCGGATAGTTCTACCAGCCGGCTGTATGGGGGAACCGGTCTGGGATTGTCCATCAGCGCCCAACTGGTTCAGGCGATGGGGGGCAAGATCTGGATGGAAAGCCCGGCCAATCCCCCGGCCATCGCCCGGCAGACCCCACGCTCCGGAACAGGCCCGGGAAGTACCTTTCATTTTACCGCCGTGTTTCGCCTGAGTGATCGGCAACTTGCTCCTTCCCCGATGGAACCGGAGGAACTGTTCGGCCTACCCGTGCTGGTGGTGGATGATAACGCCACCAATCGACGGATCCTGGAGGAAAACCTCCGGCGATGGGGACTGGCCCCTACCCTGGCGGAAAGCGCCGGCGCCGCCCTGGAGCAGTTGCAGGCCCGGGAAGCTTCCAACGGCGCCTATCGCCTGGTGATCTCCGATGTGCAAATGCCCGATATGGACGGATTCCAGCTGGCAGAAGCAATTAAAAAAGATGCTCGCTGGAAAGACCTTCCCATCATTTTGTTAACTTCCGGCAGTTACCAGAAGGGAACCCGGCGATCCCGGGAACTGGGTGTGCAGGCCTGTTTGATTAAACCGGTAAGTTCCTCGGAGTTGCTGGATACCATTTGCACGGTGGTGGGCAGGGCCCGGGAACACGCTTCGGTGGCGGCCCCGGCCCCGGAGACGTCGCCGCCGATGCAGTTGCCGGGATTGCGCATCCTGGTGGCCGAGGATAACCCGGTTAATCAGAAGCTCATTCAGCGCCTGCTGGAAAAGATGGGGCACACGGTGACGCTGGCCGGTGATGGGAAAGCAGCCGTGGAGACCTGGCAACAGCAGCCGTTTGATCTGATTTTGATGGACATTCAGATGCCCGGAATGGATGGCTTTCAGGCCACCCGGCTGATCCGGGAACGGGAGAAGGCCACCGGCGAGCATATCCCCATCATTGCCCTGACTGCCCATGCCACCAAAGGGTATCAGGAGCGGTGTCTGGCTGCGGGAATGGATGGGTATGTCAGCAAGCCTGTGCGGCGAAAAGAACTCCTGTCGGTCATGGCCCGCCTGATGAAGCCCACCCCGGATAAAGAATCTCCCTCTCCATAATTTCCCCTTCCTAAATGTTCTTCCCCTTCAGGTCGATATACGGTTGGGCAGATAAGTAGGACAGGCATCTTGCCTGTCATTGGGTAGGACAGGCATCTTGCCTGTCAT
>CAYQGB010000033.1:17272-22174 GCA_964416895.1 uncultured Calditrichaceae bacterium
ACAGGCATCTTGCCTGTCATCCAACATTGAGCCGTAAAGAGGATCGAAATGACATCGGAGCAGTCGAATTCGCATGCAATTTTGTTTTCCGTGGCGGATCAGTTCTTCGCCCTGCCGCTGTCGATGGTGGAACATGTCATCCAGGCGGTGGCCATCACGCCCGTTCCCCATGCCCCGGATTTTATTGAAGGGGTCATCAATCTCCATGGGCAACTGGTGCCGGTGCTCAACCTGCGCAAACGGATGGGATTTCCGGCCCGGGCGCCGGAACTCTCCGACCGATTGGTGATCCTGCACACCCGCCAACGCCTGTTGGCCTTGCTGGTGGATGGGGTCTCCGGGGTGATCGAATGGCCTGAATCCGAGCCGGTGACCGCCCGGACGGTGCTGCCCGATTCCACCGAAGTCCAGGGTTTCCTCCCGCTTTCCGAAGGTATTGTGCTGGTCGCCGATCCAGAACACCTCTACGATCCCCGGATACACGGCAATGTGCCCTCAGAGGGGCTTGAAGCGCCTCCGGCATCCTGAATTACCGATAACAACTCAGCGATTTATCACTCCACACGGTAGCGGAGTGTTGGTTCTCAAGGAAGGGATGGGGAGTATGGGATGGGAAGGTTCCCCGGGAAATTTGTCTCAGGTTTCCCGCAAAATAGCCGCCTACCTGGGGTTGAATTTTCCCCCGGAACGGGAAACCGATCTCCTGCGGGGATTGCACAGGGCCGCCGCCGATTTGCAGTTTCCCGATTTGCAGAAGTTTCTGCACCACCTGCTTACCCAACCCCTTCAGCCCCGGGAAATCCACACCCTGGCCACCCATCTCACCATCGGGGAAACCTATTTCATGCGCGATCCCGGCACCATGCTGGTGCTGCGGGAGATCATCCTTCCCCGGCTGCTTCAGGAACGGGAAGCGCAACAACGGCGAACCCTGCGCATCTGGAGCGCCGGATGTGCTTCCGGGGAAGAGCCGTACTCCATCGCCATCCTGGTAAAAAAGCTGGTGCCGGATATCCCGGCCTGGAACATCTTCATTCTGGGCACGGATGTAAACCCGGCGGCTCTGGAAAAGGCGCAGCGGGGGCAATACACCCGCTGGTCTTTCCGCCAGACGCCCCCCTGGGTGATTCAACACTATTTCCGGGAATCGGAGGGGGGGCTGATGGAAATTCTCCCGGAGATACGCCGGATGGTCACCTTTCGCCTTTTGAACCTGGTCACCGACACCTACCCCGATGTCCGCAGCGGCACGGCCGGATTGGACATCATCCTCTGTCGCAACGTGCTGATGTATTTCACCGAGGAGGCCCGCCGCAAGATTCTGCACCGGTTTTACCACTGCCTGATAGAAGGGGGCTGGCTGATTGTCAGTCCCGGAGAGGCCCATTTGCTGTGGGAAACGCCGTTTCAGGCCCGCCGTTATCCGGAGGCCATTCTGTATCAAAAACCGGCGGAAAGGGAGGCGACCGGGCTGCTCGCCGTCAACAGCAGGGCTTCCGGAGAAATAACGCCCTCTGTACCACCGGCGGGGATAAAGTCGCCTTCCGGGGCTTCCTCCGGCAAGCCCTCGGGGACTCCGGTTCTCCCCCGGTCCCCCGGCAGAAACGGAAAAACTTCCCCGGCCTCTCCCCTCCGCAACCGCCGCCATCCAACGATAGAGGACGCTTATCAAAAGGCGCTGCGCCACTATCAACGGGGGGAGTATCGGGAGGTGATTGGACTTCTGGAAAATGCGCTCAACGCCGGGGATGCTCCCCGAGGAGAAGCTTTCTGCGAGGGAAAAGTTTTCCACCTTCTGGCCCGGACACATGCCAATATGGGAGATTTGCCGTCGGCGCAGGCGTGGTGCCAGAAGGCCATTCAGGCGGAATCCCTGAATGGGGAGCATTACTACCTGCTGGGGTTGATTCATCAGGAAAGGGAGGATTTTCCGGCGGCGATGGGGGCGCTCCGGCGGGCGCTGTTTCTCCAGCCTGACTTGATCATGGCCCGGGTAGCCCTGGCCCGGATACACCTCCACCAGGGGCGGCATGCCGCAGCGGAGCGGGAAATTCGACAGGCCATGCACCGGCTCGAGGACATCCCCGCCGATCAGGAGGTGCCCGCTTCCGATGGCCTTACCGCCGGGGAACTGAAGTGTTTTCTGGAAGCCTTGAGCGCTCCGGTTAACCATACCCGGTGAAGATTAAAGATTAAAGGTTAAGACGTTAATTATAAAGGACCTGGAGATGATCGGAGAGCAGTTTTTAAGCCTTGAAGAGTACAGGATATTGGTCGGGTAAAACTCCAGAGGTACCCATGAACAAGCGACCGCAGAACAATTCTCCGAATGTTCCTCAGGAGCGAGAAGCCTTTTGGGCGGCGCTGCATCGGCGACTGCAACAGGTGGAGCAGATGCTCGGAGATCCCCGGGGTCTGTCCCCTGAGGAAAAGCAGCGGATCTTGAAAGCACGCGCCGCCGAACTTTCCCGGCCTCGCACCGGGGAGACCTCCACCGCCGGAGAACCCCTGCGGGAGGTGGTGGTGTTTCGTCTGGGAGAAGAGCGCTACGCAGTGGAAACCCGCCATGTGCGGGAGGTGCTTCCTCTGCGGGAAATCACCCCGGTGCCCTGCACGCCCGCCTTCGTCGCCGGTATCATCAATGTGCGGGGGGAAATCTTTTCTGTAATCGACCTGAAAATCTTTTTCCATCTCCCGGCGCAGGCGCTCACCGATTCCGCCCGGGTGTTGATCGTTCACAACGACCAGATGGCCGTGGGGGTTCTGGCCGATGGAGTGGAAGGGGTGCAACCGGTGAGGGACAGGGAGCTTCAACCCCCTCCGGCCACCCTTTCAGGAATTCAACAGGAGTTTTTGACCGGAGTGACCGGGGAGCGACTGATTCTGCTGAACATGGAGCGGATATTGAACGATCCCGGTTTGATCGTACAGGAGAGCGTGGCGATATAAACACAGGGAGTGGAAGATGGTCTGGCAAAATTCCGGTATTTGCAAATGGGTTTTCCGTCTGGTAATTAGCAGCGTGACCACGGTGGTTGTGTTGACCATCATCGCCGCGGTGCTCATGAACTCTGTTGCGGCGGAGGGGAAGAGCATCGCCGCCGGTGTGGGAATTCTGGTGCTGACGGCTCTGGTGGGTATCGCCGTCATCGTGGGGGTGGCGAGGGCGGTGGCGCAGAGGCTGGCCACATCGCTCCAAAGCCTGGTCATGATCACCCGGCAACTTGCCGGAGGCAATCCGGAGGTGGAGCCGGAGATGGAGGCGGGTAACGATGAATTGGGAACCCTGCAGCGGAGTTTAGGAGAACTGGCCCGGTTCCTGAAGCGCGTGGTCATTACCGCCGAAGCCATTGCCGAAGGCAAAGTGGAGGTAGAGGTGCATGTGAAAGACGATCAGGATCGCCTGAACGGCGCGCTGGCCCGGATGGTGGAGGCCCTCCGGCGCAAGGTAGAGCAGATTGAGGAAATTACCCGGGGAGATTTGCGCACCGAGGTGCAGATCAACTCTCCCCACGACCGCCTGGGTATCGCCATTCGAGATATGGTGAACGATCTTCGTCGCATGGCCGAGATCGCCCGTCGCATCGCCGAAGGAGATCTGACGGTGGAGGTGGCCCCCCGTTCGGAGCACGACGTTCTGGGGAAGGCCCTAGCCGAGATGGTCAACAACCTGCGGCAGCAGATAAAGGAGCTGGCCGAGGGCATCCAGGTGCTGGCGGCTTCCGGCAGCGAAATCAACTCCACCGTGCGGCAACTCTCCTCGGCCACTCAGGAAACCGCCACCGCGGTGACGGAAACCGTAAGCACCATCCAGCAGGTGAAACAGACCGCCGAGCTTTCCCACCAGAAAGCCCGGATGGTTTCCGAGCGCGCTCATCGGGCGGTGGAGGTTTCTCAGAACGGTACTCAGGTGGTGCAGGAGACCATCGGGCGGATGCAGGCCATCCGGGAGCAGATGGAATCCATTGCCGAGAGCATCGTGCAGTTGAGCGAGCAGAGCCAGGCCATCGGGGAGATCATCGCCACGGTGAACGATCTGGCGGAGCAATCCAACCTGCTGGCGGTGAATGCGGCCATTGAGGCGGCCAGGGCCGGGGAGCAGGGGAAGGGTTTTGGAGTGGTGGCGATGGAGGTGAAGAATTTAGCGGAGCAGAGCAAGCAGGCCACGGCGCAGGTTCGGGCGATATTGAACGACATTCAGAAGGCCACGAGTGCGGCGGTGATGGCCACCGAGCAGGGCAGCAAGGCGGTGGATGCCGGGGTGCAGCAATCCCAGGAAACCGAAACCTCCATTCTTCAACTGGGAGAAACCGTTTCCGACGCGGCCCAGGCGGTGGCTCAAATTTCTGCTTCCAGCAACGAGCAATTGGTCGGAGTGGAACAGGTTAACCTGGCGATGAATAACGTGAAAGAGGCCAGCGAGCAGAACGTGGACGGGATGCGGCAACTGGAGAACGCGGCCGGAAACCTGCAGGAGTTGAGCAGCCGCCTGAAAGAACTGGTGGAGCGGTATCGGTTGTGATGCTGAATGCTGGTTACTGGCCTGCCCCGACGGGGTCAGGGATGCTCGATACTGGCCTGCCCCGACGCAGTCGGGGATGCTCGATGCGGGTCGGAGCGAAGCGGAGATCCCGGCCGAAGGTCGGGAATGCTGTCCCGCTGCGGTCCCGCCCAGGCGGGGTGAACTTAAGCCGGTTATTAGAGCCTCGGCTGATCAGGGCGGTAACCTTTGGCTGGGCGTTCTTGCCCTCACCCTACCCCTCCCGCCCCGCCAGCCCGAAGATACCGGGGGTTTTTCCGCCTCCAGAGGCTCACGTTGCCTTGTGAGAATTGCCTTTGAGCCGGGAGGAGGCTGTCGGGGCACCCTCCCCTTCCCTCTCCCGCAGCTGCGGGAGAGGGAAG
>CAYQGB010000034.1:0-13378 GCA_964416895.1 uncultured Calditrichaceae bacterium
AATAAAGCTATTGCACCAACAGCAATCCAACTTTCAATGTCGTATCCTGCATAATGGTTAGAGATTCCAATAATTCTTGTTTTTCGGGTGCGTTTTCAAAACCACAAGCCCAATCATCTTCTTCGGTTTGAGCATTCAATCCAAACATACAAGCAAAAAGAAGAAATACAAATATACCTTTGTATAGTATGTGAGTATAGACTTTCATGGTAGTTCTCCCTAAAAATATTGACAACGGGCAATTATTTGATCAGGAGCATTTTCTTTGACTGCTTATATGAATGTTCAAATATCAATGTATAAATGTAAATACCACTTGCAACTTCCTTTCCAGAAAAGGATTTCCCATCCCAATCAACTTTGTAATTTCCGGTAGGCAGTTGTGTATTCAATAAAGTTATTATTTCCTGTCCAAGTATATTGAACACCTTCAGTTCAACCTTTCCAGAACGTGGAAGATTAAAACTTATTGTAGTGGAAGAATTGAATGGGTTAGGAAAATTGGACAACAAAATACCAAAATTTTCGGAAAGAGGAGAAAATTTATTTTTGATCCCCGTTGTAACGACTTCTCCCAAATTGCCGTTCAGCGAAATTTGTTTAAGATATATGCCAAATTCATCCCAAACAAAAAGTGCTCCGCCCCGGCCATCAGAATATAATGGTTTCGTCGTATATAAAATAGAGCTAGAAGTTGTGTGAAATTCAGCACCCGTACTATCCCACAACAAACTACCATTGCTATCAACTCTTTGAGCATAAAGAGAGATATTTGGCCAACCGCGAGTATCAGTCCATATAGAAATTGCACCATGAGAATTGTCAGCTACAAGAAATCCATTTACTCCACAGTTAAAATTTGCACATGGAGAGATTCCTAAAGAGTCAAACATAGTCTGACCATTTCGGCCAATTCTTTGAATCTTTACTCCATTCTTATTTACAGAAATATAAATCCCGCCTTCATTGTCAGGAGCATATCCTAGAAAAGGATTCGAAATGTTAGATAAAATAACGGGATTAGCAAAAACAAAATTTCCAGTTGAGTCAGCTCGTTTTATTGTTACAGTGTTGTTTGTATTCCAGCGAGCACCAATAACCCCACCCATGCCGTCTGGAAATGCCCCACCCCGATCATACCACAAATTATCGGGAATCGGCCCCACCAACGTATCCGGCCATAAATGATTGCCGTTTAAATCTAACTTGAAGCGATTCTGGCTGCTTACGAAGATATTGCCATTCTCATCAACTGCATTCAAGTCGTTCAGATTCCCATCAAAATGTTGATCCCACAAATGAGTGCCGTTTATCAGAAACCGTTTCACAACACTGCGGCTTTGGGTGGTGTCTCCATTTACCAGAACCACAAATCCACCGTGATAATCCTTCTTCATATCTCCCAGGCGATGGAATCCCTCGCTGGCATGACCGCTAATGCGCATCCCGTTAACCCCATAGCGAATCTGACCGTTGACATCCACCCGCTGAACGTATATCTCGCTGCCCTGTGGAAACGGCTCCCCATTCTGCCAAACAATCTCTGCATTCCGGTAATCCTCCCAGGCCACAATCGCTCCCCCGCTGTCATCGCTCACCACCGCCCCCCATTGCCCGTCAAATACATGACGATCAATCCGTAAAAATCCCCAGGCGGTATCCGACAAAGTCACGGAATTCCCTCCCCACAAGGGATCCCCATAGCGATCATATTTCTTGGCTTTGGTGGCGTTCCCTTGCAAGTAAATCACCGTGATCGATTCATCAAACGGATCAACAACCAGATAAGGAAAGAAGCCGCCATCCACAAAAATCGCCGAATCCGGCGTGGTCGGCCAGCCGGCGTAAAGCAAAGAAGATATAAGGGTGCAAATGGAAAAAAGCCCGATGAGCAACATGTCCCTTCTCATTAGGGGAAGCCTCCTGAATCGGGACTTGGGGCATTGATTCGGCCCACAAGTTTGGCAACCCCATTACGAGGGGTTCTTCCGATGGGTGGACCGCTAAAAATTATTTTAGCCGCTTTTTCTTCCAAACACGCGTCGGAGCCATCGCTTAAGGCGCTGCCACAAGCTCACCTTCGCCGGCGCCGGGGCGCCCCGGAGCGTTTCCAGTTCTTTTTCAATGGATTTAAAGAACTGGTTGGTCATGGTGCGGGCCACCCCGCTGAGGACGCGCTGCCCGGTGCGGGCCAGGGTGCCGGTGAGTTTGGCGTCGCCGGCAAAGCGCACTTCGGTCTGCTCCGGGCCGAGTTCGATCAGGTTCAGCGCCCCCTCGGCGGAAACGTTGCCGATGCGCCCGTTCATCTGCATCTTCAGGGTAAACCGTTCCGGTTCCTGTTTATCGGCCACGGCCATCCTGCCGGAAAAAGAACCGTTCACCGGGCCCATCTTGACTTCAAAAATGGCTTTGTATTCGTCGTTGCCCTGTGGCTCCAGGGATTTGACGCCGGGGGTCACCTTTGCCAGAATTTCATGATCCAGCAGCAGTTTCCAGACCGTGGTTCGGGGGGCGTTGAACGTGTAGCTTCCTTCCAGATGCATGGTTGGCTCCTTAGCTTCTCCATTGTAGTGATTTCCAGATCACAGGAGGTGTACAGAGGTTAGATATTTGGGCACTCCAGCGTGATGCGTGAAACGTGATGCGTGATTATTTCTTTTTCACGTATCACGCATTACGCATCACAAAACTTTGCCCGCCCCTCGGTTTCAGAAATTGCCTGGGAAGATTACCTATCCTCAAGTATCGGTCACGTTTTACGTTTCACGTTTCACGAGGATTATCCTGTTCTCGATACCGGAAATTGATGCAAGGGTTTTCCGGAATATATTTTCCGGAATATAGATGTCCGGCAAATACCTCACGCGTGACTATCCACCCAGGTTTCTCCATCCACGGAGACTTCTTTTTTCCAGATGGGCACGATCTGCTTGAGCCGGTCGATGCAGTATTGGCAGGCTTCGAAGGCGTCTTTCCGGTGGGGGGTGGCCACAGCGATGACCACGGCGATGTCGCCGATCTTCAGCCGCCCGGTGCGGTGGGAAACCGCCACCCGCCGCACATCCCAGCGCTGCTTCATTTCCTCGATGATGCGGTGAATCATCTTCTCGGCCATGGGGGGGTAGGCTTCATACTCCAGGTGTCGGATCGTTTTTCCCCGGCTGTGGTCCCGCACCGTGCCGATGAACACGTTCACCGCACCGCAGTCGGCGGAATAAGCCGCCTGAATCACCTTTTGCACATCGATGTTGTGGGAAGTAATCTCGATCATGGGCTATCCAGTGTGGCTAATGGATTATTTGAGAGATCCCGGAAACGACCCGCCGAAAAGTTATTGCCCCAAAAGCGCTACGCAATACGGAATACGCAATGGCGAACTCGTGGCATGCGCCGATGTCGTGGCGCCATCCGGTGATCCGTTATCCCGGAAAGTAAGGGCCTTATCCACCACTAACCGGGGGAATGATGGCTACCTCGTCGCCGTCTTTCAGGGCCGTATTCGGCTCCACATACTCCATGTTGACGGCGGTGAGAAAAGAGGTCAATTCGGCGAATCGGGGATATTCGTTTTTCAGTTGCTTCAGGAGGGTTTCCACGGTGGTGCCTTCGGGGCAGTTCCAGTCCAGTTCACCGGTTCCGATCAGTTCTCGTCCCAGGGCAAACAGCTTGATGTGTACGGTGATCATCGTGGGGCACTCCGTGGAAGTTTATCCGTTTCGGTAGCGACAGTCTGTCAAGGCGCACAAATATAAAAACATGTGGGGAAATAGTCAAACGATTAACCGGGCAATCTCTATGTCCTCTGTGTGCACTATCACGTCAGATATAGGAATTTCACGAAAATGAACTCGATAATCGATGCCAAACGGTAGGAAACGTATTGCGTAATGCGTATTGCGTAAATTTCTGTTACGCACTACGCAATACGAAATACTCATCATTTGTCCCGTCGGTACAAGATCTACCGGATTTTTCTCCGATTGCCCGTTTCCGTAGCTGTAAGCATCTCATTGCCCCACCTGAAAATTCTCAAATGTCACGTGGCAGTACAGTGCTCTTTGGTTTACCTTTCCCTTACCGGCGCCGCTGTCGGTATCCCAGAATGAGAATGGGAATCCAGCCGATGATGGGGAGAAAAAAGGCGACGGCAATGGGGTTTTTCCACAGGGCCCGCCATCCCGCCCGTAAGCTCAACTCCCATTGAGAAACTTTTTTTTCGTTGGCCAGACGTTCGTACTCTTTAAACAGAGAAGGCCAGAAGCAGGGGATAAAATAGGGAAATCGTCGCCGGTTTTTCCACCAGGTGGAGAGCATATGGCGGGCGTCGTACGGTTTTTGGCCGTATCGTTTCACCGCTTCGTCCAGCCCCTTTTGCATGCGGCGGCGAATCCGGTCGGCGATCTCCCGGAACTCCTCATCGGTAATCTCCTCGTACGGCTTGTCAATCATTTCATAAGGTTTAAGGCGCTCCCCCATGACATAGGTGAGCCGGGCCGGGAAACCGAAGTAGAAAATCCACGGCTGGAAGGGGATCATCAGGGTCATAACGCCGATGGGGATGAAGGGGATGCCGGCTTTCTGAACGATGCGGTTCACCAGCCTGGATTCCAGATTGTAGGGGTTGATGTACTCCCCGTTCACGGTATAGAAGGTGATCACATCGGTGCGGTATTTGATGCTCAGCCGCACGAAGGAACTGGCGAAACGCTGCAATCGGTAGCGGCGATTGAACCCCTTGCCGATGCCGGGAATGCCCTCCGGATACAGCAGCAGATTGGCCTCTTGCTGGTGCATCATGGTTTCAAAATTCAGGAAGGTGGCGTCGATGCCCCCGCATCGCTTCCAGAAATTTTCCACCAGATAGGGATTCATCAGGGTAACTTTGGAAAGATCGGGAGCGGCCAGAGGTCGCACCGCCCGGCGCATATCATACCCGGTGCGCCTGAACAGCATGGAGGCAAAAATCATGGCATCCCAGGGGAAGGCCATCCCGGAGTGGTTGCTGATGTAGATCAGCGGGCGTTGGGGATCATTGCGTTCCGGCAACTCATCGAATCCGATAAACCGGGACCGGAAGTAACACTCATCGATGGGCGCCAGCACGCACTCGATAAAATTCCGGGCAAAATCCGGCTCAAAAAACTCGGTGTATATCTTTTGATTCTCCCGAATGCGGCGATCCAGTTCTTCCGCCGACAGCGCTTTTACGGCCTGATAGTTCATAATCGCGGAGGTCGGTTTTTTATCTTTGATGAGTGTTCAGGAACAAGTAACTTGGCAAAAGTTTCCCATTTTCGCAACAGAAGAAAAATTAACCGGGCAGCGCCATCTTGCCGGGGTGCGGCAATCAAGGCTTCGTCCTTCGATGAGTCCATGATGATTTGACTTTTGGAAACCCCAAGAACATCCTATATTCTCCCAATCCAGATGGAAAAAGTGCTCAACGATTCCCAATGTATCAACAGGAGGAGATAGCCCCATGATGTTTCCCAGCTTGCTGCTAAAGCAATTATATACATTCGGAAGCCTGCGCAACACCGATGGAGGGGTGCAGTTCTCGGTCAAAAATCGCCTCAGCGATGCCACCCTGACGGGCATTCGCCGGATAAGTATCAACGGGGAGTCGGTGCCGCCGGAGAAGGTGACCCTGGATCTGGGCGGCGGCAATCACCTCAGCCTGAGCGATCTGGCCTCCACTCCTCTGGATTTCCCCCTCCGCCGAAGCATCGATTTTCAGTTGCAAGGGGTGGGGCCGCTGGCCATCGGCAAGCATTCTATCGAAATCGAGTTTGATACCAAACCCTTCGGCAAGCTGAAGCTGAAGGTAGAAGATTCTATCCAGGAGACAGATCAGAAGCGCATTCGCATTCCTCGCAGTGAAGAGGATGATTACTCGGAAGAGATCATCAAGGAACGCCAGCGGTTTGTGGAGAAGTTTACCGGGGTAACCCTGAAGCACATTTCCCACTATTCTTTTGATCCCCACATTACCAAAGGCAATTGCGAGAATTTCACCGGCGTGGCGCAGGTTCCCATCGGATTTGCCGGGCCGCTGCGGATCAACGGGGAGCATGCCCGGGGCGAGTTCCTCATCCCTCTGGCCACCACCGAGGGCACGCTGGTGGCTTCCTACAACCGGGGGATCAAGCTGCTGAATCTGTGCGGTGGGGCCAGGTGCACCGTGGTGGATGACGTGATGCAGCGGGCGCCGGTGTTCGTGTTTGAGGATGCCCGGGAGGCGCGGGAGTTTGTCAAATGGGTGCGGGAGAATTTTGACAAAATCCGGGAGGAGGCCGAAGCCACCTCCAGTGTAGCCAAACTCAAGGAGATCGACTGCTACCTGGCCAGCAAGTTCGCCTTCCTGCGATTCAATTACACCACCGGGGATGCCGCCGGGCAGAATATGGTCGGCCGGGCCACCTTTGCCGCCTGTAGCTGGATCATGGATACCTACAAGGGCATCAAGCACTTTTATCTGGAATCCAACTTTGCCACGGATAAAAAGGCCTCTCAGGTCAACATCATGCGCACCCGGGGGAAGCGGGTTA
Source organism: uncultured Calditrichaceae bacterium (assembly GCA_964416895.1). Lineage (GTDB taxonomy): Bacteria > Calditrichota > Calditrichia > RBG-13-44-9 > J075 > CAYQGB01. Next base: position 6,549 of record CAYQGB010000034.1, read on the forward strand.
CGGCCGAGGCCACCATCAAGCGGGAAAAGTTGATTGAGGTGATGCGGGTGGAACCGGAGAGTCTGGTATATCACAACGGGGTAGCCAATGTGGGAGCGATCCTCTCCGGGGCCAACAACAACGGCCTGCACTCCGCCAATGCCATCACCGCCATGTTCATCGCCACCGGCCAGGATGTCGCCAACGTGGCGGAATCCTCCGCCGGGGTCATCTACACCGAACTGACTCCGGAGAAAGACCTGTATATCTCCATCACCATTCCCTCGCTGATTGTGGCCACCTACGGCGGGGGCACCGGGCTGGCAACGCAACGGGAGTGCCTGGAACTGTTAGGCTGCTACGGCAAGGGGAAGGTGAAAAAGTTGGCCGAAATTGTGGCCGGAGTGGTGCTGGCGGGAGAACTCTCGCTGGCCTCGGCCATATCTTCCTCCGATTGGGTGTCCAGCCATGAGTATTATGGGCGGAATCGGTGAGTTGGTGAGTGGTAATTGGTGATTGGTGATTGGTGAGTTGGTGATTGGTGAGTTGGTGATTGGTGATTGGTGAGTGGTGAGTTGGTAAGTGGTAATTGGTGATTGGTGAGTTGGTGATTGGTGATTGGGTGATTGGTGATTGGTGATTGGTGATTGGTGAGTGGGTGAAGGATAAGCCGGAACCGGGGTTGAAGAAAGCCCCCGAACTATTCGTATCGTAGCGCTTCCACCGGGGCCAGCCGGGCGGCCTTCCAGGCCGGATACAATCCCGAAAAGATACCCACCACCGTGGTAACGCTCAGCGCCGCCACCACCGACCACCAGGGCACGGTCATGGGAATGTCCGCCGTGAGGGAGAACAGCGCCGCCACCCCCACGCCCACCAGAAAGCCCAGCACGCCTCCGATCAAGCACAGGGTGATGGCCTCGAACAGAAACTGGCGGCGGATATCCCGCCGCCGGGCGCCCACCGCCTTGCGAATGCCGATCTCCCGGGTGCGTTCGGTAACCGATACCAGCATGATGTTCATCACCCCGATGCCTCCCACAAACAGGGAGATGATGGCAATCCCCGCCCCCACCGCCTGTACCACGATGGCAAAACTGTTGAAGGATTTGATCAGGGTTTCGTTGGAAAATATGTAGAAATCGTTCTCTTCCCCGGGAGGCACCTTGCGCTCCTTGCGCAGCACGCCCACCACCTCATCCTGGGCCTGCTGAAACAGTTCCGGGCTTCGAGCCATGACGGTCAGATTCACCGAGTGCCGGCGACCGTACAGCGCTTCCCAGGCGGTGATGGGGATGGCGATGAGATCGTCCCGACTTTCTCCGAAGGTGGCGCTACCCTGCCGTTCAAATATCCCCACCACGGTGAACTTTTGCCCCTGAAGGCGAATCACCCGGCCCACCGGATATTCCACCGGAAACAGCCGATCCACCACATCCATGCCCAGCACGGCCACCCGGGCGTGGCTGCGCACATCCCGGTCGGTGATGAACCGGCCTTCTTCCACAAAATACCCATTGTTGATGGAAAACTCCGGGGTTACTCCCACCACGTTGATATTATGCCGGGTCTTTTGTCCCCGGTAGGAGACGCTTTGCCCGAAACGCCATACTTCTGCGCCCACAAACTTTACCGAGGGGCAGCGCTCCCGGATGGCCTCCGCCAGTTCCTTTTTCAGAGGTTTGCGAAACCGGCGGCGCTCTTCGGCATCAAATCCGCCCTCGTTGGGATAGCGCTGCACCTGAAACGTGTTGGCCCCCAGCACGTTGAGATCTCTTTCAATGGAACTGCGGTAGCCCTCCAGCACCGACACCACCAGAATCACCGTGCCGATGCCGATGATGATCCCCAGGGTGGTCAAAAACGACCGTAACCGGTGGGCCAGGAGTTGAGAAATAGCGGTTTGAATGAGTTCCAGCATTCAGAACATTACCTTGTTTCAATGCCAATCCAAAACCAATTGGGAACTCCCCTGGGTATTTGGGTTAATTCCCGAGTTCGTCATTTTTTTCAGGTACCATGATTGAAAACCAATCAATGTTGCGCGTGATATACATTAAAACGGCCAGAATGATAAACAAACCTATGCTTCCCATCAATAAGGCAAATTCTTCCAATTGCAATATTATGTACAGAAACCCATAGAGCAGGAGTAGTATACCTCCAATGATACCCGCATGTAGATTGCTTTTCAATACGCCTTTGGTATAAGCGGCGATCAGGAGGATGATTCCCAAACTTGCGATAAGATAGGCATATTTAAATGGTATATGCTCAGAAATCGACAGAAGCAAAGTGTAGAATACCAGCAACCCAAATCCAATTAAAAGATATTGAATTGGATGCAACGTCTTTTTGTTTAAGAGCTCGATTAAGAAAAATGACAGGAATGTGAGCGAGATGAACATAATAGCATATTTGACCGTTCGCATTGTCTTTTGGTATTCATCGACCGGCAAGTACAAGTTGATCCCAAACGATGATGCTGTGGGTTTATATTGACTTCCAATCCATTGTTGAGGATAGTTACGATTTAGATACAGGATTTTCCATTTCGCTCTAAATCCATCTGGAGAGATATCTCGTGTCTCCGGCAAGTAATTTCCGGTAAAACTCGGATTGGGCCAATTGGAGGTAATGTCGACTTGGGTTGTCTTCCCAACAGGAGTGAATAATAAATTGGAACTGCCGTTAAAATTTAGTGTAGTAGAGAATTCATACTCCCCTTCGATGCTATCCAGAGTTACCTTTGCACTAATTCCGGAAAGCAAAACATCACTTGTTACTATGCCGGGATTAGCGTCATAATCTTCTTGATTCCACTTGATTTTTATCAGGTCTTTGATCCCTTTCATGTCAGAGATTCCAATAGCGACAAATGCATCATCCCACAAAACGCTTTCCGGTGAAATATTCAAATTCTCTATTTCTGGGTGCGAAAATTTACCTTCGATTTGCAATTGGGCATTATACAAAACAACTTCATAGAGACCCCTATATCGTATTTCAGGATTAATCGAACCGCTTATTGTGAGTTTTTCCGGGAGATAGTGAATATAGTTTACTTTAGAATATTTTTTTGAGGGAATGGTCAAGATAGGCCCGGTAATCGTTTGGGATTCCCCCCATTTTTGGCTGATTTCTTTCATTGCCTCGTTTCTTCTCTCTTGCCTTTCCCTGATGAGAGATCGAATCATTTGAGCCGGGATTAGAAGTATCAGCGACATTACTGCGATAATAACAAGCCTTAATCCCAGAGACTCCCGCATTCGCTGCAAACCTAACATTGCTATTTTCCCCACTTAGTTGATCTCTTCTCTACATATACCCATTGGCAGAAAGGTTTAGAATGTTTTTCTTTTACGCAATACGCAATACGCAATACGCAATACGCATTCCGCAATCCGCCTGATCTGCTATTCGTACCTCAGCGCATCAATGGGATTCAGCTTTGCTGCCCGGTGGGCGGGATACAGCCCGGAGAGGATTCCCACGATTGCGGAAAAGCCGAATCCCAACATAACCGTCCATGCCGATACGGTGGTTTCCATGCTCATGGCTTTCACGATGGGCATGGCCCCCAGTACCCCGATGATCACTCCCAACAATCCCCCCATGGAGCTGATCATGGCCGCCTCGGCTAAAAATTGCATCAGGATGCGACCGCGGGTGGCCCCCACGGCTTTGCGAATGCCGATCTCCCGGGTGCGCTCGGTAACCGATACCAGCATGATGTTCATAATCCCGATTCCCCCCACCACCAGGGAGATGCCCCCGATTACCAGTACCACCAGAAACAGGCCTCCGGTCGCCTTCTGATAGATTTCTGTGAGCATATCCATCTCGTTGATGGCGAAGTTATCCTTCTTTCCCGGGGGCACCTTGCGCACCCGCCGGAGGATGCCCCGCACTTCATCCTTGAGCGCCTCCAGATTTTCCACATTATCCACCTTCAGGGCGATGGTAATGCCTCGCCAGCGATAGCCAAAGCCCCGCAGGGCGGTGTAGGGCACCATCACCTGCTGATCCTGATTAAATCCAAAAAAGCTCCCCTGCTTCTCCAGAATTCCGATCACCCGGTAGGGGAATCCGTGGATTTTGATGCGCCGTCCCAGGGCCTCTCCACCGTGAAATAACTTTTGCCACACATCGTAGCCGATCACGCACACCGGTCGGGCGGCGCGCACCTCATGGGCGGTAAACCAGCGCCCGCTTTGCAGGGGAATGTTGCCGATAAAGGGGTAGCGTTCATTCAACCCTGAAATGGGTACCTGTTCCAGCCGATCCCGTCCCCGGGTAACCGTGCGGCTATATCCCGCCAGCGGGGAAATCCACCGGGTGTAAGTGCAATAACGATCCAGGGCTTTATACTCTTTCAGGGTGATGTTGGGCCGATTGCGGTATTCAAAGAAATCGCCGGTAATCACCCAGGGGAATTTGCTCACATAGATGGTGGCGGCGCCCAGTTCGGAAAATTGCCCGGTGATGTAGCGATTCATGCTCTCAATCACCGTAAAGATGATGATGATGGTGGTCACCCCGATGAGGATTCCCAGGGTGGTCAGGAAAGAACGCATTTTATGGGCCCGGAGATTATCCCAGGCTAAACGCAGATATTCCAGCATGGTAACATCCGTTTTAACAAAAAATTGGGGCTACCGGTTACCGGGCTGGCGGGGTAGCATGTTTACTGCGTATTTTTACGCAATACGCAATACGCAATCCGAAAAGTCTCCCTGAACATCAAAATTGAGCTTCTTTCCCGTATCCCCTTTTCCCGGGAGAATGGCCTACACCGTGGTTACTTCTTCCCACTCAATTTTTCCGTCTTTCAGATGAATAATCCGCCGGGCATGCTCGGCGACACTTTTTTCATGGGTGACCAGGATAATGGTGTTTCCCTGCTCATGGAGATTGTCGAAGATTTCCATGATCTCCGCTCCGGTTTTGCTGTCCAGGTTGCCGGTGGGTTCATCGGCCAGGATGATGGAGGGATTGTTCACCAGGGCACGGGCGATGGCCACCCGCTGGCGTTGCCCTCCGGAAAGTTCGCTGGGTTTATGGCGCATCCGGTCGGCCAGCCCCACCTTTTCCAGAGCGGCGGCGGCCAATTCTCTCCGCCGCTTGCCGGGCGTGCCGTTATACATCAGGGGGAGTTCCACATTATGCAGCGCGGTGGCCCGGGGCAGCAGGTTAAAGGTCTGAAACACAAACCCGATCTCCTGATTCCGGATACGGGCCAGTTGGTCGTCGTTGAGAGTGCTGACATCCTGTCCGTTCAGCCAGTATTTTCCCGCCGTGGGCACATCCAGACAGCCGATGATGTTCATCAGGGTGGATTTGCCGGAACCGGAAGGCCCCATGATCGCCACGTATTCATTGCGCCGGATGTCCAGATCAATCCCCCGCAGGGCATGCACTTTGGCCGCCCCCAGGATGTACACCTTGTGCAATCCGCGGATGGTAATCAGGGATTGTGGTAATTGTTGTTCGTTCATGGGAATGGATCAGTGTTGTGTACTCGAACGACCGCGCACCCGTACCCGGTCGCCATCCTTCAGGGTTCGGCTGAGCACCCGGTACGGGCCGGTCACCACCTCTTCCCCTTCTTCCAGACCGGAGAGCACCTCGTAGTAACTGTCATCGCTGATGCCCAGCTTTACCGGGCGCATCTCCACGGTGTTGTCCTCCCGGAGTACAAATACTACTTCCATTAAATCGTCTTCCTGAGCGCCTTTTTTCTTCTTTTTGGGAGATTCCCCGGCGGCGGCCTGGCCCTGACGGCGCCGTTCTTCCTCCGGCGAACCGGATTGCTTCAGGGTTTCCTTTTCTCGCACGGTTACCGCCTGGATGGGCACGTTCAGGGCATTCTCCCGCACATCGGTGATAATATCTGCAATGGCGGACATTCCCGGGCGAAAGGCGGGAAGGCGGTCGATCAGGCGAATCCGTACCTCGAAATTGGTCACTTCTTCCAGCGTGCCGGCGCCTTTGGTTTTGGCGGAGTTGGAAATATCGGTGACCACCCCCCGGAAGACCGTATCCGGAAAAGCGTCGATTTCCACCAGAGCGGTATCCCCCCGGGAAACGCTGACGATGTCGTTCTCATTCACCTCCACCCGCACTTCCATGTCCGACATCTGCGCCACCACCAGAATCACATCTTCCTGAAACTGCGACCCCAGGGCGATTTCCCCCACTTCTTTGTTTTTCTGGATGACCACTCCGGAGATGGGGGTGGTCAGCACGGTGCGTTCCAGAGCATCCCGAGCTTCTTTTACCCCGGCTTCGGCCTGCTGCACCCGGCTGAGGGCCTGATCGTATTTGGCCCGGGCGACTTCCAGATCCGCGAGGGAGAGCAGTTTTTGCTCATATAACGCTTCGGTGCGGTGCAACTCGTTCTCCGCCAGGGTCAGGTTGGCCCGGGCTTCCAGCAGGGCGGATTTGGCCCGTTCCAGGGCGGCCACATACTGCTCCTGTTCCAGCCGCACCAGCACCTCTCCCGCCTGCACCGAATCGCCCTCCTCGGCGGCGATTTCCAGAATCTTCCCCGGCACCCGGGCGCTGATTTTTACCTCCGTCACGGGATAAATCTTGCCCGTGCCGGCCACGGTCTGCACAATGCGATCCCGGAATACCTTTTCCGTGTGCACCACAATCTGCTGATCTTCACAGGCGGCCAGGACCAGTATCATCCCGGCCAGCAAGAACCATTGGGGAAATTTCCTCCGTCGATAACGCAAAGTGTGGCTCTCCTCCATTGTGTTTACGTGTCGGGCAAGATGCCCAACCCCCATTATTCCCCCAAAAACGCTTCCCGAATATTCCCGATAGCCTCCTGCAATTCCGCA
>CAYQGB010000034.1:13478-22019 GCA_964416895.1 uncultured Calditrichaceae bacterium
TTATTCCCCCAAAAACGCTTCCCGAATATTCCCGATAGCCTCCTGCAATTCCGCATAGGTCATAATCAGATCGTACTCCGCATCCACCAGCAGGCGCTCGGCGTCGGTCAGGTTGATCTGAGCTTCCCGCACATCCAGGGAAGTGCCCGCCCCCAGACGGTAGCGTTCCGTTGCCAGGCGAAATTCTTCCCGGGCGGCCTCCAGATTATCCCGGCGAATTTCGATGATCTCCACCAGACTTTGATACCGCTCGTATAACCGGGCGATCTCCGATTTCAGGGTGCGCTTGTAGTTTTCCAGATCGATCTGAGCATTCCGCACATTGATTTTGGAGTTTTGCACCCGTACCTGATCCTGAAAACCGTTGAACAGATTTAACGAAGCCCGCACCCCGATGCTGACATTCCAGTTCTTGTTGATGTCGGTATAAATTTTTTCCAGTTGGGTGTTGTTGCGGGAATAAGAGAAGAAGGCCGAGATTCGGGGAAAGAAAGAACTTTTGGCCAGGGAGACTCCCAGCTCTTTGGCCCGAATATCCTTTTCCCGGCGACGGAGTTCGGGCTGATGTTGATAGGCGATATTGACCATCTCATCCAGAGAGGGAAGGCGATGCACGATCTGGAGGGAGGTGTCGATTTGAATGGGAGCATCCGGTTCGAATCCCAGGGTGATGTTGAGCGTTCGTCGGGACTGCTGGACCACGTTCTTTTGATTGAGATAAGCGATGCGGTCGTTGCCCAGGTTCACCCGCGCCCGGAACACATCCACTTTGGCGACCGATCCCAGATCGTACATCTTCTGAGAGCGTTCCAGGTTGTCTTCGCTGCGCTGCACCGCCAGGCGATAGACCTCCAGCAGCCGCTCCTGCTTCAGCAAATCCAGATACGCCTGGGCCACCTCTTTGATCACCTGATTGACCTGTACAAACAGATCATACAGGGCGGCATCCCGTTCGGCTTTGCTCTGGCGGATGGTGTTCCACCAATTTCCTCCGTCAAAAATGGTCTGATCGATGCTTAGCCCGGCACTGAAATTGTTCCGCTGGAAACCGGGGTTGGTGACTTCCTGATTGCGGAATCCGATGATCCGGGGTTGGCCGGTCACCGTATCCAGCACGGTGATGGGCACATCCGCCTGGGTGGTGGCGTCGCCGGCCCGGAAGCGGCTGGCCGAGGCGGAGGTGGATACGGTGGGCAGTATGGTGCTGTAAGACGATTTGACATTGTGATCGGCGATGCGCTTGAGGTTTTCAAATCGGCGCACCGTGGGATTGTTTTCCAGAGCGATACGGATGCATTCTCGCAGGGTTAACGTGCGCGGCGATTCCTGCGCCCAGGCGGTCAGTATCAGCAGTCCCCATCCGAGAATGAACATCAACCGGCGATGCTTCATGCAGTCCTCCGAGGTTGAAATTTCCGGTTTGTATATGATGGATATTTTTAAACGGTGGCGCCCTCCGGATAAAGTTGGGAATCACAGCGCACGCAGCGCCTGTTGATCCCGAATTTCCTCAAATCCCGACCGGTCTGAATGGTTACCGGGATTTTGGGGTGCTGGGTAAACGCCCCGGCGACGTCGCGGTCTGGCCTGAACCGCTACAAACCGGGGCGAGGCGGCGAAGCGCTATCGGCTATCTCGTTTCGATCTATCTACGTATCTACACAACTTAAATGGAGATGCCAAACTTGCTCAGAAACGAGCCCAGCGCCACTTTGACTCCCAGTACCCACAGCAAATAGGGCACAAACACACCCAGAAAACCTTTGCGAAAGCTGAAGCGATACAGGGTGGCGAACCCGATGCCGAAAACGATCAGAAACCATACCGTAAAGATGTCGAACGAGGCCAGAAAACGGAACAGGGCGGTTTTGGCCATATCTTCGGGTAATAATCCCGCCAGACTGAACATGTGAAGTTTCAAGGTATGCAATTTGATCATCACCGGAACGGAGATGATGGTACCGACAATGAAAAAGATCAGCAGCGCATGGGTGTATACCGAGAGGAGCTGTTTGAACCGGGCATTCCCGCCCAGCACCACGTTCCCCACAAACCAGTAGATCAGGGCGATCAACAAGATTCCCACTACCATTTGCAGGGGCTGAAATACAAAAATGGACAGGTAGCGCCGGGTTCCGTACCGTCCGGCTTCGATGTTGTCGATCTGTTCCTGAATCTGATCCTCGCTCAAAATGGTCATCTGCTGGATGCTCTCGATCTGGTAATCGACCACAATGTCGTAGGTGAGATACAACGAGGCCATTGAACTCAGCAGGATCAATATCAGGGGAAGCCAGATGTCCGGCCGTACCCGAAGGTATTCGAATACCCGGCGGGGATTCACGAACACCCCCACCACCCGCTCAAAGATACTCAGGGCTTCGGCGGGCTGCTCTTCCTTTTCGGAGATGCGCTCTAAAAGGGCATCCACATCTTCCACTTCTTCTTCTGCTCCCCGGGGTTTCTTGAAAATTTCCTCTTTGTCTTCGGGGGGCTTTTCCGCCTTGCGCGGGGATTCACCGGATTGCTCATGAATTTGCCCTAACAGGTCTTCCAGTTCCTTATCGGGCTTGTCCGGATCTTTCTTCTCTTCCCCATTGGGGTTGGGAAACTTTGCTTCCACGATCTCTCCTCCTTTTACTATGGTGGCAATGAACGTTAAAAAATGGGGGAATGTTTCACGGTGGCATCGATAGTGTTCAGTTTACAAGAATAAGTCTTCATCCTCAATCTAATATCCCGCAGTGTAAGCGTGATGCGTGAAACGTGATGCGTGACTTTCTCTTCACGTTTTGCGTCTTACGCATCCTGGGAAATCGCCGCAAAGCTCAGGCATTTGAGTTATCCCACGTGAAACGTGATGCGTGATGCGTAAAAGAAAGGTCACGTATCACGCATCACGCATCACGAGGAATTACCTTTCTCTCCCTTCTCCTCTTCCTCTAAAAACCTGTCCTTAATCTCCATCATGTACTTAAAACACGCCTCGTATTCGTTGGGAATTTCGCCGTCCAGGATGGCATCCACGATGGCCTGCTTGATTTTACCCACCAGCGGGCCGGGGGGGATGTTCAGGTGTTGCATGATGTCGTTGCCGGTGATGGCCGGTTTGAAGTTGCGCAGGCGATCTTTCTCTTCCACTTCCCGCATCCGGGCTTCTACTTTGTCGAAGTTGGCCAGGTACCGTTGCACCTTGCGGGGGTTTTTGGAGGTAATATCCGCCCGGCACAGGGTCATCAGGTCGTCGATCTCTTCTCCGGCCTCCACCATCAGCCGACGGATGGCGCTGTCGGTGACCGCATCATCCACCAGCTGGATGGGGCGCAGATGCAGCCGCACCAGCTTTTGCACATACTTGATGGTGTTCACAGGCAGCTTCATGCGCCGCCCGATGCGCTCCACCATCCGGGCGCCCAATTCCTCGTGCCCGTGGAAGGTCCAGCCGACCCCCTCCACAAATCGCTTGGTCTGGGGCTTGGCGATGTCGTGGAACAGCGCCGCCAGCCGCAACTCAAATTTGTCGGTCTTCCGGCTGATGTTATCCACCACCTCCAGGGTGTGATAGAACACATCCTTGTGGTGGTATTTGTCCCGCTGCTCCACGCCTTCCAGAGCATCCAGCTCCGGCAGGATGATCTCGCTGACCCCGGTCTCCTTCAGCAGCTTCAGCCCATAGGAGGGCTGATCCACCAGCAGAATTTTGCGGAATTCATCGGTGATCCGCTCCTGAGAAACGATCTTCAGCCGTTCCCGGGTAGACCGGATGGCCTGGTAGGTCTGCTCTTCGATGTGGAACCGAAACCGGGCCGCAAACCGGATGGCCCGCATGATCCGCAGGGGATCGTCGGCGAAGGTCACCACCGGATCCAGCGGCGTGCGGATCTGTTTATTCTCGATGTCCCGGATGCCTTCAAATACGTCGATCACTTCCCCGAAGCGTTCCGGGGAGATGTGCATGGCCAGGCAGTTGATGGTAAAATCCCGGCGGGAGAGATCGGATTTCAGGTCTGCCCGGTGCACGGTGGGCTTGCGGGAGTTCTCCTGATAGTGTTCGCTGCGGGCGCTCACAAACTCCAGCTTCCAGTCCCGGTAGGTGAGCATGGCCGTGCCGAAGCGGGGATAGGCCACCACCCGCCCGGTGCGATATTTTTTGCGGAAGAATCGGGCGAAGGCCACGGCATTGCCCACCACTACAAAGTCGATATCCGGCACCTCGTTGCCCATGTACAGATCCCGCACAAAGCCGCCCACGGCATACACTTCCACGCCAAACTCCTGCGCCGCCTGATACACCCGTTCCAGAATATCCTTTCCTGCCTTAACGTTCAGCTTCACCATCTTCGGAATACCCCGTTTCGTAGCCATTATTCGACGGGCGTAAATTTACACCGTGAGGGAAGAAAATCATAGGCGGATTACGGATTATGGGGATTTGTCAGTTCCTGCACTTGCGGCGCAAAGTTTGCACGACCTTCGGTTTTTTATTTGATTTGTGGCCGGGAACCGTTTAATTATCTCACATGCCGATGAGAGGCGATCGGCCATCCGGGCAGATCAGGAAAAAAGCATAACTTCTTGATTTTTCATTAACAAGTGAACCGAATTGCGACAGGAAATACAGGAAATCGCCGAGGATGGAGTTCATGAAAAACAGATGGTGGCCCCCGGTTCTAATAATTGGCGTTCTATTTGCTGTAATAATCGTGGGTTGCATTGGAGATGCACCGAGGGACAACCCGCTGGATCCGGCTAACGGGATTGACATTTCCGGGAAGGTGCTGCGTCTGGTGGACAATCAGCCCATTAAAGGAGCGCTCGTATCTGTGCAGCCCATTCACCGAATTGCGGAGACCGATGTGAACGGAGAATTCCATATTCCGGAAGTTCCCCGGGGAACCTACAGCTTACACTGTCAGGCAGAGGGATTTGCCCCTGATTCGGTCAGCTTGACGGTAAACCAGTCCACCACCTGGGATTTTCATCTCAACGGCCTGCCCCGTCTGGTCGATGTCTCCCTTACCACCTGGCATATTTCGCGCGTATTTCCCATCGACGATGACTTTTTCGTTCAGGTGAACGTTCAGGCGGATGATCCGGACAATCGCAATCAGGTGCAAAACGTGTGGTATGAAATTCCTTCCCTGGGATTTGCCGACACCCTGACGGAAATCTCCCTGGAAAAGGAGTTTTTGGGGATTCTGCGGGCACCTCAGGCAGGGGTGGATTCTCTGGATGCCCTGATTGGAAAACCGTTTGTGCTCTACGTGGAAGACATTTTCGGCGATCGTACCCGCCGGGATAATCTGTTTCTGACCCGCATCATTAAAAAAACGCCCACCACGGTGTTCCCCTTGGGCCATACCGTATCGGTTCCCTTCACCATGCAGTGGAATCCGGTCAGGCTGCCTTATCCGTTTACCTACACCGTTGAAGTATTTGTGGATGATTTTATTGTAACCCGGATCGCGGAAATATCCGCCATCCCCTCTGATAGCACCCGGATACCCTTTACCATGAATCTGGATCCCACCCGTCAGTATTTCTGGGTGCTTTACGTGGTGGATGAATTCGGAAATCGGAGCCGTTCCAAACAGAGTCCATTTCGGGTGAGCGGGAGTGGAAAGTAGATTCGGACAGGGGAGGGAAAGCCGGTGGTAACGGCCAATCCGTTCGAGGCGCTGCTGAAAGTATCGGAAGAGATCAATACCATGCGGGAGCCGGCGGCGCTGTTAAACCGGGTGATGGATATTGCCCTGGAGACCATCGGCGCCCGGCGGGGATTTATTCTCCTGAAATCACCCCGTCAGGCAGAGGGCTTTGAGGTGGTCTGTTCCCGCAATATTCACCGGAAGGCCATCGCCGATTTGCGGGAGTTTTCCGGAAGTGTGGTCGAGCGGGTGCTCAACGAACAACAACCGGTGCTGACGGTGGATGCTTCTCATGATGAACGGTTTGCCGGAGCGGAAAGTGTGCAGTTGCATCATATCCGTTCGGTCATCTGCGTGCCGTTGATTTGCCGGAAGGAAACGGTCGGGGCGATCTATCTGGACGGAGACCAGACTACCCGATTTGAGGAAGGGGACTTGCGGTTTGTGGAGGCGTTCGGTCGGCAAATTTCCATTGCCCTGGAAAATGCTCATCTGCTCCATGAACTGCGGGTGGAAAACAGTCGCCTGAAACGCCAGCTCAGCCTGTCGCAAATGTTCCCGGAGATTATCGGGCAAAGCCAGGCCATCCGCAAAATTCTGGAGGTGGTGCGCAGCGTGGCCGATTCCGACGCCACCGTGCTGATCGAGGGAGAGAGCGGCACCGGCAAGGAACTTATCGCCCGTGCTCTGCATCGCCACTCTTCCCGAAGGGATCAGCCCTTCATACCGGTGTTTTGCGGAACTCTGGCGGAGACGCTTCTGGAAAGTGAGCTGTTTGGGCATCGCCGGGGGGCCTTTACCGGAGCCACCGAAGATAAGTTGGGCCTGCTGGAAGTAGCCGACGGCGGCACCGTGTTTCTGGATGAGATCAGTGAGATCAGCCCCTCCGTGCAGGCCAGGCTCCTGCGCATTCTTCAGGAGGGGGAAATCAAGCGGGTGGGCGAATCCACCATCCGGCGGGTTAATTTGCGGCTGATTGCGGCCACCAATCGGAATTTGTACCAACAGGTTCAGGCGGGGTGCTTTCGGGAAGACCTGTACTATCGCCTGAACGTTATCCATATTCAGGTGCCCCCCCTGCGGGAACGTCGGGAGGACATCCCGGTACTGGCGGAGCATTTTCTGGAGAAAGCCAATCGCAAAAATAATAAATCGGTGCGAGGCTTTACACCTTCGGCGCTGGAAGCCATGATGGCCTATGAGTGGCCGGGGAATATCCGGGAACTGGAAAATGCCGTGGAACGGGCCGTGATTCTGGCCCGGGGGCCGCAGATCACCCCCGCCCAGCTATCCCTGACCCGTAGCCGCCCGGATTCCCTGATCGGCAAACCGTTGAAAGATGTGGAAAAATATGTAATTCAGCAGACCCTGAAATTGACCGGCTACAACCGCACCCGCGCCGCCGAGATGTTGAACGTCTCTCGCCGATGGCTGCAATACCGGTTAAAAGAATGGGGACTGACCGAGTCCAGGTAAGTTTTTGGTGTAGAAAGATGAGGAAACCAAAATGAACAGTAGAAGCATATGGCCGCTGGTGTTGGTGGGAATGTTGATCGGCCTGATATTCGCCGAAGGGGGTTCCCAGTGGCGTAGTGGTGTTCCCCTGATTACTCCCCGACTGGGGGCCACGGCAGTGGTGTACGGAGGAAAAATCTACGTGTTGGGGGGCAAAACCGTCGGCGGCACCATTCTGAATACCGTGGAGTGCTTCGACCCGGCGGTGGGCCAGTGGGATGATACCTGTGTCCCCCCGTTCTCCGATGCCCGCTTCGACGCCGTGGCGATCATCTGGAACGATGAGTTGTATCTGCTGGGCGGGGTAAACCACGAGAACGAAATCACCGATGAGGTGGAAGTATACAACTTTCAGCAACAGAGCTGGCGGGAAGTGGAAAAGATGCGCCGCAAGCGCCAGGGGCATGTGGCCTACCTGGTGAACGGCTACATCTGCGTGATGGGGGGCATCCGGGAAGGCAATATCTTCGCCGAAGAGATCGAGTGGTATGACGGCAATGAATGGTGGGAGGCCAGCAGCGACATCATTGCTCCCACGGCAGCCCCCTATGCAGCGGCGCGGGGCAATGTGGTATATATGTTCGGAGGCAGCCGGGTTAGCGGCTGGACTCAGGAAAGTTTCAAAGCCGGGGTGGATTCCAGCTGGAATTTTCTCTGGGAAGGGCTGCCGGCATTGCAGACCGCCCGGGGCTATGGCGCCACGGCGGTGTTGGGCGATAGCATTTTTCTCATCGGAGGCGACACCTTCGGCGGCACCACCGGGGAAGTGGAAATCTTTAACCTTCGCACCCAACAACTGGAACCGGGAATTCCCCTTCCGGCTCCCCGGCTGGGGATGGCCGCTGCGACGTTGAACAATGAAATCTATGTCATCGGCGGAAGCGAGACGCGAGGCGGCACCCCCCTGGCGGCGGTGGAAATCTTCAGTCCCATCACCTCCGTTCCTCCACCGGCCAACATCCCCCGGGATTTCGTTCAGATTACCGGCTACCCCAATCCCTTTAACGGGACCATCCGGCTGGAAGTGAAACTTCCTTCCCGGGGAGAGCATGAGATCGGTATATTTGATCTTCAAGGCCGTTTGATTCGCCGGTTGTATCGGGGGCGTCTGGCTTCGGGAACCCATACCTTCTTTTGGGACGCCACCGGAGAGGATCAACGCCCGGTTGCTTCGGGAATTTATGTGGCGATGGTGCGAGGAAATTCGTATATTAATATATTCAAGATCGTCTATGTAAGATAAACGGGTTCCGGGATTTGTTGAAGGTGTGCACGGTGTAAACCTCCCTCACCAAGCCCACCGCAATAGAAGGCCAGGCGAGGCTCGCCTGGCCTTCGTTTTTGGACGACGCCTTATCCTGTTCGCATCGGGATGGGG
>CAYQGB010000035.1:0-6606 GCA_964416895.1 uncultured Calditrichaceae bacterium
GCATCCCGTCAATGGCACACCTTCGTGCCCGGGATTATTCTTTTGCTTTTGGTAACCCTGCCGGTAACCTTCGTGCACGCCCAATCCCATTCCCGCCTGGAACTGATCCACGCGGATGTAAACCGGGGGCAGGTGCTGCCTTCCGGGGAGGTGGTGCGCATTTTCGAGGGCAACGTACAGGTGCAGCAGGATACCGCGGCCATCTTCTGCGACCGGGCCCTGTTTTACCACCGACGGAATACCATCGAGCTACAGGGGCATGTGCGGATCATCCGGGGGCGGGAACAGCTCACCGCCGGGAAGGTGACCTATATCGAGCCGCGCAAACTGGCAATTGCCCAACAGGGGGTGCATCTGTCTCGCCCCGGCAGGGAACTGCGAGCGGAGTATCTGGAATATTACTACGAGACCGATCAGGCCTACGCCCGAACCCACCTGTGGTTGCACGATCAGAACTCCCGCGCCTTTATCACCGCCCACGAGGGGGAGTATCTTCCCGGGGAGGATCGGGCGGTGGTGCGCGGGGAAGCCCACTTCTGGCAACCGACGGAGGGGGGGGAGGATACCCTGCACATCCACGCCCGGGAGATGGAGTACCGTTTCTCCCCGGAGCGAACGGCCTTTGCCCGGGAGACGGTGCGCATCCGGAAAGGAGAACTGTTTGCCCGGTGCGATTCGGCGGTGTATTTTCTGGAGCAGGAGAGCGCCTTGCTGAAGGGCCATCCCGTGGCCCGGCAGGAGGGCACCCGGATCGTGGGGGAGGCCATGGAACTGCTGTTTCAGGCGGATAAGTTGCAGCGGGTGGTGGTGCGGGGCAAGGCCCTGGCGACCTCGGTGGAGGATTCCCTGGCGGGGAAGATCAACAAGCTGGCCGGGAAGGAGATCGTCGCGCTGGTGCAGGAAGACCGGATCCAGGAGCTATGGGCGCACGTCAACGCCCGCAGTGTGTACTATCTGAAAGATCAGGGAGAAGAACAGGGGGTCAATACCGCCTCGGCGGATACCATTCGCATCTATTTCCGGGATAGCGAGGTGGACAGCATCGCGGTCATCGGGGGGGCGCAGGGGATCTTCTACCCGGCGAATTATCAGGGAGAAATGAAACTGGAATTGTAACGATCCGACGGTACGGCAAAGGCAGGAAAGGAATGGCATGCAATCGACGCTACGGGCCGAAAATCTGGTGAAAGTTTACGGCAAGCGCAGGGTGGTGGATGAGGTGAGCCTGGAGGTGAAGCAGGGAGAGATTGTGGGGCTGTTGGGGCCTAACGGCGCCGGAAAGACCACCACGTTTTACATGATCACCGGATTGATTCGCCCTAACGGCGGGCGCATCTTTCTGGATGATCGGGATGTGACCACCCTGCCCATGTATAAGCGGGCCCGGCTGGGCATTACTTATCTGCCTCAGGAGCCATCCATTTTTCGGAAGCTGACCGTGGAGGAGAATTTGCTGGCGATTATGGAAGCGCTGGGAATGAGCCGGGCGGAGCGCAAGCGGCGGGCACAGGAGTTGATGGAGGAACTGCGCATCGCCCATCTGGCCAAAAGCAAGGGCTACAACCTTTCCGGAGGGGAGCGCCGCCGCACCGAAATCGCCCGCGCCCTGGTCACCAATCCCCGATTTATCCTGCTGGATGAGCCGTTTGCCGGGGTCGATCCCATCGCCGTGCAGGACATTCAGAACATCGTGCAGAAGTTGAAAGAGCGCCAGATCGGCATTCTCATCACCGATCACAACGTGCACGAGACCCTCTCCATCACCGATCACGCCTACCTGCTGTTCGACGGCAAAGTGCTGAAACAGGGCGACAGCGAATACCTCGCCAACGATCCCGAAGCCCGGAAGCTCTATCTGGGGGAGAAATTCCGGTTGATTCGGGAGTGAGGCGTTAGCGATATCTACCTTATAAAAATATACCGTTGTAAAGGTCATCGAGCCGGTGTTGAGGTTCATGTCGCAGAAATAGTGTGTTACGTAACCGTTTAGTTCCGTAATACGCCTATTTGCTTGCTATACTTTCAATTGTCCTGGTACCGGGATAAGATGAGCAGTTCCTATAACAATTGGTTTCGTCGAAAATTCAATGTACATTAGGAACTCCGATTTCCCGAAATAGGAAATCGGAGTTCCTGTATAGCTGCCTGCCGGACTGGGTTCTGTAGGTGCCTCAACCTGAAAGAATTCCCAAGAAGGCAGGCAGTTTATTTTAGCAGCATCATCTTGCGAGTTTGAATCACTCCCCCGGCTTCAAACCGATAGAGATATATACCACTTGAGAGCTTAGAAGCATCGAATTTTACCGTGTGTTGACCCGCAGGCAACACTCTGTTTACAAGGGTAGCGATCAGTTCCCCATTGATGGTATAGATGGTTAAGCGAACTTTGCTCTCCCATGGTAAGCCAAAGCGGATAGATGTTGAGGGATTGAAAGGGTTGGGGAAATTGGCATGTAACACATATCCGGAAGAGATATTGGCATTGTCCCCGGGCGCCTTTTGCAGTAGGGTATTGTTGTCCCAATGGGCAAGATACGAAATTGACTTCCCACCAGCCGTGGTAAACTCTCCTCCGACGTAAACATCACCCCAATGTATAGCCGGTACTGTGGAGGATTTTGCCGTTACTGCGTAGACCGTATTGTTAGCTCCACTACACAATCTTGACCAGTTGTTCCCGTCCCATCGGGCGATGCGTTTGGCAGAAATACCTCCGGCGGTGGTAAACTCTCCACCAGCGTAGATATGATCTTTCACATTGTCAATATAGATTGCCCGAACCGTATTGTTTACACCTCCGCCAGGAGGAGAGTTATAAGAAGCTCCGTTAAAAGTCGATTTGATTTTTCCACCAAACGTACCCCCAAGAAACATTTCGCCGTTTCTGTTGGCGATAGCATATACAATACCGTATGGGCCTTGAACGAATTGATCCCATGTCCCGGTGCTGGCATGCCAGATCATTAACCCATGGGGAAATTGTTGAGCGTTTTGTTTTTGAAGAAAAAAATCGCCCCCAATATACACGTTTGAATTGTATTGAACCCCCAGAGAGTATACCGGGCCCGGTACGCCGTTCAAAGGTTGGCCGTTAAAATCGGCGATCAGTGCATGCCAGGCGCCATTGGCCCAGCGGGCTACATTATTGGCCTGAACCCCACCGGCAGAATTAAAAAAACCGCCCACATACACTCCATCGCTGGCAATGGCTATGGCCTCCAGGCCGTGGCTACCTCCGATACCACTACCTAAATTAGACCACGTGTTGCCATCCCATTTGGCAATATGATTTGCAGGATCGTTACCTGCTTGGATGAAATTACCACCAACATATACATTACCATTAAGGCTGACCAATTCTGTCCATCCCATTTGGCAATACTGTTGGCCTGAATACCGCCAATCATGGTAAAATTGCCGCCCACATAGAGTATATCCCCGGAACGGGCGATGGCATAAATTGGCCCATTGGGATTGCCAAAACTCGACCAATTTACGTCGCAATCGGCGGCATAAACCGGAGTTAAGGCAAATATGAATAGCCCGACTGCCATAACGGATAACTGAAAAATCCGGATCATAATACATCCTCCTTTTGGGTAAGTTGAACCAGAGAGCACGTCCACAGCGGAACGGCTCGACCATTTGTTGAAGAAGCGGAACGTTGTTTACACCTTTTTCCCCTTTCTTGTTTACTCGGTTCTACTCATCTTCTATGCTACAAGCGTTTTATTTTAAGAGAAGCATTTTTTTAACCGCCGTGTGAGTGCTTGTGGAAAGCCGGTACAGATAAATACCGCTGGAAAGTCGGCTGCCGTCAAATTCTACGGTGTATTCTCCGGGCGATAAGGTGGCGTTCACTATAGTTGCCACTTCTCTTCCCAGTACATCATAAACCTTTAATATTACCGGGGTAGAGGCGCTACTTCCCGGTGGAATTGAGAAAGTGATGTGTGTAGTGGGGTTAAAGGGATTGGGGTGGTTCTGTTGCAATTGAAACGTAAATATCCCCTGCCGGCCCCGATCAATGGCGGTAGGGGGTTGATGCCATAAGCCAAAACAGTAAGCCGCTTTTTGACCAGAATGAGAAAAATTTCCACCTACATATATTTTTTGATCAGTTATAGCAAGTGTGAAAAGGATCGGAGGAATGATACCGTATGTCTTTCCTTGAATACCACTGCCCAGGGGAGACCAGCTATGTCCATTCCAGCTGGCAATACAATTGGCCGAGTCGCCTCCAGCGGTATAAAACCATCCCCCAACGTATAACAAGTCTCCCATAAATCCAATTTTGGTAATGCCGCCAGAAACGCCGTTATTGCTGGTGTCTCCCAACGCATGCCACCGGGTTCCGTCCCACCGGGTTATGCTGTTTATGGACATGCTGTCAATTTCCCAGAAAAACCCACCCGCATACATGTCTCCCTGATGGAATTCAATTGTTCTTACGTTTACCCCTGGCTTGAAACTGATTCCGTTGCCAATGGCAGACCAGCTATTGCCATCCCATACGGCGATCCGACCTGCGGAATCTCCGCCTGCTGTAACAAAATTCCCCCCGACATACACATTATTGTCAAAAAAGGTGATTCCGGAAACTGAGGAACCAACACCATTGTTTATGCCATTCCCCAGAGCTCTCCATTGGGAACCATCCCATTGGGCAATGTTGTGAGCCAATATTCCCCCGGCGGTGGAAAAATCTCCCCCGGCGTAAACCGCATTTCCTCCTGTGGCAATAGCAAAAATCCAGCCGTCATTAATCCCGTTAGCAGGCCCATCCCCCAGAGCATGCCAGCGTTCCCCGTCCCACCGGGCAATGTTGTTCGCCTCTACATCGCCGGCCTTGGTGAAGTATCCCCCCACATAAACCTCGTTGGTATCCGCCACGGCTATCGCCATTACCGGGGGCATACTCCAGCCCCGACGCGCTATCCCTTTGCCTAACGGATGCCAGCGTTCTCCGTCCCACCGGGCGATATAGTTGGCGGCAATGTCGCCCGCACAGGTGAATTCTCCGCCGACATATACATTCCCATTGCTATCTACGGCCATGGCGGTAACGTGGCTGTTCATTCCCATGCCGCCGCCATCGACAATGGTACTCCATTCCTTCCCATCCCAGATGCCCAGATGGTTTACCGCCCGCTCTCCGGCTTGCACGAATCCGCCCCCGGCATAAAGCCGCCCGTCATTTCCTTTCATCATGCAATACACCGCCGGAGAAGGCCCCAACCAGGAAACCTGGTCTAAACCGCTATCCAGGGAAGACCAGCTTTCCCCGTCCCACCGGGCAATATGCAACATGGTATCCCCGCTGACTTCGGTGAAATATCCCCCGATGTAGAGATCATTGCTATCGGGCAAAATGGAAATCACCGGATAATTCGGCCCCTCTCCGGGGCTGCCGCTACCCACCGCCGACCATTCCTTGCCGTCCCAGCGGGCAAGATGGCGAGCCGGTTTGCCCCCGGCTTCGGTAAATGAACCGCCCACATAAATATGACCGGCTTCATCTACTGCCATGCTGTAAACCGCATGATTCACCCCACTGCCTACCGGCGACCAACGGTGACCATCCCACCGAATCACATGCCTTACCGGTTGCCCGTCGGCTTCAAAAATGTATCCCCCACAGTATAGAACTGTGTCGATGGGAAGCATGGCAAAAATTCGAGCGCCTGGGTTGAGGCCACTTCCTACACTGTGCCAGCTGTTCCCATCCCAACGGGCTATGTGATAAGCGGCAATCCAGCCTTCCGGGGTGCAAATCTGATCAAACAATCCACTGACATATAAACTGGTATCTATTTTCGCCAGGGCATATACCAATACTCCAACCCCGTTGCAGGTATCATTTCCCAGAACGTGCCATTGATGGCCATCCCACCAGGCAATGTTCTCAGCGGATTGGCCTCCTGCTCGTTGGAATTCACCGGCAACATATAACTTATTTCCATCCAGCAACATTGTGCTCACAGAGGGCACTATATTGCCCCGGGAGCCGGTAATCCCTTCTCCCAAAGATTCCCATTGGCTGCCGTTCCACTTAGCAATGTTATTGACCTCCACGGTTCCCGCATTGGAAAACGATCCCCCGATGTATAGCTCTCCTTGCGCATTCATCACCATGCAATAGACCACACCGTTTACCCCGGGAATGCTGAAGCGGTCATCCCAATAAATATCATCCGGGTGAGAGGAACGCCCGGATGCAGAAATTGAAGTATGAAAAGGTCGGAATTGGGAGAATCCCAGACTACCAAGCATATTGAGGTTGATGATAGGGGTAAACTTTCCGGTGGAAGTCCCCTGGACATTTGAGGGGGTGAAAAGGGGATCAGAAAGTGGGGATGGGGAAGAAAATTTATCTGGAAAAGAGGGTTGACCTGTAGCCAGAGTTGCGAGTATTGCTACCAGTAAAAAAATTTTCCATAGTTGGGAATACCAAACATCTCTGAACATCCTTATCCCTCCTGATTGGGTAAGTAGCGAGAAACCATCGGCTTGTGCCGACAGTGTTGAGAGGGTTACACCTTCCGTGGGATAGTATTTTCCGGAGTGGATAATTCCCAAACTACCGCTGTTGCACTGCTCTTTCAG
>CAYQGB010000035.1:6706-21511 GCA_964416895.1 uncultured Calditrichaceae bacterium
AGTATTTTCCGGAGTGGATAATTCCCAAACTACCGCTGTTGCACTGCTCTTTCAGGGGCAGTTTCACTACGAATATATATCAGGGGGAGGGATATATACAATTGCTTTTATAAAAATTTTGCCCTTTGTTTTTTGGTCAAGGAAGTTATCGAAGGTTCACCGCGGTTTCGTGAAAAAATTCCAGCGTATCTACCTGCCAGAACAGTTGCACCCGCCACAGTCCTCGGGAAAGATGGGCAACCGAGAACACCTGCCGGCCGGAGGAATCCGGTTGAAGGGGGAGAGTGAAATCCTGGGTGGCATCGGAGGGGCGAAAGAAGGTGACCTTTCCTTGCCAATCTTGCCGGTTTTCCCCGGAGGGGAGGGAAAGGATCAGCCGTTGCCCGGCGGGATCATACCTCCACTGCGGCTTCCGGGGGAGCATCTGGGTGTGCCGCAGGCGCTCAATTTGCTTCTCGTATTCAATCCCCTGCTGATAGTAGTTCTGGCTCACCAGATTCAGGGGCAAACTCCGGGAAAAAATGAACGCGCCGATCAAAAACCCCAGAAAGAGCAGGATGACCGTGGCAATCCCGATGGGCCAGTATAAATCTTTGCGCATGATGTGCTTTCCTGACGATGATTCCTGAGAATTTTACAACAGCAGTTTGATAACCGATATTTATTGTTGCAAGATACCGGGAAACGTATTGCGTGGCGCACGTGATGGGCATGTTGCACAATACGCATTACGCAATACGCAATATGCAATACGCATCGGCGGTAAAGCCTCAAACTACGGCCTGCCCTCCGGCGCCGGTCCCATAAACGCCGTTTTTACAATTTCCACCGGTTCGGGGCTATCGGTGGTGTAAACCTCGATTTCGATGGGCGTTTTGACGGCCCGAATATGGGATCGGGGAATACCCACGAAAAAGGCCGATTCCGCCAGTTTGGCCGGAGGAACGGTGACCCGCTTTCCGGTTACCAGAGTGGTGTTACCGGGCAGATCTTTGAGCCGAACAAAAACCTCCTGGGGGTACATGGTCTTGTTCACCACAATGAAGTTGTACAGGTTGCGCACATAGCCGTCGTCGGTGACCTGATACAGCACTCCCGGCGTTCGCAGGATGGTGCTTTCGATGGGCGCCCGGAACAGCAGAAGCGTCACCAGCGTGGTGAGCAGGAGGATGAGAACCGCCGAATATCCGATGATCCGGGGAGTAAGGCGAAAACCGGTGCCCTCGGCGATGCTGTTGTAAGAGGAGTAGCGGATCAGCCCCCGGGGAAGCCCTACCCGATCCATCACCGAGTTGCAGGCGTCGATGCAGGCGGTGCAGTTGACGCATTCTAACTGGGTGCCGTTGCGAATGTCGATTCCCGTGGGGCATACCTGCACGCACATCCGGCAATCCACGCAGTCTCCCAGATTGTCCCGGGGCTGGTTTTTGCGGAATCGCCCCCGGGGTTCCCCGCGCTTGAAATCGTACGCCACCACAATGGAGTTGGAATCCAGCAGCACCCCTTGCAGGCGCCCGTAGGGGCAAATCATCACACATACCTGCTCCCGCATCCAGGCGAACACTCCGTAGAACACGAAGCTGAAGATGATCATCGCCGTCAGGCCTTTGATGTGTTGGGCGGGAGGATCGGTGATGATCCGGAACAGTTCATCAACCCCGATGATGTAGGCCAGGAAGGTGTTGCCGATGAGAAAGGCGATCCCGTAAAAGATGCCGTGTTTGGTGAGCTTCTTGAAAATTTTGGAGGCCGTCCAGGGCGCTTTTGCCAGAGCGCGCTGCTTGTGGGCATCTCCTTCGATCCAGTATTCGATCTTGCGAAATACCATTTCCATAAATACCGTCTGCGGGCAGATCCAGCCGCAGAACACCCGGCCGAAGGCGGCGGTGAACAGAATGATGAACACCCCCAGGGTGATGAACGCCAGGGCAAACAGGTGAAAATCCTGGGGCCAGAACACCGTGCCGAACAGGATGAATTTGCGCTCCAGCACGTTCAGGAGAATCCAGGGCTGACCGTTGACCTTGATGAACGGCGCACCAAACAGAAACGCCAGCAGAAACACGCTCACGATGGTGCGGGCGGTGTAAAACCGCCCCCGGGGCTTTTTGGGGTATATCCAGATGCGCTTTCCGCTCTCGTCCACGGTGGAGATGTGATCCCGGAACGATTCGTTCTGAGGTTTTTGATCGACCGTGGTTTGCATTTGTTGTTGAGAAACAGGTTCCATGATGCTCCCTCTCATAGTTGGTGGTTTCTTCCTTCAAACCCGGAAGCGGTTGGAAAGATAAAGCCGGTCAACGGTCGCCCCGATTCTCCACCCCGGTTCAACCGGGGATGTGCCGAAAATCAATTCTCGACCAGTTCCCCCTGCGGGGCTTTGGCGTTGGGTGGATTGGTGCCCTGCAGGGTCAGGATGTAGCTGGCGACCTGCTGAATTTCCTCCGGCTTTAACACCGGCCCCCAGGCGATCATGCCTTTGGCGGGAACGCCGTTGGTAATGGTGTTCACGATGTCCGAATACTTGCCCCCGTGGAGCCAGTATTTATCGGTCAAATTGGGGCCGATGCCCCCTTCCCCGAACTGGCCGTGGCAGGGCATGCATCGCTCCAGAAAGATGGCCTTTCCGCTGGCAATGCTGGCTTCATCGGTCAGCGGGGTAAGGGCGGCCTCACCGGCGCCCGGAGTCGTCGGGGCAGCAGGAGCGCCGTACTGCATCTCCGCCTGTTTCATCTCCAGGGCATACTCTTCCTCCTGCAGCGGCCCCATCTCCAGCACATGGTAATACAGAAAATAACCGATACCCCAGATGATGGTGAAATAAAACAGGTACAACCACCAGGGGGGAAGGAAATTGTCCAGTTCCTGGATCCCATCGAAATCGTGATCCATCAGCTCGTCTTTCATCTTCTTTTTAGCCATGATATCCATCCCCTTGATTGATTGGTTCGTCGTTCTCCAACGGCAAATCCTTCATTCGCCGGATGACCGATTTGTCCATCCGAATGACCCGCACGATAACCCAGATAAACACCAGCATGAACAGAATCAGGGCTATGGTGGGCCATATCGCCGCATCGGACATAGATCGTAAGATTTCTGCAATCATGGTGATGCCCTTTCTTTCCGGTTTATCTCCGGAGGGAACCGGGATAACCCCGGCCCCCCGGATACAAACGTTGGTTATCGGTTCAGAGAAGCTTTTTGCTCCACCTTGATGTCGGTTCCCAGCCGCTGCAGATAGGCAATCAGGGCGATGATTTCCTTATCCGGGCTGACCTGAATGCCGGCGCTGTTCAGATTCTCGGCAATCTGCCGGGCTTGCTTCTGCAAATCCTGATTGGCGATGCGGTCGTAATTTTCCGGATAGGGGACGCCCAATTTCTGCATGGCCCGGATTTTGGCCGCCGTGGTGGTGGTATCCAGGGTATTTTCGGCCAGCCAGGGATAGGGAGGCATGAGTGATCCCGGCGACATGGAGCGCGGATCGACCATATGGTTATAGTGCCAGGCGTCAGGATACTTGCCCCCCACCCGATGCAGATCCGGCCCGGTGCGCTTGGACCCCCACAGGAAGGGATGGTCATACACGAACTCCCCGGCCTTGGAATATTCTCCGTATCGCTCGGTTTCGCTGCGGAAGGGGCGTATCATCTGGGAGTGGCAGTTGTTGCAGCCTTCCCGGATGTAGATGTCCCGCCCCTGCAATTCCAGAGGCGTGTACGGCTTCACGCTGGCGATGGTGGGCACGTTGGATTTGACCAGAAAAGTGGGGATGAATTCCACAATCCCGCCGATGGCCACGGCGATAAAGGCCAGCACGGAGAACTGCACCGGGCGGCTTTCCAGCCAGCGATGCCCGTAAACGTTCTTGTACACGTGGGTGCTCACGGCGTCCCGTGCAGGCACTTCCACCCGCTCTTCCGCCACCAGTACACCGCTGCGAACGGTGCGCACCAGGTTATACACGCCTACTATCGCGCCGGTCAAATACAGCAGCCCGCCCAGCGCTCGAATCATATACATGGGCACGATCTGCAGCACCGTTTCCAGGAAGATGGGATATTGCAGGTGGCCGTCGGGGGTGAACTGTTTCCACATCAACCCCTGGGTGATGCCGCCCCAGTACATCGCCAGAGCATAGAACAGAATCCCCAGCGTGCCGATCCAGAAATGGAAATTGGCCAGCTTCACCGAGTGCAGGCGGGTGTTGAAAATCCGGGGAATGAGCCAGTACAGAATCCCGAAGGTGAGGAAGCCGTTCCAGCCCAGCCCTCCAATGTGCACATGGGCGATGGTCCAGTCGGTGTAGTGGGAGAGGGCGTTGATGCTCTTGACCGACAGCATCGGCCCTTCAAAGGTCGCCATACCGTAAGCGGTCACCGCCACCACCATGAATTTCAGGATGGGATCCTGGCGCACCTTATCCCAGGCGCCCCGCAGGGTCAGCAGCCCGTTCAACATGCCTCCCCAGGAGGGCGCAATGAGCATCACCGAGAAAATCGTGCCCAGGGATTGGGCCCAGTCCGGCAGCGCGGTATAAATCAGGTGATGCGGCCCCGCCCAGATGTAGATGAAAATCAGCGCCCAGAAGTGCACGATGGACAGCCGGTAGGAAAACACCGGTCGATTGGCCGCCTTGGGCAGGAAGTAGTACATCAATCCCAGATAGGGGGTGGTTAGAAAGAATGCCACCGCGTTATGGCCGTACCACCACTGCACCAGCGCATCCTGCACCCCGGCAAAAATGGAGTAGCTCTTGAACAGCGACACCGGGATTTCCAGAGAATTGACGATGTGCAGCATGGCGACGGTAAAGAACGTGGCGATGTAAAACCAGATGGCCACATACATGTGCTTTTCCCGCCGCCTGAGAATGGTGCCCATCATGTTGATGCCGAAGATCACCCACACCACGGCGATCAGAATGTCGATGGGCCATTCCAGTTCGGCGTACTCCTTGCTGGTGGTCAGCCCCAGCGGCAGGGTGATGGCGGCAGACACGATGATCAATTGCCATCCCCAGAAGTGCAGCTTGCTGAGCAAATCGCTGAACATGCGCGCCTTGCACAGCCGCTGCAGGGAGTAATACACCCCCATGAAAATGCCGTTGCCCACAAAGGCAAAGATCACCGCATTGGTATGCAGCGGGCGAATGCGGCTGAAGGTGGTGTAGGGAATGCCTAAATTGGCTCCCGGGGTGAAGATCTGGAAAGCGACCAGCAGCCCCACGGTCATGCCGATCACCCCCCAGAAGACTGTGGCAAAGGCGAAATTGCGCACAATCCGGTTGTCGTAGTGAATGGTCTCCACAGCCATCCGTTCTTCCTCCGTAGTTTGGTGAAACCCTGATGGAAAAATGCGGCAGCGCCGGTCTATTGGTCTTTCCCGCGCAGCGTGGGATTGAGATTCTCCTGATCATCGGGGGAAGGGGAACCGTTGCTCCCCGTGGGATCGGGATTTGATGGCCGGTCGTCGAACAGAATGCGCAGGGAAGGGGTGTAGCGATCATCGAACTGACCGCTGCGCACCGCCCACAGAAAAGCCACCAGAAACCCGAGAGCCACGAGTAAACTGGCCGCGATGATGACAAACAATGCGCTCATAAAGGTTACTCCTGATGAAATCCATACCGCCGCGCCAGCAGGTTGGTGGCGCCCACCGAAAACACGATCACCGACACCGAACTGAGGGGCATGAGAATCGCACTGATCAAGGGAGAAAGCGTACCCTGCACGGCGAAGCTTAATCCAATGATGTTATACAAAAAGGAGATGACAAAGCTGGCGATGATGACCTTGATGGAAATCCGGGAAAAGTGCCAGAAATCCCCCAGCCGGGAAAGCCGGGCCGCATCCAGGATGGCGTCGCAGGCGGGGGAGAAGCCGGTAACATCTTCGGTGACGGCGATGCCCACGTCGCTTTGCCGGAGCGCCCCGGCGTCGTTCAACCCATCGCCCAGCATCAGCACCACCCGCCCCTGCTGCTGCAACCGCTTGATGTAATTCAGCTTGTCGTGGGGGGATTGGTGAAACCGCAGATCCGCATCTTCCCCAAACCAGGGCCGCAGCAGGGCCTGTTCCCGGGCGTTGTCCCCGGAGAGCAGGGCCAGCCGCACCCGGCGGCGCAGGCGGCGCAGCAATTCCCCGATTCCCTGCCGGTAGGCGTGGGCTATCCGGAAGTATCCCGGCGACCGCCCGTCGATGGCGATGTAAACTCGCGTGGCGGTGGAAGCCTCTTCCCCGTGGGCGTCGGTCTGGTTGACAAAAGCCGCGGAGCCGATTTGCACCCGGTGGCCTTCAATCTCTGCCTCGATGCCCTGACCGGGCGTTTCCCGGTAGCTGCGTAACTCGGTGGTATGGGGACCCTCCAGGGCATGAAAAATGCGCCGGCTCAGGGGATGGGTGGAATGCTGCACCGCCGATTTGATCAGGAACTTCTCGGAGTCGGTTAGCCCGGGCTTTCCGTTGGTGGAGAAGAATTCAACCGATGTTCCCCCGCTTCGGGTCAGGGTGCCGGTTTTGTCAAACACGATGGTGTCAATCCGGGCCAGGGTTTCGATGACCTGAGCGTTCCGCAGGAAGAGCCGGTGCCGCCCGAAAATCCGCAGCACGTTGCCCAGGGTGAAGGGAGTTGCCAGCGCCAGGGCACAGGGGCAGGCGATGATCAGCACCGCGGTGAAGGCGTTGGCGGCCAGCGCAGCATCCCGGGGAAGCCAGTACAGGGCCGCGGCAGTGGCGATGGCGATCACGATCAGGGTGAAATATTTGGCGATGGTATTGGCCAGAGAACCGATGCGCCCCTGCTTGCCTCCGGTAAAAATCTTGTTGTTCCACAGCCGGGTCAAATAGCTCTGGGAGACGTCTTTGATCACTTCCAGCTCGATGACGCCTCCGGACTGCCGCCCGCCGGCGTAGATCACCTCTCCAGGCCCCTTCTCCACCGGATCCGACTCCCCGGTGACAAAGCTGTAATCGATTCGGCCGGTTCCCCGGATGAGCACCGAATCGGCGGGAATGAGCTCCCCGGATCGCACCACGATGCGGTCTCCCACGGTCAGCCGGGACAGGGGGATCACCGTTTCGCCGTCGGCGGTGCGCCGGGTGACAGAGAGGGGGAAGTAGGATTTATAGTCCCGATCAAAGGAAAGGGTATCGTAGGTCTTCCGCTGGAACAGTTTGCCCAACAGGAGCAGAAACACCAGCCCGGCGAAGGAATCCATATACCCGATGCCCGTGTGGAGCAGAATCTCGTACACACTTCGGCCAAACAACACCAGGATGCCCAGGGAGATGGGCACGTCGATATTTACCGTGCCATGCCGCAGCCCTTTGTAGGCGGAGTTCAGATATTCGGTGGCGCTGTACAGCAGCACCGGCAGGGCCAGCAGCAAATTCAGGTAGCCGAAGAACATCCGGAATTGCATTTCCAGGGGCGCCTGCGTTGCCAGATATTCCGGCAGGCTGAACAGCATGATGTTGGCAAAGGAGAATCCCGCCACCCCTAATTTCAGATACAGGCTGCGCAGGTATTGCCGGTCGGTTTGGGCCTCCAGGGCTTCCAGGGTAATTTGCGGCTCGTACCCCAGGGCGCTCAGCAACTCCACGATTTCCCGCAGGGAAGTCTGCTGTTCCCGAAAGGTGAGGCTTAATTCCTTGCGGGGAAAATCCACCCGGGATTCCTGAATCCCGGGATTCAGCCGGGACAGATGTTCCAGCAGCCAGATGCAGGAACTGCAATGCATGGAAGGAATGAAAAAACGGACGTGGGCAATGGTGCCGTCGCTAAAGTCGATCAATTGTTGCCGGATGGAATCATCGTCCAGATAGGCGAAGCGGTGGGAGGGGGCGCTCTTCCGCAGAGAATTGCCCGGTTCCCGGTTCAGGGCATAGTACTGGCAGAGATTGTTCTCCTCCAGTATCTCGTAAACCGCCTTGCACCCGATGCAACAGAAGTGTTTATCGCCGATGGCGATGGAATCATCCCCGCAGGGAAGACCGCAATGGAAGCACTTCAAAGCGGATGCCTGGGGAGCTGGAGAAGGGGTTGAGGTTGTTTCCTGAACTTTTTCCGGATACAACTACGATTCCTCCCGACGGCTACTGCCTGTGATAATGCGAAAACCCAAGCGTGAACCAATTGCGTTATCGCTATTTCAGATGGGGGGATAAGTATTTTTTGAAGCGCTATCTATCGTGGTACATGCCGGTATTCGTCTTCTGGTATCGCTACTCTCTTCTCCCCGCCGGATCAAACAGGCACCAAAGCCAGGTTCTGAAATCAATATTCATTCTTAAATTGTGAAAAATGTTACATGGAGAATTCATACAATTCCATGACATTTGTCAGGAAAAAAACTGATATTTGTAAGGTTTTTGTTCAGGTGCTCAGGCTGTAGGCTGTAGGCTATGGGTGTTTAGGCTGTAGGTGTTTAGGGCGTAGGCTGTGGGGGGGACACTTGTCAGAGATAAAAACTTGCGTTTCTTTTCCGGGTAAAACTTCCGAGTTTTTGCCCTGCCCTGGCGGGGGTGAAACGTGATGCGTGAAGAATTGAGGGGTAGGCGCTGTTTTCAGGAAGGAACGGTTCAGAGAATTAGGCGCTGTTTCGTGAAACCCTGTCACGACGGGGTGATACATAGATGGAGTTTCTCTCACGTTTCACGCATCACGCATCACGAGAGGCTGAGAATCTCTGTTACCTGCCAGCTCTTCGGGAAATTTAAAACATGAAATGGTTGCCGTGCTGTTGATGCATGGGGGAATGAAGGGGTGGCGAGATCAGGGCGTTCGCGCCTCGATATATGGTGAGGATGCCCAGCAGAATCACCAGAACGGTGGCCAGGCGGAACAGATGGCTGCGCAGCCGCAGGGAAATAAGGTTGGCGGTCATTCCGGTGATGAACAGGGCGGGGATGGTGCCCAGGCCGAAGGCCAGCATGGTGAGCATTCCCTGAAAGGCGTTGCCGGTGGCGGCGGCCTTGGCCCCTGCTGCATACACCAGACCACAGGGAATCAGTCCCAGGATCATGCCCAATCCGAACAGATTGCCCCGGTGTACCCGACTTAAGCTGCGGCTGACCAGTCGTTTGAAAGCGTTGTAGCCGGGGAAGCGCTGGCTGAATACGGGGGGAATCCATCCTCCCATATCCAGGCCGATCACCACCATGAGCGCCCCGGCGATCAACTGCAACACTGCCTGATACGAATGAAATCCGGTTCGGGCCCCCAGAATTTGCCCGATCAGGCCGAACAGTCCCCCCAACAGGGTATAAGTGAGCACCCGACCGGCATTGTAGAACAGATGCGGAAGCAGCGCCTCGGCAGTGGAAACGGCTTCAGAAGCGGAGTGATGCATCTTCAGGGTATAGGCCATGACGAACCCGCCGCACATGCCCACACAGTGTCCGAAGCTGCTCAGAAATCCGATCAGGAAGATGGCGCCGTAGTCCATTTAAGGGCATTCCTTCCGTGGAAAAGGGTTAATCGTTGTCCCCAGGGCTAAATAATTTATATCAAAACCCGTATACTATCACGTCACATTTGAGAATTTTGCAGGAGCCACTCGACCGTCGGCACCCATCGGTGTGAGATGTCAAACAGCGTATTGCGTAATGCGTATTGCGTATCACCTCAATTACGCATTACGCAATACGTTTCCTGGCGCTTAGCACTGGTTCTCAGCTATACTCCGAAGAATTCTCACTTGATAGCGCACTCCTACTTCAGCAGCACCGCCCGCACGGTGCGCTGGCCGAAGTCGGTTTCCAGGCGGATGAAATACAGGCCTGAAGCGGTTGCTCCCTGCGGTTGCCATCGCACCTGATAATGGCCTGCCGCCAGCCGCCGATCCAGCAGGGTGGTCACTTTCTGGCCCAGCAGGTTGTACACCACCACCCGGGTGGGAGAGGCCTGGGGCAGGGAGAAGCGAACAGTGGTAGCAGGGTTAAAAGGATTGGGCGCTACCGCCAGAGCAAATTCCCGGGGCGCCGTTGCCTCATCCCCGGAAGCGATTCCGGTGACGGTGTAGAAAACGATCAGTTCGGCGTGGGCGCGGAAATCCGCTTCTTCGTAATAGGTGTTGCGCAGGCTATCCAGGGAGTACAGGGTGGTGAGATCCGTATAGTGCGGGGAAGCAGGATCTTCCGATTGTCCAAAGGGCTTCATGGTCCAGGCCTGAGGGGATTCTCCCTGTTTCAGGCGAATGATCATCATAAAATTATTTCCTCCATAAACCCGGTATCGCCGAACGCCGTTCCGAACGGTGAATGTGCCCATTCTGGCGGTGGGGAGTTTATGATCCCCGCCGGAGAGCCCGAACCAACTTCCCCCGCGCTCAAACCCGTGAATATCCGCCCAGGGCACCCACTCGGTGCCGTACAGCGCCTGCAGGGAATCCCCGGCAGCGATCAGTTCCTCGACCATTCGCCGCCGTTGGGAATAGTCGATGCCATCGGGATTCAGAAAATCCACCTCATCCCGCAGTTGCAGGAACCACTGGGTGAACAACCCCATCTCGGTGGAACTTCGGTGGGCGAAGCCGTCCCACCGGAACAGGCCGGCCGCCAGAGAGTCGGCGTAGGCCACCCGGGGCAGGGAGTCCTGCCGGGCTTCTTGAAGGGCGACCTGCAGCACCGTATCCACTGAATCCCACTGCACAATCTTGGTGTCCAGAGCAATGCGGCGGCAGTAGGTGGAATCGATGGCATTTCCCCCGGCCAGGATCAATTCCGTGGCCCGTTGCCCCCGCACCCCGAAATGATCCCCGTACACCAGCTCCACGGGCACGTCGGTAGAATCGAAGCCGGGATTTTCGGTGACGTACCAGGGGGCATCGTTGCAGTTTTGCAGATAGCCGGTTGCCGGGTTCAGCACCGTGGGAAGCTGAGCAAAGGGGATTTGATCGCCCCACAGGTTTTGGGAGTTGGAGCCATCCAGCGGGCCCTGACGGGCGGCGCGGGGGTCGTTCCGCCAGTGTACCCGCGCGCCGTAGAGGTAATACAGATTGCCCCATGCATCGGCGGCCACGGTGTTGGCCCGGGCGTAGAGGTGCATCTGCATGGCGTTGATGAACTGGGCCACGGTGGCGGAGCGCATCATGGCCAGGGTTTGCCGGGCGGGCGGTTCCTTACCCACCAGTTCCAGCCGGGCGCAGAGCACCTGCGTGGGAGAAATCTGGCGGATTACCAATCCGTGGTGAGGGGAATTGCGGAAGGTGAAGGTGGTATCGGGAGCGTTGGCGATTTCGATCACCTCCTGCCATACCGTGAAAGGATGGGGTTGGCCGTCGATCAGATAGGCATCGGGGTTTTGGGGATCCAGAGTGACCAGGTAGGCGTCGGCGTGATCCGGCTTGTTGCTGGTAAAGGACCAGGCCAGGGTGCGGTTGTGCCCCATGGAGGGGAGCGGCACTCCCTGGGCGAATTTGCCCTCGAAATCCACCGAGAGATTCCGGATAATCAGATGTGCCTCGTAGGAAGCGTTTATCCCGGTAAACATCTGGTGGGGATCGCAGAGCAAATACACCGCGCCATCGGCGGTTCGGGAGGGGGAGAGGGCCCACTGGTTGGATAGATCCACCCCGGCGCCCTCCGGAAGGGTCAGCGCCTCCGGATTGCCGATATACCCGGCGGCATCTTCCAGAAACACCTGCCATTCCTTATAAAAGAAGAACAGAATTCCCAGGGCGTACACATCCACCGGGGTAACGGGCAGGGGATGGATGGCGGCGATTTCCGGGGGGATATCCTGGGGGTTCAACTGAAAGTGATCGTTCACTCCCGCGACGAAGCCTTCGATATACCGCCGCACGTCCTGAGGGAGCGCCGCATAGTGGCTGTCGGCGGTGGCATGTACCCGGAAGCCCCGCATGAGCAGGTCGCTGACCAGATCCTGACTACCGTAGGCGGCAGCCAGAGTGCCTCGCACGGTGAGCACCCGTTCCAGCACCACGGTGGGATGGTCTTCGGCCATGACCCGCCCCAGGCCATAGGCGCACTCATACAGCCCGTCGCCGATGATGTGGGGCACCCAGTACTCGTCCCGAACCACTTCCACCGTTTGCCCCGGCAATAGCGCCGATACTCCCATCAGCATTGCCAGGCACCACATCAGGGTAACGCGTCTCATCGTTTCACCTCTTCGGTTTTGGGTTCTGGTTGTGCGGGGAGCTTTCGCAAGGGGGATGCCACCTTCGTAAACCGCAGAAGTTGATCGCCTTAACTTGTTGATAATTCGATAAGTTATCCTGTCGGAAGGCCGCGAAACGTTGTCAGGAAAGGGAGGATGTCCGGATCGAGAGGGACAGGGGGACTGTACCGTATGGTACATGGAGCAGATAAGGATGTATTATTCGTGTTACATTATCAGAGTTTTCCGGAATGTATCCACAAACTGGTACTCAATTTCAAGGATCGTATTGCGTAATGCGTATTGCGTATGTTGCCGGAAGCAGCCACGCAATACGCCTGGTTGACTTTCTACACCTCCAGTTCTCTGCTGTCGAAGGGTTCTACAAAATTCTCCCATGCAGAGAACGATTTAAAAATCCTCCTTCCCGGTTCTGCCACGTGAATCACAGGAAAAGTCGCTCGTTTGGGGCAATTTACCGATCTACGATGGCGCCGAATCCATATTCCGGCCAACCTGTTTTGTGATTCTCAAAATTTTTTGATAATTTATCCTCAAACCTGTTCGGCTCTACGACACGGTAATTTCATTTTCTGTTGTCCCTCTCCGAAGGCGTACTTCCGACGATCTGTACAACGCCACTGATATGGGGGGATGGACGCCCTGCTGAATTTAGGGGGGGCAGAGAAAGGGATTGCGGCCACCGGCGCCGCAGGATGCGCCATCAACTGTTTCAAAAATTGTGAAAATTACACCATTTCATATAATCATTGCCCTGCTTCTGGCCGGGGGATTGGCATTCTCCCGCACGTTTTACGTGGACAATTCCCACCCTCCGGGAGGGGACGGCTCCTTTGCCAATCCCTTTAACCGCATCAACGATGCCATCACCAGCGCTTCCCCGGTGGTGCTCCATGCCGGGGATACTCTGTATATCCGCGGCGACCTGATCACGCCCCGCATTTACACCGAAAATCTGCACATCGATCCCCGGGCCAACAGCGGCACGCCGGCCAATCCCATCGTGGTGCGACCCTACGGCAACGAACTGGTGGAAATCCGCCCGGCCACGGCGGGTAACCTGATCATCATGGATGCCGGGGGATTCGTGCTGGAAAATCTGATCCTGAACCATCTGGGCACGGCCGCAGATGTGGTGGTCATTCGTTCTTCCTACAATGTTATTCGCAACTGCGAAGTTCACAACGGTCAGCGGGATGGAATTTTCATCGACGCCGGCGACGGGAACATCATCGAGAACAGCCGGATCCACGATTTCGATCCCGGAACCCCTCTGGATGCCCACGGCGTGGTGCTGGATGCCGGTGTCGGCAATATCATCCGCAACAATGAAATCTACAATTGCGCCGGCGATTGCATCCAGATCCTGACCGGGGCATCCCGCTGGACGCAAATCCTCAACAATCATCTCTATACGCTGACTCCGGGCACCAGTGAAAACGGAGTGGATGTGAAGCGGTGTGTGGGCGCCATCGTGCAGGGGAATGTTGTGCATGGATTTCGTTTTACCTCCACTTCTCACGGGGAGGGTATTCTGGTGCACGAGAACGCCGACAGCGTCACGGTGGCGGCAAACGTGATCTACGACTGCGCCGGAGGAATAAAGGTGGCCACCAAACCGGAGGGGGTGCCGCAGAACATCGTTCTGGAACGGAACATCATCCACGACCTGTTCCGGGATGGTTTTCTCACCAACGTGGGCTTCGGGTTTATGATCAAAGGGGTGAACAATCTGAGCATCCGCAACAACACCCTGATGAACGTTCCCGGCCCGCTGTTTCGCATTCGGGGCACCGGAGCCAACAATCTGGAAATCCGCAACAACCTGTTCGTCAACACCCAGGATATTGACGGCGATCAGACCACCTTCACCGGAACGGTGATCATCACCTACAACGGCTATTTCAACAGTCTGCAACTTCTCGCCGGCGAGGTGAATCCCATCCTCGGCACCGATCCCCGGTTTGTCGATCCCATATCCGGCAATTATGATCTGGCCTATAACAGCCCCTGCATCGATGTGGGCGATCCCACTTCGGTGGTTCCCGATAGCGGGGGGCTGCGCATCGATCTGGGAGCACGGGAATATACCGGAGCGGTGGTGGAGCGGGAAATTCCTGCGCCGGGGGTGTATACTTTTGGACGCTCCCGGGTGAGCCTGAATGTGACCGGGGATAATTTTACCACCATCCGGGTGGAGATGGTGGAGAGCGGGCATCCTCAGAATCCGGGGGCTGTGGCGACGTACTACCGGATTACCCCGGTGGGAAGCGGCCTGGTGGATATGACCCTGTATTATGATGAAGCCCGACTGAACGGCAACACCGAGGGGCAGTTGCGCCTGTGGCGATATGACGGGCTGAGGTGGCAGGGGCCGTATTTCGATGCCCGGGATGTGGTGCAAAACTGGGTGCGGGCGGATAATATCGACCGGTTCTCCGATTGGGTTCTTTCCGATAGTCTGGCGGGAATCAATTTGCCGCCGCTGGTGCACAATATTCCCGATCAAACCGTCGTCGAGGGAGATACCTTTGCCACCGTCGCCCTGGACGGATACGTCAGCGATCCGGATAATCCCGATTCGGTGTTAACCTGGGGCGTTACCGGGAATGTGGAACTCACCGTGAGCATCGATCCCAACCGGATCGCCACCATCGC
>CAYQGB010000036.1:0-21348 GCA_964416895.1 uncultured Calditrichaceae bacterium
GCATCGCTTTTGAACCGAATGGGCTGTCGAGGCACCCTCCCCTTCCCTCTCCCGGTGGGAGAGGGAAGGGGAGGGCCGGGGTGGGGATGGGTGAGGGCGGTTTAATTCGACATTGTCGAGATAGTTACCGGCAAGGTTCTCAATGGCCACGGGAGCGTACGGGGTAAAGAAGTTATGAAGATCACCGGGATACTCTTTATCGTGATTTGCCTGGGATGGATCGTTTCGGAAGTGCTGCTGGCACGAATAAAATTGTCCGGTACCGATAGCGCTTCCGAACTGGATCGAAATTCCCTCCGCTATCTGTGGATCACCATTTCCCTTTCCGTGGGCGCCGGGGTGTTCCTGGCCGTGGCCGGAACCGGTTCGGCGACTTCTATCCCCTACCCCATTCCCCTGATCGGATTACCCCTGATCGTCGCAGGCCTGGCAATTCGCTGGACCGCCATCCTTACCCTGAAAAAATACTTCACCGTGGATGTAGCCATTTCCGAGCATCACCAACTGGTAACCACAGGCATCTACGGGTGGGTTCGCCATCCCGCCTACACCGGCAGTCTGCTTTCTTTTCTGGGATTGGGCCTTGCCCTGGGCAACTGGATTTCCCTGGCGGTCATCATCATCCCCATCTGGTTTGCCTTTCTCTACCGAATTCGAGTCGAGGAACAGGCCCTCCAACAGGCTTTCGGCGGGACATACCGGGAGTATATGCAAAAAGTTCGGCGGCTGATCCCGTGGATTTATTAGCGACTCCGGTCTTGCGGTTTTCAATCCCGCTCCTCCATTCCCCTTGAACAGATATCCCCAAAGAAGAAATACTTGCCCGATGGATTTCCCGATCGTAACGTGTTAAGTTTGCGCATCACGGTGGCGCATTGGTTTGTTGCTCTGAGAGCTTCTGGTGCGCTGAACGTGGAAGGGTTGGAACATCAGGGTATTTACCAAAGCCGGTAAAACGGTTTTTCCGGGGAACTGACAATGTCGCAAAAAATACAACACTGCCTTCTGTTACACTACGCCGAGTTGGGCCTGAAGGGAGAAAATCGCCGACAGTTTGAAGATCAACTGATTCGCAACCTTCGGCAGGCGCTCAAAGGCGTATTAAACGAGCCGGTCAAGCGCGCCTACGGGCGATTCCTGATATATCTGCCGGAGGAGTTCGACTGGCCCGCCATCCGGGAACGGCTGGAGAAAGTACCCGGGCTGGCCAATTTCTCTCTGGCCGAACTGGTAGAGCAGAATATCGAAGCCATCGAAGCTTCGGCCTGTCGGCAAATGCAGCAGCGGGAGTTCCCCTCCTTCCGGGTCACCACCAAACGCAGCCAGAAAAACTTTCCCATGACCTCCGATGAGATCAACCGCCGGGTAGGCGCAGCCATCCAGCAGATCACCGGCGC
The DNA here is from genome assembly GCA_964416895.1 of uncultured Calditrichaceae bacterium. Classification (GTDB taxonomy): domain Bacteria; phylum Calditrichota; class Calditrichia; order RBG-13-44-9; family J075; genus CAYQGB01. The sequence continues at coordinate 1,398 of CAYQGB010000036.1, forward strand.
GAAGGTGGATTTAACCCACCCGGCGGTGACCTGTTACATCGAAGTGTTCGATCAGCATGCCGTGGTGTACACGGAGAAGATTCCCGGTCTGCGGGGGCTTCCGGTGGGCAGCAGCGAGAAGGCGGTCAGCCTGCTCTCCTCCGGCATCGACTCTCCCGTGGCCTCCTATCGGATCATCACCCGGGGAGTGCGGCTGATTTTCGTGCATTTCCACAGCGTGCCCTTCACCAGTCCGGCCTCCATGGAAAACGCCAAACGGCTGGTGGCGCGTCTTACCGAGTATCAGCTTTCCTCCCGGCTGTATTGCGTTCCCTTCCTGGAAATTCAACAGGCGATTATGGCGGCAACTCGCCCGGATTACCGGGTGGTGCTGTATCGCCGCTCGATGGTGCGCATCGCCGAACGCATCGCCCGACGGGAACGGGCCAGAGCGCTGGTTACCGGAGAGAGCATCGGCCAGGTGGCTTCCCAGACCCTCAGCAACATGCGGGTCATCAACGAAGTGGCTACCCTGCCGATCCTGCGACCGCTTTCCGGAAGCGACAAGGAGGAAATTATTGCCCAGGCCTGGCGGATCGGTACTTTCGAGATTTCCACCGAACCTTACGATGATTGTTGCTCCCTGTTCGTTCCCAAACATCCGGTAACCCGGGCGGAACCGGAGATTGTGCACGACATCGAATCCGAACTGGACTGGAAAGCCCTGGAACAGAAAGCGCTTCAGGAAGCCGAAATTCACCGGTTTATATTTCCTCCCGGGGATGCCCCGGCCGATTGACCCGACACCTCCTGCCCCCCCATTTTGTCCATTTCTTGACTTCCACCCAAAAATTTATATATTGAAAACCATGAAACTCGTATATTCACATACTTCAGGCGTATATACCCGGGCGTTTACCGATGACAATTTCCCGCAGAGTCGGAAAGACGGATTGCCTTTTTTCTGGCCCACCCTGAACAGCCCGTTGTTTTTCGTGTTAATGCGCCGGGGCAACATGTACTATCGCTCATGTTGCCTCCCTTAAGTGAGAAAATTTCCTCGCATCTCTTCTTGCCACGCTTCCTGTACATTTGTTGAACCAGTTGCCCGACGTTTATCCGCCGGCGGCGATTTATCACAGTTCGGATCACCTGTGACGCCCATTGCATCGAGAAACGCTTCGGGATGATTCCGGCAATACGCCCGTATATCCCGAAAATTTCCGGCAAAAGTGCGTCTGACTTCAACCAATATATCAATAGACAACCTTTATCAAGGAGGAACATGATGAAATCTAAAAAACTGTTGAACGGCAACGCGACGGTATCCAGTAGCGTGTCTGCTCCGGAACAAAAACCGGATTCCCCCATTTCCGCATACAAAGCCTATTCCCTGCATAACTTCCGCCGGATTCCCCAGGTGCAGCAACTTCCTCCGCATCTCATCGAAGCGATGGAGGTAGTGGGGCATGTATTTCCTTTCAAAACCAACAGTTATGTGGTTGACCAGCTAATCCGATGGGAGGATGTGCCCGATGATCCCATGTTTCGCCTCACCTTTCCTCAGAAAGAGATGCTGAAACCCCATCATTACCGGGAGATGGCTGTGGTGTTGCAGCGCACCGGGGATCGGGGAGAAATCGAAGCCGTGGCCAATCGCATTCGGGCGGAGTTAAACCCTCACCCGGCAGGGCAGATGCAATACAACGTTCCCCGGCTGGACGGACAGCGGCTCACCGGCATCCAGCACAAGTATCCCGAAACGGTGCTGTTTTTCCCCAACAAAGGGCAAACCTGTCATGCCTATTGCAGCTTCTGCTTTCGCTGGCCCCAATTTGTGGGGATCGAGGAATGGAAATTCGCCATGAAGGAAAAGGAGTTGCTGGTAGAATACCTCCGGCGACATCCCACGGTCACCGACGTGCTGTTCACCGGGGGTGATCCCATGATCATGCGGGCGCGGCTGTTGGGGGAATACATCCAGGCCATCCTGGAGGCGGATTTGCCTCACGTGCAGACCATCCGCATCGGGAGCAAGGCGCTTTCCTACTGGCCCTACCGCTTCCTGACCGATAAAGACGCCGATGAACTGTTAGGGCTGTTCGAGCAGGTCACCCGCGCCGGCAAGCACCTGGCGTTTATGGCCCACTTTTGCCATCCCCGGGAGCTTTCCACAGAAGCGGTGCGGCAGGCCATCCGGCGCATCCGGGAGACCGGGGCGGAAATTCGCACCCAGTCACCTCTGCTGCGCCACATTAACGACGATCCCCGGGTATGGGCGCAGATGTGGAAGGAACAGGTACGCCTGGGGTGCATTCCGTACTACATGTTCGTGGTGCGAGATACCGGCGCGCAGCACTACTTCGGGGTGCCGCTGGTGCGGGCATGGGAGATTTTCAAGCAAGCGTATCAGCAGGTGAGCGGCGTGGCCCGCACGGTGCGAGGCCCCAGTATGTCCTGCGACCCCGGGAAAGTGCAGATCAGCGGGGTGGCGGAAATCAACGGGGAGAGGGTGCTGGTGCTGAACATGATTCAGGGGCGGCGCCCGGAGTGGGTGCAGCAGCCCTTCTTCGCTCGATACAGCGAGACCGCCATCTGGCTGGATGAACTGGAACCGGCCTTTGGAGAGGGAAAATTCTTCTTTGAAGAGGAATTTGCCCGTATAAAGCAGGAAAAGCAGGTGGATATTCACAATGCGGTCATCAAGTAAATCTTCCAGGCGCGGGAGCGCCCTGTTCTTTCCTTCCACCGCTCCGACTCCGTCGAGGGCAGGCAGGGTGAAAAAAGCCCTCTGTCATTCTGAGGGCTGCCGCCGGGGAAGTGTCGGCTTTATGTTAAGAACTGCGGCTTCAGAAACACTCATCTCATTCGCAGGAGTACTGTCGAGGCGGCAGCCCGAAGAATCTCTTTATGAAATAACAACCCGTCATCCAAACCTTGAAAGTGCACTAAGCCGCCGGTTCCCTTTGCAACACCTCCTCCAGGGTCCGGCTGAGCACTTCCAGATTGAACGGTTTGGTTATGCACCCCCGGAAGCCATATTCGCTATAATTGGCCAGCACCGGATTATTGGAGTAGCCGCTGGCAACGATCGCCCGCACTTCGGGATCGATTTCCCGCAGTTTCTCCAGCACTTCTCGGCCTCCCATCCCCCCCGGCACGGTCAAATCCAGGATCACCACGTCGAACGGACGCCCGGCGGCATGGGCCTCCCGAAATCGCTCGATGGCCTCCGCCCCGTCGGCGGTAACCTCCACCTCGCATTCCAGATGGTTTAACATGTGCCGGTAAATCTCCCGGATGGTCTCATCGTCATCCATTACCAGAACGGTATGCCCTCCCGGTGCAGAGGCGCTCTTTGTCTCCTGGTTTTCCCGGGTGGGTTTTTCCGAAGCCGGGATATATACCGTAAAAGTGCTTCCTTTCTGGGGTTCGGAAGTCACCTGAATATATCCCCCGTGACGAGTCACAATGGAATGGGTAATCGCCAGTCCCAGGCCGCTGCCTTTCTGCTTGGTGGTGAAGTAGGGATCGAAAATTTTCTTCAAATGCTCCGGGGAGATCCCCACCCCCTGATCCTGAAAAGAAATCCGGATATATTTGCCCGGCGGCAGCGGCGCCGTTCCCTCCTGAGGGAGGTGCACATTTCTGGCGGTTACCCGGAGGATTCCTCCCTCGGGCATGGCCTGATCGGCGTTGATCACCAGATTCTGGATGACCTGATTCATCTGGCCGGGATCCAGTTCCGCCGGCCACAGATCTTCGGCAATATCAAATTCGCAGCGAACATTGGATCCCCGCAGGGCAAACAACGTACTGCCGGTCAACAGATCCGCCACCGTGGTAACTTCTTTTACCGGCTCCCCACCCCTGGCAAAGGTCAGCAACTGCTGGGTGAGCGCTTTGGCCCGGTTGCAGGCCTCTTCCGCTTCCTCCAGTCGGTTCTGGAGCTTGCGATTTCGTTTCCCGGTATACATCCGGGCCAGGGAGAGATTGCCCATAATTCCGGTAAGAATGTTGTTAAAGTCGTGGGCAATGCCCCCGGCCAGCAACCCGATGGATTCCAGCTTTTGCATCTGAGCGAGTTCTTCCTGCAACTTCTTTTGCTCGGTGACATCCCGAATCACCAGCACCACCCCGGAAGCACGCCCCTCCACCGCCTGCAAGGGGGCAGCGCTGACTTCCACCACCCGCTCCCGGCCCTGCCGGGGCTGCAACACCAGGTGAGGCAGATTCTCGGCAATGGGCTTGCCAGCCAGAATTTTTTCCCTCAGGCCCGAAACCGGTTGCCCCGTGTCGGCATCCTTCAAGCACACAATCTCTTCCAGCGATCGCCCCAGCGCCTGAGCGGCCTTTTCGCCGACAAGTTCCTCGGCCACCGGATTCATCAAGGTCACCCGCCCGGCGGCATCGGCGGCAATCACCCCGTCGGCAATCGACTGCAAGGTCACCTTCAGCCGCTCCTTCTCTTCCGCCAGCTGCTCCTGCATCAGAATGCGCTCGGTGATGTCCTCATACATCCCCAGCACGCCCACCACCCGGTTGTGGGCATCGTGCAGGGGCACCCGGCTGGTATCCAGCCAGGCCTGCTGCCCGTTGGAGCGCCGCTGCGGCTCGACCACGTGATACGCCGGGGTGTCCGTTTCGATCACCTCCTGTTCGCATTTGCGAAAGAAGCGAATCTCCTCCTCCCGCCAGCCCAGTTCCTCGTCGGTTTTGCCCACAATGGCCTCCGGTGAATCGACCCCCGCATCCCGGGCAAAATTGCGGTTGCATCCCAGATACACCCCCCGGCAATCTTTCCAGTAAATTCGTTGGGGAATGTTGTCCAATACCGCGTGCAACATCTCCTGAGATTCTCGCAGTTTTTCGGCGGTTTGCCGGTGTTGCACAATCTCCTGTTGTAGGGCCATGTTGGTGGATTGCAGTTCGGCGTTTTTGGCCTGCTCTAATTTCACCGAATGCTGTTTCAACCGGTAGGAATGCAGGGTCAGGAGGGTAATGGCCAACACCAGCACCAGCCCGATGAGCAGCACATTCCGCACGGTTTCCTGGCGTTTCAATTCCATCGCTCGCAGGGCATGCTCTTTTTGGAGCAGCTTAATTTCCTGCTCTTTATGAAGGAGTTCATACCGGGCCTGAAGCTCGGCGAATCGGGCGGCGCTTTGTTCATTGAACAGGCTATCTTTCAACGCCGAGGCCCGTTTCCCGTATTCCCAGGCCCGGCGGTAGTCTGCCATACCGACGTAATAGTCGGCCATCGCTTCGTACCCGCTCAGAACAATGTCCCGGGCATGGATGGTCCTGGCCTCCTGCAATCCTCTGGTAATATAGGGCAGCGCTTTCGAAAAACGCTTCATCTCCACCAGCAGGGCCCCGATGTTGATAGAAGTATGGGCAATCCCCCACCGGTCCCCTTGAGTGCGATATACTTTCAGGGCATCTTGGTAATAGGTCAACGCTTTTTGATACTGCTTTCCCTCCTGATACACGGCGGCCATGTTGTTCAGCACCAGGGCAATGCGACGATGGTCGCCGGAACGCTGCCACAGGGCCAGGGCACTTTTGTAATAGGTCAGGGCCTGTTCCAGGCTATCCAGTTCATTGTAAGCCAATCCGATATTCAGCAGGGAATGCGCCACGCCGATGGTGTCTCCCAGAGCTTCCCGGATGCGCATGGAACGGCGGTGCACCGCCAGCGCCTTCTGATGATTGTCCAGATAGCTGTACATTACCCCGATATTGTTCAGGGATTTGGCGATCAGGGCGCTGTCTCCCATCTCCTCCCAGATCTGCAACGCATGGAGAAAATACTCCAGGGCTTCCGCATAATTTCCGGTATAGGAATACACCGCCCCGATGGCATTCAAAATATCCGCCCGGGCCGCCGAATCTCCGGTTTGTTCGGTAAACTCCAGTCCCTGACGAAGGACTTTTAAGGCGGCGTTGTATTCATTGAGCAGCAGATGCGCCCGCCCCAGATAGTAGATCGCCCGGGCCCGGCGATGATCCTCGCCCATGTGCTGCGCTAACCGGATCGCTTCCCGGGCAAACTCCAGAACCCGCCCGGGATTGGCCGTGATCAGTGCCTCACAGGAATCCAGCAGCGCACTCAAACGGGTGGTATCGGTATGGGATACATCCTCAAAGAATCTGGGCAGGGAGTCCAGCACAAACTGACTCCTGGCGCTGCCGGAAACCAGCAGCAAGGCAATAAGCATCACCCGATATTTCATACTCATTCCCCGTCATTCTGGAAAGAGAAATCATACAATAAACCGGAGGAAACATCCGTACACAGGTCACAGATTTTGTGACTGACATCAAAACCGGGGGACCGTGATCGCACACGGTACAGCGCTACAGGAAAGATATGAGTAGTTGATTATCGCCATCCGGCGACTTATTATTACCCTTCCATGCGTACTGCCAGGGCATATCCGGGCATTATCAATTCCGGGAAATTCGTTCCGGTAAGCCGGATCGGCATTCGGTGCGCATTGAGGGGGTGGCTCCTATGCGATGCCTGATAGAGACATGAGACAGGAACAGGAGAGCAAGGTCACCAAATCTGGAGGAGCGAGGACCCATGTTCGCGACGGATGAGAAGAAGCGCTTCCGGGACTCCCGGCGGCGCAAGTCGGCCTGGGCGGAGGCCTGGAGCCACCGGCCTTTCCAACACCAATGCTTGCTGGCGATCCTTTTTCTGGGGATAACGCTGGGGATATTTGCCAATTTTGTCCAGTTTGTGGAGCATCGTCCGGGCGCCCTCCTGCCCGATCCCATTCAGGAACACTTCTCCCCCCGGAATTTCACCTGGCCGATTTTTGTGCTGATTTACGGCAGTCTGGCGGCGGCTATCTACCACCTGAGCCGGTATCCCACCCGCCTGGTGCTGGCCGTTCAAACCTATGGGCTGATGGTGCTGATGCGGCTGATCGCCATGTACCTGACCCCCCTGGAACCGCCCCCTTCCATGATCTTACTGAAAGATCCCTTTGTGGAACTCTTCACCACTTCCACTCCGCTTACCCGGGATCTGTTTTTTTCCGGTCACACCTCCACCATGTTTTTGCTGTTTCTGGTAACTCCCCATGCCCGGTGGCGAAGTTTTTTTCTCCTTAGCACCATTCTGATCGGGATCATGGTAATCTGGCAACACGTGCATTACGCCATCGATGTCTTCGCGGCCCCGTTTTTCGCCTACGGGAGTTACCGTATGGCCTGGCTGCTGTGGGGAAAGAAATTGTCCGCCATCCATCGGGCAGTGGTTACGGGTGTTCCCATCGCAGAGCAACTGGTAACCACCCCGACAAAGTCGGATCTATAAAGAAAGATACCCGCCCCCAGGGTACCAAATGACAGGATTCTGCCCATGGAAAATCTGCCCGTAGTGGATATACTGAAAGTCGGACTTTCCGGCCTGGTGTTTCTGTTCACCTTTCTGGCCTATCGCCTGCTCCAGCAGGAACAGCAGCGAGGCGAGCCACGGGATAAGATTCTCCAGTCCATCTATCGTTTTATGTGGATGAGCGTACTGCTGGCGTTTCTGGTAGGCGGGTTTGACCTGCTAAAGTGGCTTACTTCCGACAACGGCAACGAGGAGCAACTCGCAGGCCTGAAACAACAGTTTCAGCAGCAATTGATGCTGAAAAATCAGGAGATCGACAGCCTGAAGCAGATCATTGAAACGCTGAATGAGAACCAACTGAGCCTGCAACAACAGATTGATCTGGGATTGTACTACGCTCAGGCGGTGGGGTGGGGAAAAGCGGAACGGCGGGATTCCGAGCGGGCCAGGAAATACCTGTTCGATGCTCTGCGCAATCATGCGGAAGCATTAAGCGAGCGTCGCAAAGCGGAAATCGTCAGCGGCCTGGTCAACATTCGGGAGAAGATCACCGATGAAGAAGATTTTGCGTTTTTGATCCGCAGCATCGAACAATACAAATACGGCATTGAGCGGGAGCTGGATCTGGCCAAAGTCTATTGGGCGGCCACTTACACCAACCGGGACATCCTCCGCAAGCGTCGTCTGGCTCTGGTGCATTTCCTGAAGGCCGCCGCAGGCGACTTCCCCCGCAGCATCTCCCGGGAGGACATCGCCGACATCGGAACCATTATCAAGCAGCTTCAACGGGTGGACAACTACCTTCGGCAAAAGGGGAACGATATTCTCAAAAGCGTGCGGAAACAGGACAAAGAAAAAATTCGCCGCTACCTGGAAGAATGGCAGCGGCACTGGAGCGTCTAACGCCATGGCGAAGGCTTCCGCTCTGGAGGATCATTTGGGGAGCTTAAAGATAAACGGTTCCACCACCACAAACCGCACCGGCTGTCCCCGGAAGGTTTCCGGGCGATAGCGAAATTTTTTGATCGCCTCGATGGCCGCCGCGGTAAACAATTCCCCATCGCTGCGCAGCACCCGATAGTGCTCCACCTGTCCATCCCGCCCGACGATCACTTCTAACAGCACCTTTCCTTCGTGTCCGGTGCGCCGATAAATTTCCGGATACTCCGGCTTCACATAGCGGACATAATGCCGCCGTCCACCGCCATCCAGAAAGGCTTCCAGCACCGGTTCCACAACTTCCGGAGCCGGACTCTCCGAAGGTTCCGAAAGCGCGGAGGTCCCTTGATTTTCTTCCGGAGGGATCGCCTCGGGCCCGGTTTCCGAAGCAGCCGCCGCAGCCGCCGAAGTATCTCTGGCCGTCACCGTGGAAGAGAGGCTCAGCCGTTCCACCACCTGCCCGGGAGGGGGAGAGGAGGGGGAGGCCGCGGTATCGCTTTCCGCGAGACTTCCCCCACCGTTGGAGGCGATGGAAGGCGTGGGGGTATAAGTGACCAGCAGCGTTTCCGCCGGCTGCGGTGGAGGAGAAGCCGGTGGGGGCGGTTGGCGAGAAGGCCGCCGGGCAACTACCGGGGCCGGGGCCTCCCGATACACCGGCTCAATGACCACCTGGCCAAACCCGGGATCATCCGCATTATCCACAATCGTTTGATGAATCTCCTCCGGATCCTCCACATTCCAGATGTTGTTCTGGGCGAAAATCTCCCGGTCGGATTGATTGTAAATATTCACCTCAAAATTATTGAAGATCCGGTTCTGGCCCCGGGAGGCATTTTCCCCTGCCTGCGCCTGCCCCAGGTCGGGGGCGGAACGGTCAAAAATGATGATGCCGTTCTCATTCTGGGTGATAACGCTGTTTTCCACGATGGGGGAGGAGGCCAGTTCACAAACCAACCCGGCGAAATCATTGCCCATCAGGGTGCACCGGCGCAAAATCGCCCGGGAGCGCACCTCACAGCTGACCCCGGCGTAGTGGTTGAACCGGATTTCGCTGTTGGAAAGCACCGGGGAACTTCCGTAACAGGTGACCCCGATATGGGCATACTCGATCACACAGTTGTCCAGCAGCGAAGGCTCCCGCCGGTTTTTGATCACAATTCCGTACCAATCCCCCAGGTGGGGTTCCCGGGCGCTGGAAGTAAAAATGATCTTGCCTTCCCCCTTTTCCCCTCGCGCCAGCAACTTGCCCAGTACAATCAACTCCACCCGCTGAGGATCCCTGCCGGAGCGGGTCACATCCCGGTTGGCCTCAATGATGATGCGGCTGCCCGGGGCAATGCTCAGCACCGCTCCCGGCCGAACGATCACGTCCCCGTCGATAAACACCTGACCGGCCCACCGGGTATCCCGGGTGATCTCCCCGTGCACGGCCGGTTGGGCCGACAAATACAGGGGCATGAATAGAGCCACCATGTAAAACAGCCACTTCAAGGGCTACACTCCGGGCAATGGTGAAAGCGCATATTTATACGCCGTGAATGTACAGGCATTGCAAAAATAATCGAAGTACCAAATAAAAAAATCCCGGAGAAATACCACAAGGCAGAAGACGCCCTTTCCGGCCTGACCATCGGCGCCGGAAAGGGAATCTTCCGCCGGATATGTTCGCTCCGTTTAAACGGTTACTGAGGCTGATAATCGATGAGCTTTTCCATCTGCTCGAAAAGCTCTTTTTCTTTGAAGGGCTTGACGATGTATGCGTCGGCTCCTAATTCGGTGGTGAGTTGCCGGAAGTTTTCTCCCGCACGACCGGTCAGCACGATAATGGGGAAGGATTGAAAGCGTTGATCATACCGGAGGGTTTCGATCAGTTCGTATCCGGAGAGTTTGGGCATTTCCAAGTCGGTCACCATGATGTCGAATTCTTGCTTATTCAGGAGTTCCAGCGCTTCGTAGCCGTTACGGGCGGTGTCGGTAACGAAGCCCCGCTGCATCAACAGGCTGCTCAGATACTTGCGGATGCTCAGGGAGTCATCCACGATCAGCGCTGCCGGCTTACGCCCCCGCACCACTTTGCGCCGTCGGCGGGGCCGGGCAGGTGCCTGAGAAGGCGTTGCATCGGCCTTTGCCCGGTCGTTGAGCGCCGGAGCCGGTTCCCCGGGCTCCCGACCTTTCCATACCTCGGAGATAATCTGCTGTACATCCACCACCAGCACCACCTGGCCGTTCGCCATGATGGAGCCGCCGGAGATGTACCGCAACCGACGCAAGCCGGGCCCCAGAGATTTGATGAGGATCTCCTCCCGATGGATGATCTTATCCACCAATAGCGCGACCCGATTGCCTTCATCCTGCACGATGATCAGGGGATAATCCCCCTCGGAACTGAGGGGTCGGGTGCCGGCCTGGCGAATCTTCAGCAACTGGTTGAGCCTTATCACCGGCAACCGCTGCTCCCGATAACTGATGAAATACTTCCCGTCTTCGGTCAGCAAATCCTGCCCACTGATATTGAGGGTTTCTTCCACCTGCATCAGGGGGATGGAATATACATGGCCGTTTACCTCCACCAGCATGGACTGGATCACCGAAAGGGAGGCCGGCACTCGAATGCTAAAAGTCGTTCCCTTGCCCTTTTCGGTATAAATGCGAATATCGCCCTTCGCCTTTTCGATCTGGGCTTTCACCGCATCCAGCCCCACTCCCCGACCGGAAACCAGGGTGGTCTCCCGGGCGGTGGAAAAGCCCGGATAAAACAGGTATTCGAACAACTCCTGCTCGGTCATCCGGGCGGCGTCTTCCTCGGTCAGCAACCCTTTTTCAATGGCGGATGCCTTCACCTGCTCCAGATCGATGCCCCGGCCATCGTCGGATATTTCAATGGTGACCTGATTTCGATCCGAGGTGGCCTTGATGGTCAACAGCCCTTCCGGGGGTTTGCCGGCGGCCTTCCGCTCTTCGGGCGACTCCAGACCGTGGTCAATGGCATTGCGGATGATATGCAGCAGCGGTTCATACAGTTCGTCGATCAGCGCCCGATCCAGTTCGGTGTTCTCGCCCTGGATGCTCAGACGAATCTGCTTTTTCAGTTGCCGGGCCAGATCCCGGATGGGACGATGAAACCGCTGAAACAGCAGGTTAATATGCACCATGCGGGCCTGCATGATCTCGTTGAGCAACTCGTTGCTCAGCTTGGTGATCTTCTGCAGGTTCTCATCGTAAGTCTTGGAATTCTCCTTGAAGGTGTGCAACAGGGTATTCACTTCATCCTGCAACATTTTCACATTTTTCAGCACCCGTTGCAGGTTTTCGATCTGATTCTTCCAGGACTCTCGAATTCCGGGCTGATCCTCCACCAGCGGCAGGAGGCTCTCCTGAATCCGCTTCTCTTCCTTCAGCAGGTTGTTCAGATAGTCTTCCGTATCCCGGAAAATTTTCAGGTTGGCGTTGAGCATGGGCAGGTAGGTTTTCAGCCGATCCAGTTGATTTTTGAACTGGTTATGGCCGATGACCAGCTCTGCGGCCAGATTCAAAAACAGATTCATGGTTTTGATGCCCAACCGTACCTGAGTCTCTTTGGGAGTAGCTGCCTCCGTTTCCGGCGGTACCAGCGTCACCAGTTCTTCTTCCTCCGCCGCTTCCGAAGGCGCAGGCGCCCCGGTCTCGGTCGGGGCGGGTTCCGCCGCCGGTTGTTCTGCCGCCGCCGGTTGTTCCATCGGCGCTTTTTGCAGCCAGCTTTCCAGCTGCTGCAACAACTCCCGGTATCGTTTGGGTTGTTCCGTTCCCGATTGGGCCAGGCAATCCAGCTGGGTGGTAATTTCCTCCACCACCTCTCCGAAAAGGTCGAACAGTTCCGGCGGCACACTGGCTTTGCTTCGGGAGAAGTGCTCCATCAAATCCTCGCAGCGATGGGCCAGCGTTTCCACATGGTGGGCGTGCACCATTCCGGAGGAGCCTTTCAGGGTGTGCATGCACCGCATCAGGTGATGCTGCAACTCCGCATTCTCGGGATCCTTTTCCAGTTGAAGCAACAGGTAATCAATATCTTCCAGTTGTTCCCGGGCCTCCTGGAGATAGACTTCCAGCAATTCCGGGGAAACCGGGGGTTTTTCTTCCGGAGGGGCTTCCGCCTCCGCCGGGGCCGCCTCTGTTTCCGGCGGTGGGGTTGCTTCGGCGGTCGGGGCTTCGGCGGTCACCTCTTCTTCCTCCGCCATGGTGATGGTCGGCTCGGTGTTCTGATAATCGGCCAGCACTTCCTCGGTGGTGGCGGTGGCTTCTATCAGGCTCTCTTCCGCTTCGGTAAAGGGAGCCGGCTCTTCTTCTCCGGTGGTTTCCCCGGCGGTATCGGTAAACACCGCCTCCACGGGGGCTTCTCCCTCAACGTCGGTAACCGACGCCGGGGCTTCCTCCACGGCCTTTTCCCCCGCTTCGCCCTTCAGGAACTGATCTAATTGCTGCACCACCTGATGATATACCGCCGCCCGGACGGGGCGATTTTCGCTCAATTCCCGAATGATGAACATGGCCTTCCGGGCCACGGGAATCACCACTTTGTACTCCTGAGAACGGGTCTGCACCAGCGCTTCAAAGGTCTGCTCCAGGCGATCGGTGATTTCGCTGATCTCGGTCAACCCTAACATCCGGGAAGCGCCTCGAATATCGTGCACCGCCCGCTCAATCTCCTGCACCGCCTCTTTGTCGTAGGAAAACTTTTCCAGATTGGTGAGATTCTTTTCCACTACATCGAAGTTGCTGGCTACCTCCGTCTGGAAAATCTCCAGAAGTTCGGGATCCTGTTCTTTCAGGCGGATGAACTCTTCTTTTTCCCCCACGAACTCTTCCTCAACCCCAACCTCTGGGGCAGGCGTCGGTGGAGAAGTTTCCGCTTCGGTTTCCGGCACCCCGGGTGTGGCCACTTCCCGGGTCCTGTCGGTGATGTAGCGGTTCAACTCCTGCAACAGGGTTCCGTATTCTCCGGGATTGCCTTCCACACAAGCTTCAATCGCCTCCACAAAGCGATGGAAAATGTCGATCAGTTCCGGGGTGACTTCCAGGGCCTCGTTTTCGATCAAATCCACGGTTTTATCCAGCGGTTCGGCCAGGGAGGCCACCGTCTCCTCACCCACCATCTGGGCGGCGCCCTTCAGGGTATGGGCAACCACTCCCAGCCGCCGCCAGGATCGGGTATCGGCGAGATTCTGGCGCACCCGGTTGAGGTAATCATAAAACTCGGAAATATAGTTCTGCGCCTCCATCCGGAAGACCCGGGAGATTTCCTCCTTGCTCTCGTCCCCGGGGGAGGGTTCCGCCGCGGTGGTCGCTTCCGGAGCCTGAAAGGGACCGGCGTCCGGTGACGTTTCCAGATAAGTTTCCACATCGAAGTGCTCGGTAGCTTCTTCTTCCACTCCGGTCTCGGCGGCCATGCGGCAGGCGGCCACCAGATCGTCGATCATTTTGAGCAGATTTTCCGATTCCACCGGTTGGGGCAGGGCGGCAATCTGGCCGTGGAGGGTTTCCACAAACTGAATAAGCTGCTGCTGCACCTCCTCGCTGTGCACCGGGGACACTCCTTCCAGATCGGCCAGCTTCAGCAATCCCAGGCGGCAGAGCAGTTCCAGTTCATCGTTCTGGATGATGTTGCTGGTTTCCAGCAAATTGGTCAGGAACTGGCGGAAATCGGTGACCAGCACTTCTCCGGCATTGGGAGCCGCTTTGATGGTCTGGCTCAATTCGCTGAGTTGCTTCAGGGTAACCTCCTGAAATGCCTCCAGGGAAGAGGTTTCCGCATCTGCCGGAGCCGTTTCTTCCTCTCCGGCCTCGACCACCGGCTCCGCTTCGGCGGCCTGCCCCACCGGTTCCTCCACAACCTCCTGTTCCGGCACGCCCCGAAGCTGATCCGCAAACGCCTGCCAGGTTTCCGCCGGGGTATTGACGAAGGCCGATTCGCACTGGCGCAACACCATTAAGATAGCCTGTTGCTCCACCCCGGACAGGTGCATCACCCGGTCGGAGGTCAGTATCTCTCGAATTTGCCGGAGCGGTTCTATGGCCGGGAGGTTCAGGGTTTCGCTCCAGAAGAGCAAATTGTCGATGGCGGAGAGGGATTCTTCCAGCCTTGCCGTGGGGTCGTCACTGGAGAGCGCCTCCTCGATCTGCCGGGCCGACCGACGGGCTACATCCTGAAGGGAGGCTTCCAGGGTTTGCTGATCCTGTAGAGGCAGCGCTTCCCGCCCTTCCGGCAACACCTGACGCAGTTCGGCCAGCTTTTGTTCGATCTGATTCAGCACCACCTCGTCATTGTCATTGATCAGAGCATCCACATACGCCGGCAGGTAGCTCAATACCGCGTCGATATGCACCTTTTCCGAGCGGGTGAGCGGCTTGCCCAATTGCCCCAGGGCCTGCACCACCTGCAAAATTTCCCGGGCGGCCTTCTCGATGCCGGGATACTGGTGAATCTGCCCCAGGTCTTTCAAGCTCTTCAGGCATTCCTGCAAATGGCCGGCGGCCTCGGAGTCTTCCGGCTGTTTGACCAGCTGGGAGACAAATTCCAGAATCTCTTTCCGGCTGGTTTCCACCTCGCTGACAATATAATCCCGCAGTTCCAGGCGACGCTGCTGCTGTTCCCGGGGATCCACCGTGGGAGTGGGTTTGCTCTTTTCCAGGGCTTCCGCCTGTTTTACCAGTTCTTCCAGTTCCCCGGAAGCCGCTTCGGTGTCCGCCTCCGGCTCCTCTTCGGTCACCACCTGATCAAACAGCTCTTCCAGAGTGGTTTCCCCGGCTTCCATCTCGACGGCCGCTTCCGGCTGCCCCAGTTGGGCAATTTCATTCGAATATTCGGTGAATACATCTTTAGACAGGCTGATCCACTCCTTGCAGTTGGCGGAGAAATCTTTCATGTAGGCATCCACGGCATCCGCGTTCTCGGGAATCGCCACCAGGCGCTGGTGCAGACTGGCGAAATCCCGAACCACCGGGTCTCCCACCCGTTCGGCCAGTTCCTGAACCATCCGGGGCTGCTCCAGAGCCTGGTGCATGAAATCTCGATAGCTCGCCTGCATCTCCGGGGAAAATTCTGCCGCCGCGCGTTCAATGCTCTCCCGCAGCATATCCCGGCAGTAATCCTGCAGGGACACCTCTTTCCCCGCCGCCGGGGAGAGAGCTTCCACCTCTCCCAATTCCCGATCAATGGCAGATTTCCACTCGTCGTTCTGGAGGAAGACCCGAAACAGCTCCAGAAAATCTTCCGCCCGGCTGTCCCGATTTTCCAGGGCGGTTTCCGGGGAGGTATTTCGCAGCTGTTCCAGAAGGTCGGAAAAAAAGATGGCCAGATCGCTGGTATTTTGAGAACCGGCCAGTTTTTCAATACTGCTCTGGGCATCTTCTCCCCGCTCTAAAAACGAGAGCAATTTATCCAGATACGCCTGCTCCTCCGGGGTGTAGCGATGGGTGCTTTTCGTGCGGATGAGTTGAAGCAACTCCTGAAAATAATATGTCTCGAAATCAATCGGCACGTTCGACTTCATGATAAAACCTGCATCGTTTGGTGGACCTATTCACTTTCCCGGGACTGCTCAAGGGACTGGCTTTCATGGATGGGTTTGCGATTATTGGAAATGGTGGGGCGCAAACGAAACTTGGACACCGCGGTATTCAACATTCGGGACAGGGTGGCCATCTGTTCGGCCAGCATACGGGATTTTCGGGCCCCCCGGGCGGTTTCCTGGGCAATGGTGGCGGTGCGCTTCATGGCTTCGGCAATATCCGAGCTGGCTTTGGCCTGCTGCTGGAAAGCTCCGGATATCTCGGTAATCGACTTTGAGGAATCCTGAACCATTTCGATGATTTCTTTCAGGGCGCTTCCCGCCTCATCCACGAACCGGGTGCCGCGCTCCACTTCTTCGGTGCCCTGTTCCATGGCCTGAACCGCTTTGAGGGTGCCATCCCGAATGGTTTCCACCAGCATGGCGATGTCTTTGGCGGCCTGACTGGCCCGTTCGGCCAGAATCCGGATCTCATCGGCCACCACGGCGAATCCCCGCCCGGCTTCCCCGGCACGCGCCGCCTCAATGGTAGCATTCAGGGCCAGCAGGTTGGTACGGTTGGCAATATCACTGATTACCTCCACAATTTCCCCGATTTCTGTGGAACTTTCTCCCAGCGCCCGTACCCGCCGGGCGGTCTCCTGTACCCGCTCCCGAATCTGATGCATCCCTTCAATGGATTTTTTGACCACTTCGGTGCCGCCCAGGGCCACCTCGGCAGCCCGCCGGGCGGATTCGGCCGCCTGAGAGGTACGCACATTGGCATATTTTAAAATCTCCGCCATCTCTTTGGCCGCATTGTAAGTGGCTTCCACCTCTTTTGCCTGAGACTCGGCCCCGGTGGCCATGGCTTCCGTATTCACCAGAATCTCCCGGGTGGATTTCTCAATCTGATCCGAGGCGCTCTGCACCTCCCGAATCAATTTGGAGAGGTCTTGAATCATCAAATTGAACGAATCGGCCAGGACGCCCAGGGTACCCGGTGTGACATCGGCATTTACCGTAAAATCCCCGTTGGCGGCGGCGGTCACCACCCGGGAGAGGTTGGCAATGTTTCCCTGCAACCGATCCCGATCCGCCTCGGTTTCGATGAGCACCTCTAACTTTTCCAGCATCAAATTCAGGGCATGGCCGATCTTTTCCATCTCGTCGTGGGTTTCCAGATCCAGCCGCAGCTTATAATTGCCCTCGGCCACATCGTTCACAAAATCCACATACCGGTTAATCGGGCCGGTGATCTTCCGGGACAGGATCATGGCCAGTATCAGACATCCGATCAGGGCGACCAGCAGGTAAAAGAACAACCCCGAAGACCAGAACGAAGGCATGGCGCTTAACACCACCTGTTCGGCCACATCCGCCTTGATCACCGCGATGATGTTCTGGCGCTCGTTATACACCGGGCAAAAGATAGAATAATAGACCTCATCCCCTTCCTGATGCCCCTCCGCATACACCACCCGACTCTCCTTAAGGGCCAGAATGGCTTCCCGGTAGCGTTTGCTCACCTCGGCGGTACGAAAAGGCACCGACATGAGCACCCGGGTATCGCCGTCGAATTCCGGCACCAGTACAAACACGCGCGAGAGGGGGAATGGCGTGGTAGGGGCGGAAAACACCTGATACAGATCCTTTAACTGCTCCACAATAAAATCGTAATCCTCGCTCTGCTCCAGATCCTGCTCGATCACCCGTTGCAGCCGATCGCTGGAGAGGGAGGTGGCAATGGCCCGCCCGGCTTCTTCCAATTGCTGTCGAACTTGCCGGAAAACGTCTTCCCTGGCCACATAGGTGTTCATCCCTGTGAACACCAGAATGGCGGCCAGGCAGAATCCAAACAGAATGAAAAAGAACTTCCAGCGAAGCTCGATAAATCGGCGGTTCATTCAGGGTACCTGTCAATAATAGGCCAGGAACGCTTTTGTACGAAAAATATTCCGCAAATCCAGCACATAGATGGGATTGCGCTCCGGATTGCGGTGATGATACACCACTCCGCTAACATAAGGCTCAATGGACCGGGGAACCAATCCCCTGGGCAATTTCATATCCGGGGGAGAATAGCTCATAATTCCATGGACTTTATCCACCACGATTCCCACAATAAACTCCGGCTCATGCTCCACCAGAATGACCATGTCATCCGGGAGAATTTCTTTAGGCGTCAGCCCTAAAATGGGAGAAATATCCACCAGAGGGAAAATTTCTCCTCGCAGATTAAACACTCCCCGGTAAACTTCCCCGCTGTTGGGGAGAGGTGTCCAGTTCTCCGGTAGTGGCAACACTTCCCGGGAGGCAACAATGTCAATACCAAACAGCTTCCCGGTTAATTCAAACAGGGAAAGGCGCTCGATTGACTCTACCTCTGAACTACGCCCATTCTGATGGATCATTGCCAATGTGCAACGGAGCGTTTATTGCTGGATTAGTTCCTTAATCTTGCCCACCAGCTCTTCATCTTTAAACGGTTTGGGGATAAAGTCGTCTGCCCCTAACTGTTTGGCTTTGGTGGTTTCCCGGGGGGTATCTTTGGCCGATAGCATCACCACCGGAATATCCTTGCTGGCTTTAATTGCTTTCAGCACATCCAAGCCGTTCATATCCGACAGCATAATATCCAGAATAATCAAATCCGGGTCGTGCTCATCCAGATAATTAAGGGCTTCTTTTCCGGTGGCGACGGATACGATGTGATAATTCTCATTCTCCAGGGCGATTTCCACCATCTTGCGGATCACCACGCTATCATCTACCACCAGGATGGTGGGCGCCACGCCCACCTCTACCGGGGCGGCTTTCCGCTCCGGAGGCGCTTCCGCCTCTACCGATTCGTCGGTAGCCGAATCCTGCAACGAGCCGAGCATCTCTTCGATGGAAGGTTCCGCCTCGGTCGTGGTATCCTCGAAGAGGCTTCCCAGATCAAACGCTTCCGGTTCCGTTTCCACCGGCGTCTCCGGAGCCGTATCGGTGGCTTCCTCGAAAGGGGTGGCGTTATCGGCGCTGCGGGGAGTATCTTCCAGGAGATCGCCGATCAGTTTATCAAAATCCTCGTCTTCCTCGGATTCGGTTTCCTCCGTCAGGCCGATGGCCGGCGCTTCCGTTTCCTCCCCGGCTACCGTCACATCTTCCGGAGGTGCTTCGGGAGATTGAGGGCGGCCTTCCGGGGCTTCGGGAGCCGATGCCGGTTGAAACGGCTTGCCGAATTCGCTTTCCAGATCCAGGGTGGTTCGCTCGGTAAGGTCTGTTTCGGCTTCCGGAGTCACGGAGCCGGCGTTTTCTCCCACAGGGGAAATCAATTGCATTTCCCGAAGCCGGGAAAGGGTTTGATGCACCTCGGCGGGATCCATATCCAGAAATGCCGCCAGAGCCTGAACATCTTTTTGGCCATCCACGGCGAAGAGGACCTTCCATTCCGGCGCTTGAAGCTTCACATTGAAGACGAGTTCTTTCAGTCGATCCGACCTTGTAAATACGTCACTCACCTCGTCGCTCCTGTGGTTGAATGAATTTATCGGTTTTCACTTTTTGGTATAAACACTTATCCTCAACACCATCGTGTGAAGCAAAATGAACTTTATGGTGTTTGATAAATACCGATTTTTAAAGAAGTTCACCAATGAACCGCCGGAAATCAAGTAAAATCATGTTCCCGGAAAAATCTCCCCCCCGGATGAAACGATCGTGCGCTCTGTCAATAAATAAAAAGTTATACAGAAACAACAGGTTAGGTCTATTTTTCAATGGCGCCCCTTTGCCCCGGAAAAAACGCATTTTATCCAGGCAGGGGGCAAAATGCACTCATAATTATGCACCAGAGGTATTAAATATCAAAAACCGACTCCTCCAAATTCTATCGGCGGTTATATATCGTATTTTGAAGAAAACATTGTGATACATGCGAATTTTCTGTAACTTTTGAATTTAAATTCTGAAACAAGGAAAGACAAGCAACTTTAAATCCCTATCTTTTCAGGGCAACAACCTGAATACCTGTACATCACGTGAGATTTAAAAACTTCTCGGCGGGGCTAATGAGATGCTTACAACTACGGAAGCGGGAAAAATCAGGAATTGCGTAGTGCGTATTTCGTATTGCGTAGCCCATCCATTACGCAATACGCATTACGCAATACGTTTC
>CAYQGB010000037.1:0-18222 GCA_964416895.1 uncultured Calditrichaceae bacterium
CTCTATCTCCCGGTTCGCCCCCCTCCATAAAAAACTGCCGGACATTGCCAGGGCGCTATCCGGCAGAAAACATTCTATAAATTTTAACCGGGCGAAGCGCAAACCAAAGGTTGCGCCCCCCCGGAATTCACCATCGTTTTTTCACACCGGTGAACCTGAAATCATCCTTCCACTTTCTTGAGATGCTTCAAGATGAGCTGCTCAAATTTCTCCAGATTCTGCATTCCGGTAACATCCTCCACGATGCGCCCGCTGGTATCCAGCACGAAGGTGCGGGGAATGGCATTGATGGAGGGAAGTTTGGCCAGGGCATCGGGCGTGGCGGCCAGCACGGGGTATTCCATCTTAAAATGCTGCACCATCTTCTTGACCTGAGCCTCGTTCGATTGCACGTAGATGCCTAAAACCTCAAAATTCTGGTCTTTGTAGCGTTGATGCAGCTTCACCAGATCCGGAATTTCATGTACGCAGGGACCGCACCAGGTCGCCCATACATTGATCAACACCACCTTGCCCCGGTAATCCTTCAGGCTCACTTCTTTCCCGTTGATGTCTTTCAGCGTGAAATCCAGGGCTTTGGTTTTCTGATCCCCCGGGGCTTCAGGGGCATCCGCCGCCGAAAAGCCAGCCCACAATCCCACTACCGCAAGGGCGATCAGGGCAACCAACAGCGTCTTCAATTTCATAAGGAACTCCTTTGTGTTGAAGGTTAAGCGTGTTTCGATATTCGGTTCAATAACCTACGGTCATACTGTTCCGGGATGTATCCGGTTTCATTCAATGACGCATGGGATCAAAAAGTTACAAAAACCTCATGGAAAATCAAAATCCACTGCGCAAATCCGTTGAACAAATCGGTTCTTTCTGCTAACTTTACGAAGGTTAAATTTGGGGAAGAAAGTTCACATTTTGATCACAAAGAGATAAGAGCTTTGTATCAATTGCAACTTCCCCTTACGGAATGCATTAAACTGGATGCAACGAAACAGGGAAATATACTGCGTAAGAGATCAACACAAGGGAATACCATGAGGCGGATACTTATCGGGTTCATTCTGGGGATGTTCGGTCTTATCATCAGCGCCGGAGCGACGCCGGTAAAGACCGAGCATGTGGAAGCGGAACTGGTCTCGGAAGTGCAAACGATCCAGCCCGGTCAGCCCTTCTGGGTGGGAGTGCACCTGCGGATGCAACCGGAATGGCATGTGTACTGGCGCAACGCCGGGGACGCCGGCCTGCCCACCACCATCACCTGGCAACTTCCGGAAGGCTTTCAGGCAGGAGAAATTCAGTGGCCTTATCCCATCCGGTTTAAGTTAGATGATTTTGTAAATTTCGGCTATGAAGACGAGGTGCTCCTGCTCACCCGGATCACGCCCCCGGCAACGCTCTCTCCCGGCCAGAAGGTGCAACTCCGGGCGAACGTGGAGTGGCTGGTGTGCAAGGACATCTGCGTTCCCGAATCGGCGGAACTGACTCTGGAGCTGCCGGTCGCCGAGGCCGCCCGGATCAACTCCCGGTGGGTGGAAGCCTTCGCCGAAACCCGCGCAAAGCTGCCGTTGAAGCAATCCGAATGGCGGGTGGAAGCGGCCATTCAGGATACCACTCTGGTGATCGTGGCAACCCCCCCGGCCTGGTTCAGAGGGAATTTTTCTTCTCTGCTGTTTTTCCCCTACCCCGAAGGGATTATCCACAACGCCGGAGAGCAGGTGTTTGAAAAAGTGGGCCCCGCGTATCATCTGTATGTGCCCCTGTCGCCGGATCGAGAAAGCGACCCGAAGGAGATTTCCGGCATCCTGGTGTGCGATACCGGCTGGCGCGGCGCCGGGTCGGAAAAGGCTCTGGAATTCACCGCTCCCATTCGCAGCCGGCTTCCGGTAGCTCCGGCATCCACGGGGAGTTCGGACGTCGGCGGGCTGGGGCTGGCGCTGGTATTTGCCTTCCTGGGGGGAATGATCCTGAACCTGATGCCCTGCGTGCTGCCGGTACTGTCGCTCAAAATTCTGGGATTTGTGCAACAGGCGGGAGAGAGCCGGAGCAAAGCCTTCCAGCACGGATTGATGTTTACCCTGGGGGTGCTGGTTTCCTTCTGGGTACTGGCCGGTGCTCTGCTGTTACTGCGAGCCGGAGGGGAGCAGCTGGGCTGGGGCTTTCAACTGCAATCGCCGGCGTTTGTCACCGTGCTTTCGGTATTCCTGTTTCTGTTTGGATTGAGCCTGTTCGGCGTGTTCGAAATCGGGGCCGCGTTGATGGGAGTGGGGCAAAAAGCCTCCGGCCAATCCGGGGTCTGGGGATCGTTTATGAGCGGGGTTACCGCCACGGTGGTGGCCACCCCCTGTACCGCGCCCTTCATGGGGTCGGCGCTGGGCTTTGCCCTGACCCAACCCCCCTGGGCCTCCATGTTGATCTTTACCTT
Source organism: uncultured Calditrichaceae bacterium (assembly GCA_964416895.1). Classification (GTDB taxonomy): domain Bacteria; phylum Calditrichota; class Calditrichia; order RBG-13-44-9; family J075; genus CAYQGB01. The sequence continues at coordinate 2,417 of CAYQGB010000037.1, forward strand.
TCTGGGATTGGGCATGGCCGCCCCATACGTGGTATTTTCCGCCACCCCGGCGCTGCTGAAGTATCTGCCCAAACCCGGCCCCTGGATGGAAACCCTGAAGCAGTTCATGGGCTTTCTGCTGATGGGTACGGTGATCTGGCTGCTGTGGGTGCTCAGCATTCAAACCGGGGCGGAGGGCGTATTGAAGCTGTTGATCACCCTGTTGCTGGTGGCTGCCGGGGCCTGGGTGCTGGGGCGATGGGGTCACATCGCCCGGGAGAAATCCACCCGCCTCCGGGCCAGAATCGTCGCCACGGTGCTGATCCTGCTGGCCCTGGGCTTCTCCCTGCACACCATTGAACCGACCGCGGCCATGGCCAGCCCCACCTCCCAACGGTCCCATGGCAGCATTCACTGGCAACCCTTCTCTCCCGAACGGGTGCAACAGTTGCGCCGGGAAGGCAAGCCGGTGTTCATCGACTTTACCGCCGCCTGGTGTCTCTCCTGCCAGGTAAACGAGAAGGTCGCCTTCGGCTCACCGGAAGTGCAGAAGGCGTTTGAAGAGCTGGGGGTGGTGGCCCTGGTGGCCGACTGGACTTCCCGGGATGAAACCATCACCCGGGCGTTGGCCCAATTCGGACGCAACAGCGTGCCCCTGTATGTGCTCTACCCTCCCAACGGATCGGAGCCGATCATCCTCCCGGAAATCATTACCCCGGGAATCGTGCTGGAAGCGCTGGAAAAAATCCGGCCGTGAAGCGGGAAATTACTTCTGGGCGGTACCTTCCCGGCGGGTGTTTTCCTGAAGACCAGTGCTTTCCCCTCAATCCCCTCCAAAATGAAACGGCTCAAACCGCACCGTGCCCCGGCTAACCAAATAGCCAAAGCAGGAGAATGAATCCAGGGCCACGGGGAAGGGAACCCGCAGGGGCACGCCGTTCACTTCCACCTGAATCTCCTTCGTATCCTTCCGAAAGATGATCCGGAACACATATTTCCCCCACTCCCGCATATTGAGAATCTCCACCGGCTTGGCCGCTATCGGGCGGGTTTGCACCGTGCTATCGGGGGCAAGGAGAATCCTGACCAGCAGGATCTGTTTGTGAAGGAGTGAATATCCCGCGGCCCATAGCTGAGGGGAGGGGGCATCACAGGTGCCGAACAGGTAAAAGACCGCCGCGGGGGTCTCTGCTTCGGACAACCAGAGATCCCCCTCAGGCCAGAAGCGATGGGGATATTGAGGAGGCCGTCCGGGTTGCCAGACCATGCCCTTTCCTCCGAGGGCGGTCACAACCAGATGGGAATCGGGGGTAAAATAGAAGGTATCCACCTGCCCGGTGGTGAAGAATTGAGCCGCTCCCCGGCCGCTCAACAGCAGGCACACCAACAGGCTATAGCGGAGCAGGGTCACCGGCGCCCTCCTTTACGGCGTCTGCGGGGATCCGGAAACCTCCTCCACCCGGATGGTCACGGTGACGGTGTCGCTCAAATCCCCGGAATCCTTCACCACGAACTCCACGTGATACAGCCCCGGCTGGCTATCGGTGGGCGTCCAGATAAACACATTGCTTTCCGGATCAAAGCGGGCACCCGGAGGCAGGTTTCGGGCTTCCACCCGCAAAGCGGAGGCATCTTCGGGATCGGGATCACCGACGGTGAGGGAGAATTTCAACTCCTGCCCCACCTTGACCACCTGATCGCCGGGGGATTCGATTTCCGGGGGGCGATTGGTATTTTCCACCACCACCGATACCGGCTGCCGGGCTTCGGCCTGGCCATCATCGGCGATGTAGGTAAAGGTATACTCCCCGGCCTGATCAAATCCCGGTTTCCAGCGAACTTCCCGGGTGGCGGGATCGAAGACCGCACCGGCGGGAAGGTTCTCAACCCGATAGGTGAGCTTCCCGGCATCTTCCGCATCGGGATCCTCCGCCGGGGGCAGAGAGAATTGCCCCGAGACGTTCTCGGTAAAGCGCAACCGGGAGACTTCCGGCAGCACCGGAGGTCGGTTCACATGCGCCACCGTTACCGTCACCGGAAGGGTGGCCTGCGCTCCGTAGCCATCGGTTACGGCAAAGGTGAGGGTATATTCGCCGCTTTGCTCATACGTGGGCGTCCAGGTGAATTCCCCGGTGGAAGGATTCAGCGCGGCCCCCTCCGGGAGGGATTCGGCGCTGAAGGTGAGCTTGCCCTGATCTTCCCTGTCGGGATCCGAAGCGGCCAATTGAAATCGGATGGGGCGGTTCTCTTCTCCCTGCTGGGCGGCCAGCGGGGCTAACGTGGGGGGACGATTCACATTTTCCACCCGCACCCGGAGGGGCTGCGAGGCCGTCAGTCCGCCCCCGTCTTCCACCACCGCCGTGAGGGTATATTCCCCGGCCTGATCGAAGGTGGGCGTCCACCGCAGAAGGCGGGTGGCCGGATCGAACGTGGCTCCTGTGGGCAGCCCTTCTACCCGGTAGGTCAGCTTTCCCTGATCCTCCCGGTCAGGATCGGAGCCTTCCGGCAGGGTGATTTCGCCGGGTTCATTCTCCTTCAGGGTAACCCCGGCCACCGGCGGCAGCACCGGCGGGCGATTGACGTGGGCGATGGAAAGCGTCACGTCGGTCTGAGCGCCGGCGCCGGCACCGTCGGTCACCTGAAACGAGAGGGTATATTCACCGCTCTGCTCATAGGTCGGCGTCCAGGAAAATTGCCCCGTGGCCGGATCCAGGGTAGCCCCTTCGGGAAGCTGAGCAGCGGAGAAAGTCAGCTTCCCGGCATCTTCCGCATCGGGATCATCGGCCTGAAGGGTAAACTGTACCGGCTGGTTCTCTTTTCCGGAAATAGGCGCCACGGCGGCCAGCACCGGCGGGCGATTCACATGATTCACCGTTACCGAAACGGTCTGCTCGGCGGTCAATCCCCCGGGATCCTGCACCTGAACGGTGAAGGTATATTCTCCGGATTGTTCAAAGGTGGGCGTCCAGGAAAAGGCGCCGGTGGCAGGGTCGATCTGCGCTCCCGGTGGGGCATCGATCAGTTGGTAGCGTAATTTGCCGGTATCTTCCTGATCGGGATCGCTGCCCACGAATTGCAGGCTCAGGGGCTGGTTTTCATCCACCACCGCCGGTTCTACCGCAGCCAATTGCGGGGGACGGTTCACATGGCGCACGGTGATGGTCACCGTCTGCTCGGCGGTCAATCCCCCGGGATCCTGCACGGTAAAGGTCACCGGATACTCTCCGGATTGTTCATAAGTGGGCGTCCAGCGGAAGGTGCGGGTAGCGGGATCGAATTCGGCGCCCCGGGGGAGGTTCCGGGCGGCAAATTCCAGCTTGCCGGCATCCTCTCGATCCGGATCCTCCCCTTCCACCACAAAGCTGAGCAACTGATTTTCATCCACGGTCATGGGGGTTAGCGCCGCCAGTTGAGGGGGTCGATTGACGTGCACCACGGTGATCTGAGCGGTGGTAGAATCTCGATACTGCCCGTCGGTCACCAGGAACACCACCGCATATTCCCCGGACTGTTCGTAAGACGGTTGCCATTGAAATTCGCCGGTCTGTTCGTTCAGGGTGCTTCCTTCCGGCAGGTTTCCGGCGGAAAAGCGCAGCTTTCCGGCGTCTTCCCGATCCGGGTCGTCGGCCGACAAACGAAACCTCAACAACTCATTTTCATTGACCGTCTGGGGAGGAACCTGGGCAATCTGCGGCGGCCGGTTGACATGGTGCACGGTGATGGAGACGGTTTGCTCATGGGCAAATCCGGCCGGGTCCGCCACTGTAAAGGTGACCTCATAAGTGCCGGACTGTTCAAAGGTGGGCGTCCAGGTAAACGTGCGGGTGGCCGGATCGAACGCAGCCCCTTCGGGCAACATTTCGGCGGTAAACCGCAGCTTCCCGGCGTCTTCCACGTCGGGATCGCTCCCTTCCACCACAAAGGAAAGCGGCTCATTTTCGTTGACGCTTTGGGGAGGAATCTGAGCCAGCACCGGCGGTCGATTGACATGGTTTACGGTGATGGAAAACTCGGTGGTATCGCTGAGGTTCCCCGCGCGCATTATCGCCCGGATGTGGGGATATACGCCGGATTGATCATAAGTGGGCGTCCAGGTCAGCGTTCGGGTGGCCGGATCGAACGCAGCCCCCTCGGGCAGATTCTCCATGGCAAAGCTAATTTTATCCTGATCCTCCCGATCCGGCTCGGTGCCGGTGAGGGTCAGGGTCAGGGTGCTCCCTTCGTCAATGGATTGATCCACAATGGCATCGATGACCGGTTTCCGATCCACATGCCGCACGGTGATGGTCACCGGCTCCCGATCAATGCCTCCGTTGCCGTCGTCGATCAGAAAATCCACCTGATAGATACCCGACTGCTCGTAGGTCGGCGTCCAGGAGAAGGTTCGGGTAGCGGGATCGAAAGTGGCTCCCGGGGGCAGGGCCTCCGCCCGATAGGTCAGCCGATGCTGATCCTCTCGATCCGGATCGCTGCCCTCCGGAAGGGTGATGGTCAGGGGGGAATTCTCATCCACGGTGACATCCTCCAGCGGAGGTAGATCCGGCAACCGGTTCACATGTTCCACGAAAATGCTCACCGTATCGCCGGCGGAGAGGTGGGAGAGGGTCTGTTCAATTACCCGGAACACCACATTGGAGTAGGTGCCCGACTGTTCATAGGTAGGTGTCCAGCGGAATTCTCCGGTCTGGGGGTCGAATTCCGCTCCTTCCGGAAGGTTGAGAGCTTCAAAGACAATGGGGTCGCCATCCGGTTCGCTGGCCTGTAATTGATAGGAGAAGGGAGTGTTTTCCCGAAGCCGAAAGTCGCTCACCGGTTCCAGCACCGGGGCATTGTTGTGTCGGAGAATCAGCGTGGCCGTATTGGCCGCCAGAAACACATACACATCCTGCTTATACACCCCGTAGGCCTTATCGGTGGTGGGGTAGCGATTTTCCAGAAAGGGATTCCGGGGATCGGAGATATTCACGATCTCCAGCCCCACCTCGCGATTGGCCAGATACACATAGTTACCCACTTTGTGCAGATCGCCCACGAAACCGACTTCCCAGAAGCGACTCAGTTGTCGGGGGAATCGGGGATTTTCAACGTCCACGATCACCAGGCCGCCGGGGCCATCGGCCAGGTAGGCCAGATCATCCACCACCTGCACTTTCATGGTATTGAAGCCGGTACGCAATTGGGCCAATCGGGTGGGCAATTCAAAATTGGAGATGTCGTAAATCAGGAGGCCGTCCTTCTTGGCCGCCAGGTACAGCAAGTTGCCTTTCTTTTCCAGATGATGTATCCAGGGGCCGGCGATTTCCAGGCGCACGGTAACGGGGTTGTTCCAGTCGGAAACATCCATAATGGCGAACCCCTCATACCCCAGGGCCAGAAACAAATAAGGATATTCCGCCGCCACCCAGTACACATTTCCCGGCGTTTCAATGTGCGCCACCGGAGTAACCGCAGGAAGCCGGGAAATGTCGTACACCATCACCCCCGACTGTTCATTGGCCAGATAGGCATAGTCGCCTTCAATGAACACTCCGTAGGCCTGCTCCGGACTGCGGAGGAAAGCTACCGGGCGGGGATTGGCCACTTCGGAAATATCCACCACCTGAAAGCCGGCCCAGAAATTGGTCACGAACAGATACTGATCGTGCACCAGCACCTGGCGGACGCCGTCATTGAATCGGATCTCGCCGGAAGCCGGGGAAAGCCGGTGGATAAGCTCTGCCGCCGAGCGCTGGGCAAAAGTGTGCGGGGCGATCAGTGAGATGAGCAACAGGGTCAAAACGGCATAGAGAGGGGGGAGTATCCGAAACTTCATTGCCAGCTCCTGTAAAAAGATGGTATGACCGTTTCAAATTATGAATTTACATCACCATAGCAAAGAAATCAAGGTGGCAAATTGCAGGCCATGTTTACCTCATCGCACAGAGGGAATATCGACCGGGAGAAAAGCTTTCTTTATGAGAATTTCCGGTTCCCGGAAGCGATAAAAATCGGGCTACTTTTTTGAAAATGCTAAGACTTAGGCGATGGCGCATTGTCGGTGTTGTTCTCCTGCCGGGGGGCCTCTTCTTCTAACAGCCGGTGCATCTGCCGGGCAACCGATTCCGAAAGCGAGGTGAGTCGGAGAGTGTGTTGGGCAAGGCGACGATAAACCGGCACCAGGGAGGGAATTCGGCGGCGAAGATATTCCAGATGTCGGCGAACCGTGGCCACATCCCCCCGTTTGATGGGGCCGGTCAGGGCGTTTTCCGGGGAAAAACGGGTAAGATTGCGCAGGGTGGATTCTATCAGGGGGCGATAGGGTTCCCAATGCAGGGATTCCTGAATTCCTGCCTGCCGAAGCACCGTTTGGGCCATGTGGGCCAGGGTGACCAGAAAGTTAGAATACATCGACGCCGCCAGATGCAGCGGCAGCTTCTGTTCCGGGGTCACTCGAAAGGGATGGGCCCCGATGCGGGAGAGCAGCGTTTCCCCAATCGCCAGCGCGGTTTGGTTCCCTTCCAGGTCGAAATACACCCCCTGCAGGCTGTTCTCGGCGATCTCTTCACTGAAAGCGTAAATGGGATGCGCCGCCGCCGTTGCCGCGCCCTGCCGGGCCAGCGCCTCCAGCACCTCCGAAGACCAGGCGCCGGAACAGTGGAAGCAGGCTTTCCCCGACCATTGCACCGGCAACCGGGCCAGTTGCGCGGCCACCTCCGACAGATAGTCATCCTGAACGGTGATCCACACCACCGGGGAACCATCCAACGCCTCCGGGACAACCTGTTCGGTCACGGCAAGGTGGGGGAATTGTTTTTTCAAAACCTCCCGTTTATGAAAATCCCGGTGTACCAGACCGGTGACCGGGATTCCTGCTTGCTGAAAATGCCGGGCCAGGGTCGCCCCCACTCGCCCGGCACCCACAATGTACACGGTAAAATCTTCTTCATTCATGGGATTAGTAGCGAAATTCTTCTCCCTTGTTCACGGAAATGTCCTTGGGGAAGTAGCGGTTGTAGGCCAGGTCACTGAATTCCAGCGCCTCTTTGGAATAGGGATTGATGCCTTCCTGGTAGAAGAAGTTGTCGATCAGATTGGTGGCGCTTTTCCAGGTGGGGGTATTGTTCAACAGGTCAATAAACTCCTCGTACCGCTGCTCCTGTTTTCGGAAGATTTTCTTGATGAACCGTTTGCGCTGTTTGGGGGTGATCAATTTTCGGAGATCTTCCAGATGATCGCCTTTCATTTTTTCGCTGACCACCTGGGCCAGATGTTCGGCGGCGGTGATCTGCGTGGCGGTATCGGCTTCCTTTTCGTAGGCCGTATCGGTGTAGGTTTCCTCCTCCTCTTCTTCTTCCTCCTCTTCCTCCTCCGGCTCCTCGGGCGCAGGCGGTTCGATCTCCTCCGGCACCGCAATCGTCTCCACTTCCACTTCCGGCCTGGCCGCCTCGATGTCGGCCAGCTGATCAATCACCGAGACCTCCGCCCGCTGCTCTTCCTGCACCTGACGGAGGGACTTGCCGGTTCGGAGAATCTGTTCCAGTTCCGATAACGAGAGTTCCTGATGCCCGTCAGTTAGCTCCCGTTCCACCAACTCGGCGAACTCGGTGAGGTTGCGATCCCGAAAGATCATGGACAGAATCCGGGTCTCGATCTTATCACTGGAGGTGGTACGTCCTTCATCCAGAAACTCGTTAATGGTCTTGATGGTTTGCAGGGCCGTGTCGATGGGATTCCGGGAGAATACCTGAATATCAATCCCTTTGATCAATTCTTCAAACTGGGTCTGGGAAATTTCCCGGAGGTATTTGAGGTTGAAGTAATCCGTGAGAGCATCTTTGTAATACTGGAACTTGTCAAAATATTTGAGCATGTCATACACTTCAATGGTGGTGATGACAAAGCTGTCTTTGAATAAGAACTGGGTGAGGGTCTGGTGGGGGCGGATGAGATAATTGGCCTGCAACTTAATCGCCCGTTCCAGCAGGCGGTTGAATTGATGGATATGGAACGTGGCGGTCTGTTTCAGAATATCGAATATTTTGTCGATCAGCACCTGCACTTCCGGGATTTCATAATTAAAGCGATCACCGGAAGTAAATTTCTCCGCTTCTTCCCGCAACCACAATTCCACTTCCTGATCGAAAAAATGCTTCACCGAATCGGGGATGTTTCGGGTCAGCAGATAGTTCAACGGAACATCTTTCATCCCCGGTTGAATCACTTCTTTGCGAATTTTCTGGATAATGTTGTCAATAATCTGCTCAAGCATGACCACAACTCCGCGCGTTATAGGCTTTCGGATAACGAAATTAGGGGGTTTTATCAAAAAAGGTGCCAGGGCCTGAAGGCCGAATTGGAAACCATCCTCCTTCTTTCGGGGAAAGGAGAATGTAAGTTTTTTTCACAGCTTTCCTCGGGATGTCCCGGATTGCATCGGGATGTCCCGATTGCATCGGGATGCAAGCACAAGCACAAGCACAAGCTCAGACCGACATTCTCGGTTGTCATCCTGACCCCACCCCGCAGGCTGTTACAGATTGTCATTCCCGAGCGTTTTAATCGGGAATCCACCGCCATATAGTCGTAGATTCCCGCTAAAAACATGCGGGAATGACAGCGTCCGGGGCTCTCAGGCCGAATCTGCAACAGCCTGCCCGGCGAGGGTGGAAGAAGAAGCCGTGATATATTCACTCCCATTCCTTCCCCTCGAACTCATGGCAAAACAGCCCGGTACCGATTTTAACTTCCCAATTAAAAGACTTTGGGGGAAACAAAGCGATACTTATCGCACAAAATTGCATATTCAAAACTTTTCATCGAGGGCAGCCCGGGGTATCTCAATAGACAATGGTTTGCAAAAATTCCGGGTATGCCATCACCGGGCATTATTCCCGATGATGAAACAGAATTTGCTGCTGGGCTTCCTGAACAGCCCGATCCACTCCCACCAGAAGGGCGCGCTTAACGATATTCACCCCCATGCAGATGTCTTCCAGATGGGGAATACCGGCCAGCCCGGGGAGGTGTTCGTAGTTGATCCCGCCGAAACAGTTGATTCCAAAGCCTAACTTGGCTGCCGCCAGGCTGGCGTTTATCAAGCTGTCCAGGGCCACCAGCTCCTCGTTGGAATCTTCCGCCAGGGTGTAGCCGGTGCAATCCAGTTCCACGTAATCGATGCGAAGGCGGCTGAGTTGTTTGAGAATTTCCAGTTCCGGATAGCAGAACACCGCCACGGAAATGTTGTTGGCCCGGAAATCCGGCAGCACCTCCTGCACCGTGTCCAGCACGGCCGAGGACGGCAGAGGAGCCAGCCGGAGCCGATCCCCGTGGGTAAGCTGCACAAACGTAACCATCTCCGGATTCAACGACAGGGCCAGTTTGATGAAGGGGTTCTCCGGGGGGATATGCAAATTGAGGAACGTTTTGTGAAGCTGGCGCAACCGATGCACATCCGCTTCTTTCACTCCCAACTCGGAACCGGTTACCGTGACCGATATGCCCTGTGCTCCGGCAACCTCGCACAACAGGGCAAATCGTACCGGGTCAAAGTCGTCGTCATAAAGCAGATTGCGCAGGGTGGCAACATCATCTACGGAAACGGTAAGACGCTTCATAATAACCGGTTCTCCTGCAACAATTCCGTACGGTGTTGGCGAACTCCTCCGATGGAAGCAAACTCCCACTGGATACTGAAGGAACGGGTTAATTTAAGCAAAACCGGGCAGGTGACCAACGACAAAGTGCGGCAGGAGAAAATCGGGGGGAATGTCCCTCAAATCTGCAAATCTTCCCACCGGACGATGAACCATTTGTTCCCCCGGCGGATATACTGAAATTCCACCTCCCCGATCAGCGTGGGAATGGCGGTTCCCCCGTCCAGGGTCAGGGTAAAGGTAATCCGATCCCGAACCCGGTTGGGATCGCCGTTGAAGGCTTCCTCCCGCTCCACAACATTCATGGTCAAATCCAGGGTGGTAAAAAAGCGGAACATTCGCCCGGTGGCCTTCAACTCCTGATCCCGGCCCCACACGATCGGCTCCGGGGGAGAGACATTAAAATTGGTGCTGATAAAGATATAGGTGGAATCGAACAACTCGCTGTACACCAGAGAATCCCGGAAGGTATAGGCATATTGCAGGTTGGTCAAAACCCCGTCGGGCGATTCCTGAGCGGTCAGGATGCCCGACCCTCGAATTGTATCCTTGACCGTGGCCGGGGCAAAGGGATTGGAACAGGTGAGCAGGAGCAGGACTCCTGCCATCCCCGAAAGCGATGCCATTGTAACTATCCGTCGGCCCATGGAGGTGTACAGGGAGTGATGGTTTAAAACCGATAGTTGGCCTTCAATGTTGACCAGGTGTTGCCGGAATTTTCCCCCTCGATCTTAAAATCCTGCCATTCGAAAATATACCACAGTTCGTTGGAGGCCTTGATCAGACGGAGGTTGCTGCGGCCCCGGTAAATCTGGGGATTGGGATCGGAATTTAACAACAGAATGATGCGGTAGTTGAAAGGGCCTTCTCGCAGATCCGGTCGGGAAGGTACTTCGGTAAAACTCTTGCGTTCGGTGAAGTCGATATTTACACTTTTGACGTCTTCATCGTTGGCCAGATTGGTAAAATAGGTGAATTCATCTTCCAGGGTCCAGTTGAGCAGGCGAGGGGCTTCGTCTCGTTCGGGAATAAATCGGAACAGGGTGTCGGTAATCTCCGGAGCCGCCAGGCATTCCTTATACATTTGGGCGTTGCGGGTGCGGAAGGCGCGCTGGATTTTGCTCAGCACCGAATCCGGATCCGTCTGTAAAAGGGAACGGGGAAAATCGTTGCCGAAGTCAGGAGGTTCCGGTTCCCGGGTGCTGAAGGGGTTGGTACAGTACAGCAGCACCGGAATCAAAAACAAAATTATTTTGCCAATGATTTGCCGCCGCATAATCATCAAATTTAGCTCCTCATCGGTAAAATAAGCAGAAAACCGGGAATATTGCAAAAGAAATCTGGTGGTAAACCGGGATACCTTACAAATAAGGAAACCTTTACGGAAGGTGGAGCCATGAGCGATCCTCGAGAAAAAGCCCGGGAAGAAATCGAACGCCTGCGGCGGGAAATCCGCCGCCATGACTATCTGTATTATGTGCTGGCCCAACCGGAAATCTCCGATTACCAATACGACATGCTGCTCAAGCGGCTGGAAGCATTGGAGCAGCAGTACCCCGAGTTCATCACTCCCGATTCGCCTACCCAACGGGTGGGCGGCGAACCCACCAAGGAGTTTCCGGTGGTGCGCCATCGGAAACCCATGCTCAGCCTGTCCAACACCTACAATGAGGCGGAAGTGCGGGAATTCGACCGCCGGGTGCGCAGCCTGCTTAATCCCGGTGAACCCTATGAATATGTGTGCGAATTAAAAATCGACGGGGTGGCGGTAAGCCTGGTGTATGAGAACGGCCTGTTGGTACGAGGAGTAACCCGGGGAGATGGGGAGCAGGGGGACGACATCACCAACAATATCAAAACCATCCGCAGTATTCCCCTGCGTCTGGAAACCGACCGGGAGGATCTGTTGAACATCGAGGTACGGGGAGAGGTGTATTATCCCACCCCCGAATTTGAGAAGCTCAATCAGGAGCGCATCGCCGCCGGGGAGCCGCCTTTTGCCAACCCCCGCAACTCCGCTGCCGGCACCCTCAAGCTCCAGGACCCCCGCATTGTGGCTCAGCGCCCCCTGCGCATCTTCTGCTACTATCTGGATCAGATCGCCGACACCCCTACCATCCAGACCCACTTCCAGGCCCTGGAGACGCTGGAACAACTGCGCTTTCCGGTCAATCCCCATCGACGGTTGTGCAAAACCATCGACGAGGTGATCGAATACTGGCGAGAGTGGAGCGGCAAAAAAGAGGAGCTTCCGTACGAAATCGACGGGGTGGTGGTAAAGGTCAACAGTCTGGAACAGCAGCGGCGGCTGGGGGCCACCGCCAAAAGTCCTCGCTGGGCCATCGCCTTTAAATTCGCCACCGAGCAGGCCGAGACCCGCCTGGTGGACATCCGCTGGCAGGTGGGGCGCACCGGGATCGTGACTCCCGTGGCTCATCTGGAGCCGGTGCAACTGCTGGGCACTACCATCAGCCGGGCCACCCTGCACAACATGGACGAAATCCAGCGGCTGGATGTGCGCATCGGAGATTACGTGATCATCGAAAAAGGAGGGGAGATTATCCCCAAGATCGTGCGGGTGGTGAAGGAGAAGCGTCCGCGGGGTACTGCGCCTTACCGGCCGCCCACCCGTTGTCCGGTATGCCACACTCCCCTGGTCCGACCCCCGGGGGAAGTAGCCCTGATGTGCGAAAACGTGGCCTGTCCGGCGCAGGTGGCCGGGCGCATCGCCCACTTTGCTTCCCGTCGGGCGATGGACATCGAAGGGCTGGGGGAAAAGGTGGTGGACCTGCTCCTCCGGGCCAACCTGATTCGGGATTACGGCGATCTCTATTACCTGAAGGCGGAGGACATCGCCCCGCTGGAGCGCATGGGAGAGAAGAGCGCCGCCAACCTGATCGCCGCCATCGAGGCCAGCAAATCCCGACCTCTGGCCCGGCTGATCTTCGGATTGGGGATTCGGTACGTGGGCGAAGAAGCCGCCCGGTTGCTGGCCAATCACTTTCACTCCCTGGATAAAATTCGGGAAGCCGATGAGGAAGAATTGGCCGCGGTGCCGGGCATCGGCGAGATCACCGCCCGTAGCGTCAAGGCGTTTTTCAGCCGGGAAGAAAATCTGAAGGTGCTGGAAAAATTGCGCCGGGCCGGGCTGCCCTTCACCGAAACAGTAGCCGAAGAAGCCCCCCTCCAGGATGAACGCTTCGCCGGGAAAACCTTTGTGCTCACCGGGGCGCTGGATAACTTCACCCGGGAAGAAGCCACCCGGCTCATCGAAGCCCGGGGCGGGAAGGTCACCAGTTCTGTCAGCCGCAAAACCGACTATGTGCTGGTGGGGAAAGATCCCGGCTCTAAATACCGGAAGGCGCAAGAATTGGGCGTGCCCATCCTCACCGAGGAGGAGTTCATCAAAATGCTGGAAGGATAACCAGATTGGATGGATTGCCCGGCGCCAGAATCAGGCGGGGGAAAATAAATTGCCTCCCGGGCGATAACGGCGCGGGAGGCAACGAGCTTCATCTGGAGATAGAGATGAAGGGTAATGAGGAGTGAGCTTATTGTCGTTGTCGGGCCACGTAATGCCGGAGTTGCTTAATAATCACCGGATCCGATTCAAACCGGAGTTGTCGTTTCAGAAAATATCTCACCTGGCTGTTATCAATTTTGGTTAGCGCCACAAACGCCAGACGTCTCATTTGCACGCTGGAGTGGTTACGGTAAATCCGCATGACGTCGTACAGGGGTTCCTCCATATCCACGCGAGGCGCATGCTCAATAATCAATTGCAGGGCAGACATCTGCAACCCCTCATTGCCCGACCGAAGCGCCTGGATCAGATTTTTGTTAAATGTCTTCCAGTCGGCGTTATCCACATGCTTTTGCGTCTGACCGTACCCGGTCCCCGAAGAGACAACAACCAATATAAGCCCCATTACCAGGGCAGCGATGAAATTTGACCAACGGTTCATGATGAACCTCCCTTTGAAGTTAGATGAGTTTGGATGTTCTATTCAGGTAGTAATAAAGCAAGGAGGGTGCCAGAATGTGTGAGAAGGGAAAAATCAGGAAATAATTCTATTAAATTCAATATCTTACGAATACAGATAAATTGCCTAAAAATGCGGCCGAGAGGCTCAAATCTCGCAAGAACTTTCGAGAATTTTTTAGATTTGTTGTTTTTATTGAACTTACAGGCGAAGATTGTTACGACAGGACATACTACCCGACAAATCGCTTCCCGGAACACAGATGATCCCGTCCATACGGAGCAAGCCACAGATGCGGCGGATTCATCAGATTTACCCGAAAATTTATGAACTTATCTGTGAAAACCCCCGAAATCCGGGTTATCCGTGTGCTATATACGGAATCGGAAATGAGGGTAGATGGAAAGGGAAGTTATACCGGTTTGCCAATACCGAATTTTTCCATTTTATAGCGTATGGTTCCCTCGGAGATCCCCAGAGCACGGGCTGCCCGGGATTGGTTCCAATCGCTTTCCACCAGCACCTGACGAATCAAATCCGCCTCAAACTCCGCCAGACTTTGGTGAAGCGGGAGATGGTTTCCCGAACCGGGGCTTTCGGACAGAACCGTATCGATTTCCTTTTGTAATTCGATGGGAAGCACATCCGGAGTTATGGTACTTTTTTCGGGCGGAGTGAGAGTAACCAGCCGTTCTACAAAATGCTCCAGTTCCCGGATATTGCCATCCCAGCTTCGTCGCTTGAAATAATCCAGTATGCGGGCATGGAAAATGGTAGCCTTCTTGTGTTGCTGAGCGGAAAACTTTTGCAAAAAATGATAGGCCAGTTGGGGAACATCCTCCCGGCGTTCGTCCAGAGTAGGCACATAGATGGGGTAAACCATCAATCGATAATACAGATCCTGTCGAATACGTTTGTCACGCATCAATTCTTCAAGGGGCACACTGGTGGCAGAAATAATTCGTACATCCACCGGATGAGCATGATTGCTGCCGATGGGGCGCACTTCCTTTTCTTGCAACACGCGCATCAATCGGGATTGCATTTCATGGGAGAGGCTGGCAATTTCATCCATGAACAGGACTCCTCCGTTCGCCTCCATAAACAATCCGGAGCGATCCCGGTCTGCCCCGGTAAAAGCCCCTTTGACATGGCCGAACAATTCACTTTCAATCAAATGCTCCGGAATGGCGCCGCAATCTATAGCCACGAAAGATTTGTCGCTGCGGGCGCTCAAATGATAAATCGCCCGGGCAACCAGCTCCTTACCCGTGCCGGTGGCCCCTTCTAACAGAACTCGCACGTCACAATTGGCAGCAGCCTCAATGCTATGCAACAGTTTCAGAAAACGTTCGCCGCTTCCTAATAGCCCCAGCTTTCGGTACTTAGCCAATAGCACTTTTTGTGGCAACGGCGCCTCAAAAAATCTATTTAACTCTTGAACATTCCGTAAATATGGGGCCACAATTGCACTGTATCTACTAAACAATTCCAGGTCAGTTTCCGTAAACTCCCCATCCTGGGAGTTGTTGATAATGAGAAATACTCCGAGAATTATCCCCTCAACCCTCAAAGGAACCGCCATGACAGAGTGCACCGGTATGTCGGAAAATAAATTTTCCCGGAAGCGGCTATCTTTGGATAGATTTCCGGTAAGGAAAGGTTGTTTTTTAGCCAGCAC
The DNA here is from genome assembly GCA_964416895.1 of uncultured Calditrichaceae bacterium. Classification (GTDB taxonomy): domain Bacteria; phylum Calditrichota; class Calditrichia; order RBG-13-44-9; family J075; genus CAYQGB01. The sequence continues at coordinate 17,692 of CAYQGB010000037.1, forward strand.
CCATCCACAAACCTGGGTGCACACCTGACGATACAACTTTGTCGAGTCTTCCTCTCCTTTCTTATAAGCGGTTTTCAGGGTATCGCGGGATATGGGGTTTAACAAAAGGATAATGCCATTTCTGCCGTGGAAGATGTTCACAGCTTTATGCACCACAAGCCGCAAAATTTCCTGCAAATCTTTTTGCTCCGACAGGGTAACGGCAAAATCCAGTATATCCTGAGCCGGGGAAACCTTGAGCTTTTCAACGGAGGGTGAAGCACTTTTCCCACGATTATCGCAGCTATCTTCCGGGGGTACCGAAAGTTTCCGGGAAGAGCGGCGTTTTTTCATGAAATTCTCCTTTTACAATAGTTCGGACACTTTGGAGGATTTACAGCCCTGCAATTTGTATAAGTCATTGAAAACACACAATTAAAAACCAATTTGACATCTTATTAAAAAACAGAGAGTTACAAAAAATTTCCGGAGTATTGCTTTTAGATAAGGAGTCACACCTGCCATTGAAAATCTCATGACACCCCATTATAC
>CAYQGB010000037.1:18322-20982 GCA_964416895.1 uncultured Calditrichaceae bacterium
CTTTTAGATAAGGAGTCACACCTGCCATTGAAAATCTCATGACACCCCATTATACTACATTGACAAAAACGCAGTACAGAAGAGCTCCAAGAATCAGGAATTCTCTCGGCCATGATGTGTTCAGAATATAAGAAAGATTTGAGCAAAGTTACCCCAAAAATAAGCGTTTAAAAAAAATCCGCATGCCTCCCGGGTTCTTAATTTGAGCAACTTGTTCCAGGCGAAGCCGAAGGGAACCCCGAACAGAGATATGGATGATTCCTTCTATCTTGCTTCTCAGCCGTTCCCTCTCCTTCTCCTCCTCAATTTTCCGAAACCCCCTCCAAAATTCGAGGGAGAATCCCCACAGCCTGTGGTAACCAGAGCTTTCCTTTCGGTCAATCCGATTGCAGGAATATCCCAAAAATCAACCAGTTAGATACACTTTTCCCACCTGTTTCTTTCCACATCCAGATTCTGGCATTCCTTTTGAAAAAATCCCCTCAAACGGAAGTGCAGGAACATAATACCATTTACAGGAGAACCTGCCATGAAACGTTTCCCGGTAATATTGTGGCTGATCGCGCTGTTCCTCCCGATTCCGGGATGGAACCAGTTCATCTCCATCAAAACCGTGCCCCTGGCAACAGGGGATCAATTTCAGGTATTTCCTTCCCGGCGGATGGCGTTGGGCAATCTTTCCATCGCAGTGGATGATCCCTGGAGCGACCCGTTCATCAATCCCGCCCGGGGCGCCCGGCTGAACGGGGTGCAGGTGTTCACCGCTCCCACGTTTTATTCCATTACCAAAGAGAACGGCGCCGGGCGCAGCCTGCCGCTGGGAACCCTGTTTCACAGCGGAAAGTGGTTCGGGGGATTCGCCGTGGCCGGACAGCAACTCAACCTGGCCGAACGGAGACAGCCGCCGATATTTTTCCCCGGCACAACCGACCGTCAAACTCAGGTAACGCAGGGATTGAGCGACAAAAATCCCTCCAACTGGTACGTCTTCGGTCTGGCCGGAACCCGGCTGGGGAACTCTTCCCTGTCGGTGGGGGGCAGTCTCTTCTACGCCGATCTGGAAGCCGTGGAAGGCACCGAACTGCTGTATGCCTCCAGCGTGGGGGTGGAGCAGTTCGGCTCCCTCCTGGATTTTCGGGTGGGGCTGTTCGGGGAACTGTCCGGCGAGCGCACCGTGGAAGCCCTGGTGCTGTACAACCGCTATAACATGACCCACGATGTTAGCTATTCCCTGTGGCAGCGGTGCCCGGAATGTACCGGCCCGCCGGAAGCCGTGGTGGTGGAACGCAACCCCGACCGCACCCGCACCTGGGGGCTGCACTTCCGCTACACCCAGCCTCTGGCAACCACCTCCACCACCAACTGGCGGGTGGGCGGGATTTTCACTTTCAACCGCAAATCCCATCCCAAAATTCCCAATTATGAGTTGATGAACATTCCCCGGGATCCCGGCAACTCCTACGCCTTTCAATTCGGATTGGGCCTTGCCGGGCAGAGCGATAAGGCCCTGTTCGGGATGGAGGTGATTTATGAACCGATCTGGAGCAACACCTGGGCGGATGCCGCGGAGCCGGTGCGGACGGCCAGCGGCGGCACCCTTCCTGCGGGCGCCAAAACGGTGATCAACGACTTCCAGTTCGGCAACTGGATGCTACGGCTGGGACTTGCCCCTCAGGAACGCCCTTTTGCCCTCCGTTTTGGCCTGGAAGTGCACAACATCCGCTATCGTCTGGAGCAGGAGAACCGGGTGCAAGAAACCTTCCGCAAGCAGCGGGAAAGCTGGTGGGAGTGGTCGCCCAGCATCGGTTTTGCCCTCCGCTATCCCGGCTTTAACCTCGATTACGCCCTGCGCCTGACCCTGGGCACCGGGCGACCGGGACTTGCCATACCTTTCACAGAGCGCATGGCCACCGCCAGCTCCGATGTACTACTGGCCCCGGCCGGGGAACTGGCTCTGGATGGAGCGGTGGTCATCAGCCATCAGGTGTCGCTGGTGATTCCCATTCGGGAGTGAGGGATTGCGGTTTGGGGAATGCGGAATGCAGATTGCGGATTGCGGATTGGGAAAGAGGGTAGCAACAGGGGGAGGATTAAGGTAAGGAAAGGTGCAACGTGTAGAATGCAAAATGTGTGGGTTGGACATGTGTGCGGTAGCCCGGATATGTTCTGGATTTATGGTTGCGGTAATGCTTTTATTCCTGGGCGGTTGTGGCAGTTCGGAAGCGCTGAATCCGGAAAACGGGAAGCCGGCGCCGTTTACAGAAGTTGTATGGGAACTGGAAGAAATCACCTCCATAGATGGCGGTATTGATGTACAACCGCAACCGCCGTGGAAATACACCGTGGAATTCCGCTCCGACGGGCATCTTATCGCGCAAGATGCCTGCAACCGGTGTGAAGGGACCTATGAGATCGATATTTCCGGCAGTATCTCCATATCCGTAAGCTGTACGGAGATGGCCTGTACCCCCTGGCCCAACATCGCCTATAGCGAGGCGCTGAATCGGGCAACCCGATACGAGATGCGGGAAGATCATCTGAGGATCTATTTTCGGGATCGGGAAGGTCAGGAATGGATCATGATTCATCGGCGAAAGAAGCGCTAAGTGTTCTGTCAAAGTTTGGATGACGGGTTGAATTCATCATAAAGAGATTCTTCG
>CAYQGB010000038.1:0-20969 GCA_964416895.1 uncultured Calditrichaceae bacterium
CATGCCCATCTGCTCTTTCGGTAGGTTGGTGCCTTCCCGTCGATGACGCCTTCCACTCTTGCCATTCCTGCGGAGGGGGAAAGTTAATCTTCCGGGGGGGATGGGTAAACCGAAAAAAGAAACTTCTCCGGTTGTTGCGTTTTATGAGGGGACGTTTTGTGTCGAAAAATTTTTCCATAAAACTATTGACAAACTCCATCTGGTTTGGTAAACTCCTCTAAATTTTTTAAAACGTTTTAGGAATTTTAGATTTTTGGGAAGTTTGGACACTCTGAGCTGAAGCGACTACCGATCACCATGAGCCTACGGAAGATTGAACAGTCTCTCAGAACGGATGCGGCTATTCAACGGAATGAGGATTTCCTGAAAGTAAGCCACAAAACTGAACAGTTGTCATCCGTTATGCTGGAATGTCGCCCCACAAAATTGATTCTTCCTTTGCGCGAAGGGGAGCAGATTGAACATCCTTCCCGAATTCCTGAAGGAAGAATGTACGCCCTGACCTATCCGGGAACGGCCTCCAGCCGTTGCCTGGTGATCTATCAGGAGGATGTAAATGTGTTTATTGGTGGGGCGCCTTCGTTTGAGTACACCCAGATTATGCTCCGGCGGGTGGGGCAGGAAGATTTTCAGCTGATTTTCAACTCCACCGATCACGAGTACTACTTTATTCCCTTTGAAGAGGATTGGAAAGAAGCGGCGGATCGGTTTAAGAAGGAATTGGGCCTGAAGGGGCAACAACCCTTTCAGGGGCAGCCGCGGTATATGTTGCAGATGGGAGTGAAACGTCCCAACGGGGACACCTATATTCGCCACTTTGAAGAACTGCTCCCGGCGGTAGAGTTGTTCCACCAGCATTTTGGCGAGGGGCACATTGTTCATCTTTTCGGCACCAACAAGGATGGCTACGACCGGATGTTTCCCGATTACACCATTGATCCGGCAGTGGGAGGCGAAGCCGCCTTGCGGAAGTTATTGGAGGAGATCAGGGGATATAATCTGCTCACCAGCCATCACTACAACCCCCGCCTGGCGGATACAGATTGGATACGGGTAAATCCGGATTATAAGGATGCTATTGTCCGGCGGGATGGCCGTGAGGTGATCGAGCCGTACGCCGGGCAATATCATTACGTGATGAATCTGAACCACGACCGGTGGTATGACCGCTGTATGGAGACGGTCAACTACCTGTCCGATTTGGGATTTGATTATCTGGAAATCGATCAGTTTGTGTATCAACGCAATTTTTATGACCCCCACAAGCCGTTGGCGCTGGGGTACAAGCGCATGGTGGATGATTTCATTGCCCGGGGACAAAAGTTCTGGGTAGAAGGATTATCGGATGTATTTCGTTTTCCGGCGGGAAATTTCTGTCAGATTCTGATCCGTGATCGTTCCCAACTGTGGGAAGATGGAGAAAATCGGCGAGGCTATCCTTACGGACACACCTATGCCGATTTTTTTATGTATCTCTGGCCGGATACAGAAGTCTCCTATCAAATTTTCACCGAGCACAAACTGTTCGAACGTATTGAAGAACGGTTCCGCAAAGCCCGCCATATTCATGCTGCCGTGTACGACATCGAACTCGGATTCTTCGACGAGTCCTATATCCCCAATTTAAAGCGGCTGATCGAGACTCTGGAACGCCATGGGCTCCGTTAAGAAAGTAGGCATTGTGCATTATCGTGCCGGGCGCACCGACGGGGTCTCCCTGGAAATGGAAAAGCGTAAGACCATTTTACAATCCTTGGGAGTCGAGGTTAGAATGATTTCCGGGCCGGTGCAACGGGGGAGCGATTTTGTTATTGAAGAACTGGAATTCGATGCCCCGGAGATTCGGGAGATCAAGGAAAATGCCTTCGGATATTTCGGAAATCACCACCTGTCCTCCGCCCGGCTGATGGAGAAGATTCACATGGTGGCTCAAAAAATCGAAACCGCCTTCCGGGAGTATCACCGACGGGAGCAATTCGATGCTCTGCTGGTACATAACATTTTCTCCCATGGCAGGCACATCGCCGCCGCCTCTGCTTTTGCCCGATTTGCCCGGAACACCGGCTTGCCCATCGTCTCCACCAACCATGATTATTATTGGGAGCGAGAGGAGTATCAGGAACCGACCTCGAAATCGGTGCAGGAATATCTGGACCTCTATGTTCCTCCGGCGTACCCCAATATTGTGCATGTGAGCATTAATAGTATTGCCCGGGAGGGATTGTTGCGGCGGCGGGGAATCGATTCGGTGGTGTTGCCGGATGTGTTCGATTTTCATCAGCCCCCCTGGGTGCGGGATGCTTTCAACGCCGATTTTCCGGAGATGGCCGGCTTCTCGGAGCAGGATCTGGTGATCTTGCAGGCTACCCGTATCGTTCCCCGAAAGGGCATCGAGTTGGCCATGGAGTTGGTGGCAGAGCTAAACCGGCACAAATCAGCGCTGGAAGGAAAAACGCTGTACAACGGCAAACGCATTACATCGGATAGCCGGGTGGTGCTGGTGCTGGCCGGATATGCGGAAGATTCCGCCCGGGAATATCGACAGTGGCTGGAGGAAATTGCCCGACACCTGGGAATAGAGGCCCGGTTCATTGCCCCTCGCATCGGCGCAAAGCGGAGTTCGAATGGAGACAAGCGATATTCCTTGTGGGATGCCTACGTGTACGCGGATCTGGTAACCTATCCCAGCCTGTATGAAGGGTGGGGGAACCAATTCATCGAAGCGGTGTTTGCCCGGAAGCCTATAGTGGTGTTCGAGTACCCGGTATTCAAGGCAGATATTCAGCCGGAGGGGTATCACTACATCTCCCTGGGAGATCGAGTAATTCGGGAGCAAAGTGGCAGGGTAAAACTCCCCACAAGCGCCTTACAGGCCGCTGCGGAACAGACGATGAAAACGTTGCTTTCCCCCGAAACTCCCCGACACCTGGAGGAGAACTTTGCCATCGGCGCCCGATACCATGACTATGCGGTAATGCGAGAATTTTTGCAAAAGCATCTTTGCTCGTGATGCGTAATGCGTGAAACGTAAAACGTGAGAGGAGTATTCGATTCGGATACAATGTTAGCTTTTTGCATCATTAGGCACACCAATAGGTTCGAGCACATTTACGCATCACGAGTTTCACGCTTCACGCAGCAGGGCCAAAAAACTCGAAAGTTCCGGCTGGAGAGCGTATCGAATTCCCATAATATGTCTGTAACTTTATATTTTTTCTAAATTTTCTAAAACCTTTTAAAAATTTTAGAGGTCATGGCTCGACCTAAAGCAACCACCTTGAAGGATATTGCCGAGCGATTGGGACTTTCCGTACCTACCGTTTCCCGGGCTCTGGCCGGTCATACCGACATTGCCAAAGAGACCCGGGAACTGGTATTGCGCACCGCTCAAGAGATGAACTATCGCCCCAACGTACACGCCAAAAATCTGGTGACTGGACAGGTGTCTATGGAAAACGTACTGGTGCTGGGAGTGCCCAATGTGCTGCGATCCATCGCCTTCAATTCCTACTACGCGGAGATCATGTGGGCCTTCTGCGATACTATTGACACCACTCGGTACCGTCTGGTGCTGGCCGTGGATGAAGCCGCCGACGAGAACTTCGTGGATTATCACCAATTGATTCGGAATCACTCCGCCTCTGCGGCCATCATTCTGGATTTGAAGATCAATGACGAGCGAGTGCGAGAACTGACCGAGGCCAACATTCCTCTGGTGGTGTTAGGAGAATACGATCCTCAGAACGATCGGCAATGTGCTGTGTGGACCGATAACGTGAAAGGAGCCTATCTGGCGACCCGGCACCTGATTGTGCGGGGGCGGCGCAAGATTGCTCTGGTGGGGGGATTGCAGGGACAAAAAGTTTCCCAAAGTCGCCTGAAGGGGTATCGGCAGGCCCTGGAGGAGGCCAACATCTCCTTCGATGAGAACCTGGTGGTGGAGCCTCTGGAAGTGGATGAGCACGGAGGATATGCGGCGATGTATGAGTTGATCCATCGAAAGGTGGAGTTCGATGCGGTCTTCTGTGCCAGCGATTTGCGAAGCATCGGGGTGATCAAAGCTCTGCGAGAGCAGGGGCTTTCCGTGCCCTCGGATATTTCAGTAGTTGGCTATGACGATCTGCCTATCGCATCCTATTTCGACCCGCCTCTGACAACGATTCGCCAGCCCACCTACAAAGTGGGAGCCTATGCCATGAGAAGCCTGGAAAAACTCATGCGGGGAGAGCCTGTCCCCCAACGAAAAAAAGTGTTTTTGCCTGAGCTGGTGATCCGCGCATCTGCGTGATGCACTTACCTGCACGCACGGGGTATTCGGATGGCCCTGCTCCATGCCATCGCGATATGTTCGTGCACCGGGAATCTGTGAGGGAGGATGACCTGGGAACGGCAGCAGAATTTTCGGGAAGTTCAGTGTCATGTTTAACTATCCCATAAGGAGGTCTGTTATGAAGTTTTCTGCAATGGTAGCGGTGGTTGCCTTGCTGCTGTTTTCCGGAGTCGTATCCGCACAGAACAGGGCAACCGGAAATTTCGACCTGGTCTGGTCGGTTGGCGGGGAGCAGCAAAAGCCTCTCCTGAAAATGGTGTGGGACAACACTGCCCCTACTATGAGCGCCCTGCCCGATTCCATTATTCACATCAAGAACGTGAAAGCGGGAACGGATCTGGATCAGGACGGCCATAAAGAATTTATCGTCCCCGTATTTCATGTGGAAAACGGGGTCAATCGGCGCTCCATCCATGTGTTCGAGAATCGGGGCAACGATCGGTATGTGGATGTGTGGTCGTATCAGTTTCCCGATGAAGCGGGTCAGTTTGTGACCGTGGATGAGAGCGATCTGGACGGCGACGGGGTGAAGGAGATTCTGGTGGTGCACATTCCCCAGGTGGGCACCAATCCCTCGGTGCTGTTTGTGTTTGAGAACGTGGGGGATGACGACTACGGCACCGCTCCGGTGGTGGAGTGGAATCTGGATACGCCGGGTCTGGACATCGTTCGGGTGGCCAAGGCGGCGGATCTGGATAACGACGGTCAGCAGGAAGTGGTGATGACCACCTTCACCACCAATCCCTCCATCGTGATTGCCTCGGTGAGCGACTTCATTCTGCCGGTATGGACGACGGAATTTTCTTCCGATTTGGGCACGACGTCTCCGGACATTGCTGCCATTGGCATTGGAGACATGGACAACGACGGCACGCCGGAGGTGGTTGCCAGCGATGGTTCCACGGATAAGCTGGTGATTGTGGAGGCCAGCGGTCCGGATACCTATCAGACCAATCTGGTGGATATGCCGGTGGCGGGCAAGACGGTGAGCGTGCACGGGATTGATCTGACCGATGCCAACGGCGATGGTCGGGATGAGGCCTACTTTGCCAACCTGCAAGGGGCTGTATGGGTGGTGGCGACCAATGGGGATGCCATGAACATCACCACCTCGGATATTCACCTGATAGAGGACACCTCTGAGCAGTGGCTGGAAGCGAGCACGGGGAATCTGGGTTTTGGCGGTTCGGATTTTGTGATTGCGGCCAGCAATGCCACGAAGGCGGTGAACTACCGGTATGCCGGGGGTCCTGGTGGGGATGTGACGGATCCGGCGAACTATCAGGTGGCGACGGTAGTGGATTCGGCGGATGTGGCGGCTTTGGTGCCCGGCGGGATTCGGTTGTATGGTCTGGATTTGGCGGATGACATGGACGGCGACGGGTTGCCGGAGATCGTGTTCTCCCGGGGATCCACCCGCGGCGGCCATACCGCACCGGCTCTGTTCGTGGCGGAAGTGGATGTGGATGCCGTCACCAGTGCGGCCCTGCCCGATTCCATCATTCACATCAAGAACGTGAAAGCGGGAACGGATCTGGATCAAGATGGCAAGCAGGAGTTCATCGTACCCATCTTCCATGTGGAAAACGGGGTGAACCGCCGGTCCATCCATGTGTTTGAAAACACCGGCAACGACTCCTACGCTGATGTGTGGTCGTATCAGTTTCCCGATGAAGCGGGTCAGTTTGTGACCGTGGATGAGAGCGATCTGGACGGCGACGGGGTGAAGGAGATTCTGGTGGTGCACATTCCCCAGGTGGGCACCAATCCCTCGGTGCTGTTTGTGTTTGAGAACGTGGGGGATGACGACTACGGCACCGCTCCGGTGGTGGAGTGGAATCTGGATACGCCGGGTCTGGACATCGTTCGGGTGGCCAAGGCGGCGGATCTGGATAACGACGGTCAGCAGGAAGTGGTGATGACCACCTTCACCACCAATCCCTCCATCGTGATTGCCTCGGTGAGCGACTTCATTCTGCCGGTATGGACGACGGAATTTTCTTCCGATTTGGGCACGACGTCTCCGGACATTGCTGCCATTGGCATTGGAGACATGGACAACGACGGCACGCCGGAGGTGGTTGCCAGCGATGGTTCCACGGATAAGCTGGTGATTGTGGAGGCCAGCGGTCCGGATACCTATCAGACCAATCTGGTGGATATGCCGGTGGCGGGCAAGACGGTGAGCGTGCACGGGATTGATCTGACCGATGCCAACGGCGATGGTCGGGATGAGGCCTACTTTGCCAACCTGCAAGGGGCTGTATGGGTGGTGGCGACCAATGGGGATGCCATGAACATCACCACCTCGGATATTCACCTGATAGAGGACACCTCTGAGCAGTGGCTGGAAGCGAGCACGGGGAATCTGGGTTTTGGCGGTTCGGATTTTGTGATTGCGGCCAGCAATGCCACGAAGGCGGTGAACTACCGGTATGCCGGGGGTCCTGGTGGGGATGTGACGGATCCGGCGAACTATCAGGTGGCGACGGTAGTGGATTCGGCGGATGTGGCGGCTTTGGTGCCCGGCGGGATTCGGTTGTATGGTCTGGATTTGGCGGATGACATGGACGGCGACGGGTTGCCGGAGATCGTGTTCTCCCGGGGATCCACCCGCGGCGGCCATACCGCACCGGCTCTGTTCATTATGGAAGGGGCAATGAACCCGGTGGGGATCGGCGGCGGCGATGCCATTCCTCAGGAATTCAATCTGCTCCAGAACTATCCCAATCCCTTCAACCCGGAAACCAACATTACCTTCGCCCTGCCCAGAGCCACTCAGGTGACGTTGACCATCTACAACGTGCTGGGGCAAAAGGTGCGCACGCTGGTCAACGGGTTTCTGGAAGCCCGGGTGCACACGGTGCGCTGGGATGGGAAGGACGACCGGGGAGTCGCGGTACCCAGTGGATTCTACATCTATCGGCTGGAAGCAGGTGATTTTACCGGAGCAAAGCGGATGTTGTTGATTCGGTAAATCTCCGGTAACTTCAGAGATCGGCTCCCGCGGTTCTGGGTGGAAGCCCGGCCGGTTTGTAGGGGTGGAAAATCATATGGGCCGAATTTCCTGCGCGGGAGCCGTCTCTGAAATTCTTGAAAATCTATTCACGCAGGATGCGCGGATCAAGTTTTATCATTGGCTCAATTGTCGTCACCGTGAAAATAAATTACAGCGAAAAGCATGAAAACCCTATTGACCGCCTGTCTGGTGTTCTGGTGTTGTGGGGTGGGGATCTGGCAACACCTGCCGGCACAGGAGCAATTTATCCCCGCAGACATTGATTCGGTGGGGGATCGCGCCTGGCGTCGTCAGGGAGTGATGAATGGCAACCTCCTGGGCACGGTCTATTTCAACACCGGACAGGTTAGCAAAGACCGCCTGTTCCCCCAATTGGAATGGCCGGTGGGTAGCGGCCATATTTACATGGATACGGTGGTGCCTTTCGTGGCCGCTCAGGCCCACGATGTGCACGGAAATCTGATCCACCCGCTGGAGACCAATTACGAGTTCTCTCTGGATGTGGCGCCGGATGGCATCACCGAATGGGGTTGGCAACCTCTGCCCGGTTATTTGAATCCCGCCTTCAATCACCCGGCCATTAGCCATCGCCCCGAGACCTGGCCGGCGGTATGGCCGGATCGCCCCGACTGGGCCGGATTCTGGAACGGCTTCTTCGGTAAGGGCATCCTCAACGCCGATCAGGAAACCTACTACGTGGTGGATGACGACGCCGATGAGGAATTTGAGTTCTTCCCCGATTCCACCGATCCGGAGCGACGGGGCATCGGCATGCGGATGAGCGTGCGGGGGTTGCAATGGTCGCAGGTGCTGGCAGAAGACGCCATCTTCTGGATTTTTGACGTTACCAATGTGGGTACCACCAGCTACGACAGCACCCTGTTCGGGATGTTTATCGACTCCAAGAACGGGGGACACGATTTCGATAATGGGTTTTACGATACCTTCCTGGATCTCACCTATATCTGGGATCAAACCGGCATCGGTACCTGGGGCGGGCCGACCGGATGGATCGGCTATGGCTATCTGGAAAGTCCCGGAATGGGCGACGACGGCATCGACAACGATGAGGATGGGCTGACGGATGAGAATCGAGACAGCGGGCCGGGGGATTTTATCTTTGGCCCCATCGGCATCTATGGGCCGCCCAAATTCCACTGGTCAGGCGATGAAGACGGGGACTGGAACCCGGAAACCGATGACGTGGGCGCCGACGGGTTGGGACCGTTGAACGAAGGCTATCCCGGTCCCGACCCCGGAGAAGGCGATGGCATTCCCACCGATGGAGAACCGAACTTTGACCGCACCGATCTGGATGAATCGGATCAGATCGGGTTGCAGGCGGTGAGTTTGCACTCCTGGGGCGATTTTCCCCTGCATGAGGATGACCTGATCTGGAGCGTTCTGGCGAGCCATACCTTTGACCCGGTGCAAAATTTCGACAACATCGGGGTGCTGTATTCTTCCGGGCCGTTCCCGCTGGCCGCCGGGCGCACCGAGCGCTTCTCCCTGGCCCTGCTGATGGGGGAAGATTTTGACGACCTGGTGCGCAACAAGGACATTGTGCAGCGGATTTTCAACGCCAACTATCGCTTTGCCCGTCCCCCGGATAAGCCCCATGTGCGGGCCATTGCCGGGGATGGCTATGTCACCCTCACCTGGGACAACCGGGCGGAATTCTCCCGGGATCCTTTTCTGGGAATTGATCCCGACTCTCTGGGCTTCAAAAAAGACTTTGAAGGCTACGCCATCTATCGCAGCACCGATCCGGGACTGCTGGATGCCCGCCTGATCACCGATGCCTTTGGCAATACCATCTTTCGTAAACCGCTGGCCCAATTTGATCGCAAAAACGGCATAAAAGGCACCTCACCGGTAGGATTGCCCAACGGAGCGCACTTTTATCTGGGCGATGATACCGGCCTGGCCCACACCTGGACCGATACAAACGTGGTGAACGGGCAAACCTATTACTACGCCGTGGTTGCTTACGACGCCGGGGATCCCAATATCGGCTCCGAAGGGTTGCCGCCGTCGGAGACCACCAGCATCATCGAACGGGATGAGCTGGGGCGAATTCACACCGATGTGAACACCGCCATGGTCACACCGGGGCCGCCTTCGGCGGGATACCGTCCCCCGGAATGGCAGGAGGTTCCCGATCACGTCTCCGGCAACGGCACCGGCCATACCGAGGTGGAAGTGGTCTTTCCCCGGGATTTCCGGCCCGATCAGAAATACCAGATCCTGTTCCACGATTCGGTGGTGGTTAGCGACACCGGGGCCGCCATTATCACCGCCGCATACTCGGTGGTCAATGAGAACACCGGTGATATTGTGGTGGATCACAGCCCCTTCGTCAGCGGGGGGGACATGTTTCCCATTTTCGACGGCCTGGGGGTGAAAATTTTTAACCACTCCACGGCCTATTTGCCCGATCAATCCGGGCTTACTTCCGGGCAGTCTGATTTTGTGCTGGAAGTTTCTCCGGATACGATTTTCGGCCTGCACATCCTGTATCCCGCCGACTACGAAATTCGCTTTGCCGATCAGATTGTGGCGACGTCCCGGGGTAGTGAAATCGGCTTGCCGGAAATTCCGGTGAACTTCACCGTGCACAACCTGACCGAGGATGTGGAAGCGGAATTCCTGTTTTACGATTACGATCAGGATCAGCAGGTATCTGACGGGGATGAAGTGGTGCCCCTGATTCCCGATGATCTGGCGCCCACTTCCACGGGATACCGCACCACCTGGCGGATTCGCTTTGTCGCCCCGCCCGGTGGAGGAACGGCACCGCAGGCCGGGGATGTGTTCACCATACGGGTGTCCAGGCCCTTCCGCAGCGATGATCTGTTTGAGTTTGAGACCCATCAGGGGCCGCGGGTAGATTCACAGGCGGCCAAAAGCGAGCTGGATCGGATCAAAGTGGTTCCCAATCCTTACATCGTCACGAACCCGCTGGAACCCCGCAACCTGCTCACATCCGGGCGGGGAGAACGGGTGATCCTGTTTACTCATTTGCCTCGAAAGTGCACCATCCGCATCTACAACCTGCGCGGCTATCTGGTGGATATCATCGAACACGATAGCGATATAACCGACGGCCAGGAGAAGTGGGATCTGGTCTCCCGGGAGGGCATTGACGTGGCCTTTGGGGTGTATATCTATCATGTGGAATCGGAGTTTGGCACCAAGATCGGGCGGTTTGCGATAATCAAGTGATCCGACGCATCCGTGTCATCTGTGTTCCACAAACAAAACCGGGGGCATGGGGCGGAGCCGGTTTTTTGGCTCATGAAACACAGCTGACCACGCGCATGGCGTCTCCTGAGGTTCTCCCCGATGCTTCGGGGGCGTCGGGGAGAACTCAGAAGGGAGGAGCGCAAGTTTTGTCGAGCGGATGGAAAGGAGATCGGCAGAATGAGCGTTCGTGAACCCAGTTATCCTGTTACCGAAGTCAGAGGGGCTTCGGGGAAGATGACCCTTATGAGGCGACTTTTGCCAGGACAACCGTTTTTGCTTTTTCCGAGATGGATGACCTTGATATGGATGATGGCGATGCTGCTTCCCGGATGCCCTCTGCTCGGTCAGGATGAATTCATCCCGGCAGATATCAATGCCCGGGGGGATCGCAGCTGGCGCCGCCACGGGTTTATGACCGGCAATCTGATTACGGTAGCTTATTTTAATACCAGCCATGTGAACGGGCTGTTCTGGCCCACCGGCAGCGGCCATGTGTATATGGATGATCTGGTGCCCTTTGTCTCCGTATCCGCGCGGGATGTCAACGGCAACCTGATTCATCCTCTGGAAAGCAACTACAACTGGAATCTGGATGTGTCACCCGACGGACTGACCGAATGGGGCTGGCAACCCTTGCCCGGCTATCTGAATCCGGCGCAGGATCATCCGGCCATCAGCCATCGCCCGGAAACCTGGCCGGAGGTGTGGCCGGATCGCCCGGACTGGGCCGGGTTCTGGAACGGCTTCTTCGGTCGGGGAATCCTGAACGCCGATCAGGAAACCTACTTCGTGGTAGATGACGACGCCGATGAAGAGTTTCTCTATTTTCCCGATTCCACCGATTCCACCCGCCGGGGCGCCGGGCTGCGCATGAGTGTGCGGGGGCTGCAATGGTCCCATGTGCTGGCAGAGGATTGCATCTTCTGGATTTACGATATCCGCAACGTGAGCACCACCAGCTACGACAGCACCCTGTTCGGCATGTTCGTGGATTCCAAAAACGGCGGCCACGACTTCGACAACGGCTTCTACGATACCCACATCGACATCACCTACATTTGGGATCAGCAGGGGGTGGGCACCTGGGGTGGTCCCACGGGGTGGATCGGCTACGGATATATGGAAAGTCCGGGTATGGGGCACGACGGCATCGACAACGACGAGGATGGTCTGGTGGATGAAAATCGGGACAGCGGCCCCGGCCAGTACATCTTCGGCCCGGTGGGCATCTATGGTCCGCCCAAATTCCACTGGTCAGGGGACGAAGATGGGGACTGGAATCCGGCCACCGATGACGTGGGCGCCGACGGGGTGGGACCGCTCAACGAAAACTATTTCGGCCCCGATGAAGGGGAAGGCGACGGCATTCCCACCGATGGCGAACCTCACTTTGACCGCACCGATCTGGATGAATCGGATCAGATCGGCCTGCAGGCGGTGAGCTTGCACTCCTGGGGGGACTATCCCTTGCACGAGGACGATCTGGTGTGGTATCTGCTGGTCAATCACGTATTCGACCCCATTCAGCAATTTGACAACATCGGCATTCTCTACTCTTCCGGACCGTTTCCTCTGGAAGCCGGTCGCACGGAACGGTTTTCCATCGCCCAGCTGATGGGGGAAGACTTTGACGATCTGATTCGCAATAAGGACATCGTTCAGCGCATTTACAACGCCAACTACCTGTTTGCCCGTCCCCCGGATAAACCCACCGTCAAGGCCGTGGCCGGGGACGGGTATGTCACCCTGACCTGGGACAACCGGGCGGAATTTTCCCGCGACCCCTTCCTGGGGCTGGATCCCGATTCCCTGGGATTCAAAAAAGATTTTGAAGGCTACGCCATTTACCGAAGCACCGATCCCGGGCTGTTGGATGCCCGGCTGGTCACCGATGCCTTCGGCAACACCGTGTTTCGCAAACCGCTGGCTCAGTTTGATCTCAAGAACGGTATAAAGGGAACCTCTCCGGTGGGATTGCCCAACGGTGCCCATTTTTACCTGGGTGATGATACCGGGTTAGCGCACTCCTGGACAGATACCAACGTGGTTAATGGGCAAACCTATTATTACGCCGTGGTGGCCTACGATGCCGGCGATCCCACCATTGGTTCCTCCGGATTGCCCCCCTCGGAAACCACCAGCATCATCGTGCAGGACGAGCTGGGGCGGCTGACCACCGACATCAATACGGTAATTGTACGGCCGGGGCCTCCGGCGGCGGGGTATCGCCCGGCGGAGTATCAGCAGACGCCGGAGCACCTGGCCGGGCCGGGCACCGGGCGGGTGGCGGTGGAACTGTTTCACCCCAACGAAATGTTGCCCAACCGTCGCTACCGGATCGAGTTTTCCGATACCCTGATCTTTACCGAAACCGGGTTTACGTATGCCACCACCGGTTATTCGGTCATCCGCCTGAACGACGATTCGCTGGTGGTGGATCGCAGCGAGTATCTGGCTTCCAACGACGTGTTTCCCTTCTTCGATGGCCTGGGCGTGCGAGTGTACAACGACGACATCCACTACCTCCCGGGCCAATCCGGCCTCACTGCCGGTAACTCCGACTATCAACTGGAGGTGCGACCGGATACCATCGCCGGGCTAAGCGGCCTGTATCCGGCGGATTACGAAATCCGCTTTGCCGAAGGCATCGTGGCGACTTCCCGGGGAAGCGAGCTGGGCTTGCCGGAAGTCCCGGTGAATTTTACCGTGCACAACCTCACCGAAGATGTGGCGGCGGATTTCCTGTTTTACGATTACGACGGCGACGGCCGGGTGAGCGATGGGGATGAGATTGTGCCCCTGATTCCCCATCCCGACTCGGCGGCGGTGCCCGGCTATCGTACCACCTGGCGCATCCGGTTTGTGGCGCCTCCCGGCGGCGGCGCCCCTCCCCGGGCCGGCGATGTGTTCACCGTTCGGGTATCCAAACCGTTTGGCCGGGGAGATGTGTTTGAGTTTTCCACCTTTGAAGGCCCTCGAATCGATGCCCGGCAGGCCCGTTCGGAACTGGATCGCATTAAAGTGGTGCCCAATCCCTACGTGGTTACCAATCCGCTGGAACCTCGCAACCTGCTCACGTCCGGGCGAGGCGAACGGGTGATTCTGTTCACCCATCTTCCCCGAAAGTGTACCATTCGCATCTACAACCTGCGGGGATATCTGGTGGATGTGTTGCACCACGACGGGGTGGATAATGACGGCCTTGAAAAGTGGGATCTGGTGTCCCGGGAAGGGATTGATGTGGCCTTCGGAGTGTATATCTATCATGTGGAATCAGAGTATGGTACCAAAACAGGAAGGTTTGCGATCATAAAATGAAAGCGCTTACAACAACTCTGATCAGCCTGATGGTTCTGGGGCTGTGGGGAACCGCTCTGGCGCAGGGCGGGGCCGGACGCCCCAATTTCCACACCGGCAACAAGTTGCGGGTCACATTCCGGAACGATGGCCGTCTGGCAGGGGGCGAGGAGATTACCGCAGAATGGCCTGTCGCCACCGGCCATGAATACCTGGATGTGGCTTATCCGGTGGTGGCGGTAACCGTTGGCGGTAGCCAGCAAGTGCCCGCATTCCAACCGGTTGCCGCCTATGCCCCCACCGGTGATGGAACCGTGGCCATGAGCCATCGCCCGGAGACCTGGCCGGGGAACTGGCCCGATCGGCCGGCGGATTGGGCCGGGCAGTGGAACGGTTACTTTGGCAAGGGGCAGCTGACCGCCGATCAGGAGAGCATTTACGCCCTGGAAGATCCGTCGCTGGGTTTGCGCCTGGTGGTGCGGGGCTGGCAATGGTCGCACTATCTGGCCCAGGACATGTTCTTCCTGCATTACGAATTGCAGAACGTGGGGAACACCTCTTTTGACGAGGTGGCCGTGGGCTTCTTCGCCCGACCGCTTCCCGGTGGGGATGGCGATAACCGCCTGGTGTTCGATCCCTCTCGATCCCAGGTGGTGGCCATCGACCGGGACAACGTCGGGCACGGTCGGGGATTTGCCCGGGTCGCAGGCGACTGGTCGCCGGTGGGGCAGTTTGCCGTGGCCCTGCTGGAGACGCCCGGTAATCCCACCGATGGCATCGATAACGACGGCGACGGAATGATCGACGAAAGCCGCTTCGACGGCATTGATAATGATGGCGACTGGCGAGCCTTTACCGACCTGGACAGCAGCGGCACCTGGAACGAAGGGGAACCCCTGAACGATGATGTGGGCGCCGACGGCGTGGCCGGTACCGGCGATGAGGGAGAAGGGGACGGCCTTCCCACTCCCGGCGAACCCAATTTTGACGCCGCTGATGTGGATGAATCGGATCAAATCGGCCTGACCAGCCTGGCGGCCTTTTCCGCCAACGGATTCAGCGCCACCGCTGCATGGGATGCCCTGACGCCCGATCGGTTCGATGCGCCCGGAGGGGCAGCAGAAGTTGTGCTGGGCAGTGGAACCGTGCCGCTGGCGCCGGGGCAGAGCATCCGCTTTTCGGTGGTGATCTTTTGCAGCGAAAGCGACATCGACCGGCAGCGGAACGAAGCCATCATTGATCGCATCCTGGAAGATGATTATCGCTTCCCGGTGGCCCCGCCCCCACCGGAGGTAACCGCCGTGCCCCAAAACAACGCCGTGACCCTGTACTGGGATACCCGGGCGGAAGCCTGGCCTGGTTTTGAAGGCTACAAAATTTACCGCAGCACCGATCCCGGCTTCAACGATGTGTACACCGTTACCGATGACAAGGGGCACCTGATCTATAGCGAGCCGATTGCCACCATTGACTTGAGCGACGGTGTCAAAGGGCTGTTTCCCGCCCATGCCTTTGGATTTCGCTACTTTCTGGGTAAGGATTCCGGGTTGCTCCATCGCTTCACCGATACCGACGTGCTCAACGGGCGAACCTATTACTATGCGGTGGTGGCCTACACTCAGGGAGAACTGGATACCCTGACCGGGCGCCACAACTATCCCACCGAATCCACCAGGAGCATCGTGGTGACCGCTCGCGGAGAGATCATTACCGATGTTAATACCCGGGTGGTTGTGCCCACAGTGGAAAGTGTGGGCTATAATCCCCCGGAATATACCATCGAGCACAGTCAGGGAGTGAGCACGGGGGAA
The DNA here is from genome assembly GCA_964416895.1 of uncultured Calditrichaceae bacterium. Taxonomy (GTDB): domain Bacteria; phylum Calditrichota; class Calditrichia; order RBG-13-44-9; family J075; genus CAYQGB01. The sequence continues at coordinate 15,704 of CAYQGB010000038.1, forward strand.
ATCACCGTGGAAATCGTGGATCGCACCCGCATTCGGGATGCGGTATACGAAATCACCTTCGATTCGGTGGGCAATCAGGTGGTTTATTCCCTGCGGGATATTACCGATCCCGGTCAGGTGATCACCCGGATCGACTCCTCCCAGAATTACTCCGCTCCCGATGCCCTGAATGAAAATGACCCCCTGGTGGATGGGTTTCGGGTGTATCTGTTTAACGATTCCCTGGCCTGGGATTCGGTGAATACGGTGTGGAAGGTGGGAGAATCCAACTGGACCATTCGCCTGGATGTGAACAACAACCTGGGACCGGCGGAACCGGAGCCGGTGGATTACGAGGTGCGCTTCGGGGAGATGGGCATCGATACGGCGCTTTTCGTTACTCCCATCCCGGTACCTTTCCAGGTATGGAATGTGACCGAGAACGTAAAGGAGAACATTCTGGTGCTAGATCAGAACGGGGATGGGGAGTGGAGTTCCGGGGAGCCGATCTTTGTGGTAGAAGGCAATACCCTGCAAACCTTCCGCCCGGTGCACTGGACCATCACCCTGTCGGCTCCGGAAGATTCCACCATTGCTTCGGTGCCTCCCCAAAACGGGGATGTGGCCTTTATCCCCACCCGCAAACCGTTTAACGTGACCGATGTGTACACCCTCATCACCCACCGGGCCAAGGTGGACGCCACCCTGGATAAATCGGTGCTGGATCAGATCAAGGTGGTGCCCAATCCCTATGTGGTGAGTTCCCGACTGGAGCAAAGCCCCCTGTACACCGGCGGGGAATGGGAGCATCGGTTGCAATTTATTCATTTGCCCCGGCAGTGCACCATCCGGATCTATAACCTGCGGGGCTTTCTCATCGACGTGATTGAGCACAACAGCGATATCGACAACGGTACGGAGTGGTGGGACCTGCGGGCAGGGCCGAATGGCAAAAACGTGGCTTTCGGAATGTATATCTACCACGTGGATGCCCCGGGAATCGGGGAAAAAATCGGCAGGTTTGCTATTATTCGATGACTGGCATTCTCTCTACATTTACTAAGAAGAATTGCGTATTGCGTATTTTGTAGTGCGTAATAGGCTATTACACAATACGCATTACGCAATACGTTTCCCGACATTGCCAGACACGGTTACAAAATTCTCAGACGTTGTCTGACAGGGAATATAGATTGGGATAGATAACCTCACAGGAGCCATGAGAATGTATCGTCGCAAGCGCATTGGGGTCGTTTTCATGCTTCTAACGGTGTTGCTGTTGGGAAGCCTCATCCGGCCACTCCGGGCCGGAGAAACCGGCAAGATTGTCGGTCGGGTGGTGGATAAGCAGACCGGAGAAGCATTGCCGGGGGCCAATGTGTTGCTCCGGGGAACCATCCTGGGGGCTTCCACCGATGTGGATGGGTATTACATTATTATGAATGTTCCCCCGGGAGTGTATACCATCGAGGCCTCCATGCTGGGATATCAGACCCGGGTGGTGGAGAACGTGACCGTGCGGGTGGATTTGACCACCAAGATTTCCTTTGCACTGGATCAGGAGGCCATCGAAGGGGAAGAGGTCGTGGTGACCGCCTCAGCGGAGATGATCACCAAAGATATGACTGCCACCCAGGCGGTGGTGGGATCGGCGGAAATTGAGGCCTTGCCGGTGGAAGAGTTCTCCGACGTGGTGCAGCTACAGGCCGGCGTGGTTCAGGGCCGGGACGGCAAGCTCCATATCCGGGGTGGGCGTTCCGACGAAATCCTCTACATGGTAGACGGCATCCCCATGTCGGATGTCTTCTCCGGGCAGAACGCGGTGGAAGTGGAGAACAGCTCCATTCAGGAATTGCAGGTGATCAGCGGTACTTTCAATGCCGAATACGGCCGGGCGCTTTCGGGGATCGTCAACATCGTGACCAAATCCATTCCCGATAAACTGAACGCTACCGCCACGGTGTACGGGGGAGACTATGTTTCCACCCATACGGAGATTTTTCCCCACATCGACCGGATCAGCCCTGACGGAGTGCTCAATTTCCAGTTTTCTATGCAGGGGCCGGTGCCGTTTACCAAAAAACGCCTGAAATTCCTCCTCAACGGACGATACCTGGATGATGACGGCTATATCTGGGGAACCCGCATTTTCAACCCCCAGGATTCCTCTAACGTCTCCTTTGACGATCCTTCTAAATACATCATCGAAGCTACCGGGGACGGCAAGCCGGTGCCCATGCGTTTTTTTCGCAAAAAGACACTGCACGGGAAGTTGAGCTATCAGTTTTCACCCACCCTGTCGTTGGCGAGCAGCATCTTTTATAACGATGTGGTCACCCGGGATTGGAGCGCCGAAGGCAATGAGTTTACTCCGGAGAATGAATTCCACGATTTCTATCGCTTCATGCTCAATCCCGATGGGGCTTCCAAACAGTATCGGGATGGCTATACTATACTGACCACTCTGGATCATGTATTGAATCCCAACACCTTTTACACCCTGAAGCTCTCGGCTATTTACAATCGGGAACGCAGCTTTGTGTATGAAGACCCCTTCGATCCCCGGTATGTGCACCCCAACCGGTTTCAGGCACCTTTTTCGGCGGGGAATACTTTTTATACCGGGGGCACCGACATGTGGCACAGCCGACGCAGCACTACCACCCTGGGGGCCAAGTTTGATATTACCAGCCAGGTAACCAAAACCCATCAGTTCAAACTCGGGGTGGAGTTTCGCCAGCACAAACTGGATTTCACCGAGTTCAAATTGATTCCCAAGCGGGTGGGTGGGGTAGAGGTGCGCCCCTTTCAACCGGATATCCCCCCGCGGAATTCCCCTTTCCATAACCGTTATACTCATCGCCCCCGGGAATTTGCCGCCTACATCCAGGACAAGATGGAGTTTGAGTTTATGATCGTAAACCTGGGGGTGCGGTTCGATCTGTTTGATCCCAACGCGCCGGTCCCCACGGATCTGGGCGATCCGGGCAATCCCAACAAGCGCCGGGATGCCACCATCAAAAGCCAGATCAGCCCCCGCCTGGGGGTGGCCTATCCCATTACCGATCGGGGAGTGCTGCACTTTTCCGTGGGTAAGTTTTTTCAGATGCCTCTGTTCAAATATCTCTACGCCAACTCCGAATTCGAGGTGGAAATCGGGCGGCTGAAAACCCTGATGGGCAACGCCGACCTGGAACCGCAGAAAACCACCGCCTACGAGGTGGGCTTTCAGCAGCAGTTGACTGACAACCTCGCTTTCGATCTGACGGTGTTTTACAAGGACATCCGCGACCTGCTGGGTACGGAGATTTACCAACTCACCCGGGGCGCCGACCTGTACGCCCGGTACGAAAATCGGGATTTCGGCACCACCCGGGGATTTACATTTGCCCTCACCCAGCGGCATTCCACCTGGCTGGCGGCCTCTATCGACTACACTTTCCAGAAGGCGGAAGGCAACGCTTCCGAACCCAACGCCGCCTTTGTGGATCGCAAGCGCAATCGGGAACCGGAGAAGCGGCTGGTACCTCTGGATTGGGATCAGCGTCATACCCTGAACGCTTCCATAACCCTCAGCGGCAGGGGAGGGCGCTTCAGCGTGACCCTGTTAGGGCGCTACGGAAGCGGGTTGCCGTATACGCCCAAGTTCCTGAACGTGCGCCGGGCCTTCGAGAATACCGCCCGTTCTCCCCAAACGCTGACGTTTGATCTCAAATCCCATTATGATGTGCAGATTGCCGGGCGCAAGCTGTCGTTCTTTTTGAAGGTGTTCAACCTGTTTGATCGCAAGAACGAGATTATCGTTTATCCCAGCACCGGCCGGGCCGGGTTCAATCTGGAATATCGGCAATCGAGTACACCCAAAGGCATCAACACGGTGGAGGAGTTTTTCTTCAATCCGCCGCATCACTTTTCCGCGCCGCGGCAAATCCGCCTGGGCGCAACGCTGACGTTATGATTAACGTGGAGGTTTACTTATGCGAAGGCAAATCATTGCATGGATCGCCCTGGGAGGTCTGTTGATGGCCTCGGCGGCTTATGGGCAGTTTGCCGGGCAGAGCAAAACCGGCATTACCGCGGCCACGTTTCTATCGGTGGAAATCGGGGCGCGGGCAAAGGCGATGGGCGGCGCTTATGTGGCCCGGGCCAATGACGTGTCCGCGCTATACTGGAACCCCGCCGGGATCGCTCTCCAGCCCAATCATGCGGTGATGTTTTCCCATAGCGAGTGGCTGGCGGACATCAATTTCGATTTCGCCGGGATCACCGTGCCTCTGGGCAGCTTCGGCACGGTGGGGGCGTTCATTACCAGCGTGACCATGCCGGATATGGAGGTAACCACCGTTTTTGAGCCGGAAGGCACCGGAGAAATGTTCAGCGCCAGCGATATTGCCATCGGCGTTTCCTATGCCCGCAAGCTCACCGACCGGTTCACCATCGGAGCCAACATGAAATTCATCCAGGAGAAGATTTTCCACATGACCGCCCAGACCGTGGCTTTCGACCTGGGAACGGTGTTTCGCACCCACTTCAACGATATGCTGCTGGGGTTCAGCATCAGCAACTTCGGCGGGGATATGAAACTCTCCGGCATCGACACCCAGGTGGAGCACGACATTTCCCCCAATGAATTCGGCAACAACGATCGCATTTTCGCCAATCTACAGACGGAGCCGTTCCAGTTGCCCCTGACCTTCCGGGTGGGGATCGCCATGGATGTGCTGAAAACGGAACAGAACGTGCTCACTATCGCCGTGGATGGCGTGGCGCCCAACGACAACAATCAGTATCTCAACGTGGGCGGGGAATACACCTTTGGAGATCTGATCTCCCTGCGGGGAGGATACAAAACCCTGTTTCTCGCGGATAGTGAAGAAGGGCTGTCCCTGGGCGCCGGCCTGAACCTGGGGCTGTTCGGCAACGGCAAACTGGTGCTGGATTACTCCTATGGCGATTTCGGGCGCCTGAACAATGTGCAGGAGTTTTCGTTGACGATTTTCTTTTAATGATTTGGTGAGTGGTGAGTAGTGGATTGGTGAGTTGGGGGGCCCCGGCTGTGCCCGAACAGGTTGGTGGATTGGTGAATAGTGGGTTGGTGAGTTGGTAGCCCCGCTCCGACCGATCGGGGCGGGATTGTTCTCGTTCCAATCTCGCCCCGACCTGGCGCATGGGCGTAAACTTAAGCCGGTTATTAGAGCCTCGGCTGATTAGGGCGGTAACCTTCGGCTGGGGGTTCTTGCCCTCACCCTACCCCTCCCGCCTCGACAGCCCGAAAATACCGGAGTTT
>CAYQGB010000039.1:0-20806 GCA_964416895.1 uncultured Calditrichaceae bacterium
CATCCAGGCGGTTGCCTCCAAGGGGGGCACCACCGAAGCGGCATTTCGGCGATTGAGGGAAGGTAAATTTGATCAAACCCTGAAAGAGGCGATCTTCGCCGCCCATCGGCGGGCCGGAGAGTTATCCCGCCCGGAAGAATAGCATTTTGCCGCTAAGGGGAAAGCCCGGAAAAGTCGAGTGCAGCGAGTTCGGGAAGTAACACTTACATGTCCGGTGAGGAAGTGTGTTTTCCCACCCGAAGGTATATCGGCCATTGCACGGTGCGGAGCCGGGCAGGCTCTCCCCAGAGCGTTTCCAGTTTCTGCCGGATCTGCTCCAGGGGGTTTCGGCCATAATGCTTCAGGTAGCGCCGGGTGGCCGACCAGGTGCCGATATATCCCAACACCCGGGACAGATCCCACCGGGCGACCATTGGGAAGGATGGGGCGGGAATCTCCCCAAAAGGGAAGGGCAGGGTCTGGTATTTTTCATCAATCCATTTTCGCTGAGGCGGCCAGAACGGCCCCACCGTGTGATGGTAATACTCGTGCAGGAGGGCATCGATCTCCGCCGAAATGTGAAACAGGCCGTACGCCCACAGAGCGATAATGCCCCCGGGCTTGAGTACTTTCCGGGCCTGAGCATAAAATTGGTTCAGGTCTAACCAGTGCGCCGCCTGGGCCACGGTGATCAGATCGGCGGTGGCAGGCGCCAGCGGTGGGGCTTCCGCCGAAGCGACCATGTAGCAAACTCCCGGATGGCGAAACGCATGGGCAAGCTGCCCTTCGCTGGCATCCGTGGCGATGACCATCCGGAAATGCGTCGCCAGCTTCCGGGCGGCCTGGCCGTTTCCCGTGGCACAATCCCACGCCAGACCATGGTCCTGGCACAGAGCGGCCAGAAACGAAAACAGCTTTCCGGGATACCCCGGACGATACCGGGCATATTCCCCGGCATGGCCGGAGAAGTGATCTTCAAAGGGAACAGCTTTTGCGCACATAATTCCGCGAGGTGATCTTGTTACCCATTCCCCAGGTTTCGGCAGGCATCATCGCCGGCGGGCAGAGCCGACGCTTTGGCCGCCCCAAGGCCCTGGCACAGTTGCAGGGGCAACCCCTGATCGAATACGCCATTCGCACCGCCGGCGCCATCTCCAATATCGTTATGCTCAGCTACGGTACCCACCACTTTTTCCCGGACAGCCGGGTGGTACCCATTGCCGACCGCATCCCCGACTGCGGCCCATTGGGGGGGATCTTCTCCGTGCTGGTAGCCGCCTCTACCCCGTGGGTAGCCGTGCTTCCCTGTGATATGCCCCTGCTGCGACCGGAAGTGTACGAAGTGCTATATGCGCATCGGAGAGAGGGGAGGCCGGTAGTGGCCTGCTCCCGGAATGGCCTGGAACCGCTGGTATCGCTATGGCCGGTGGAAGTGGCCGGAAAACTCGAGTCGCGCTTAAAGGAAGGTCGGCTGGCCCTGCACCGGGCGGTGGAAGCGCTGGAGGGAATTCAGGTTTCCATGGTCGACCACTTCCCCCGGGATCACGTTTATCTTTTCCGCAATGTCAATTATCCTCAGGATCTGGAAGCGATTGCCGCCTACTTACGAGAACGGGGAGGTGATGTCTCTTTGTCAAAATAAATTTTGACGTTTTTTCCACCTCGACAATCTCACCGCCTCAATCGTGAAACTGCTCCTCCTCGGTGGAGCCTTTCAGTGCGGCAGTGGAAGCCTGTCCCTCCGAGATAATGTGCTGCACTTCATCGAAGTATCCTGCGCCCACAAAGCTCTGGTGTTTGATAGCCCGGAAGCCGAATTGCCGTTCCAGTTCAAACTCTTTTTCCTGCAGCCGGGAATAGGCAGCCATTCCTTCGTCCCGATAGTGCACTGCCAGCTCGAACATGCTGGTGTTGAGGGTATGGAACCCGGCCAGGGTTACGAACTGAAACTTATACCCCATGGCCCCCAATTCCCGCTGAAACCTGGCGATGGTGGCGCCGTCCAGATGGCGCTTCCAGTTGAAAGAGGGCGAGCAGTTGTAAGCCAGCAGTTTGCCGGGAAACTTTTCATGAATGGCTTCGGCGAACCGTCGGGCATCTTCCAGTGAGGGGGTGGAGGTTTCGCACCAGAGCATGTCCGCATAGGGAGCATACGCCAGTCCCCGGGCGATGGCATATTCCAGCCCATCCCCTTTCAGGCGATAGAAGCCTTCCAGAGTGCGTTCCTGATTGTAGTCGATAAACGGATGATCATAGGGATCGGCGTCGCTGGTGATCAGCTTGGCGCTGTAGGCATCGGTGCGGGCGATGAGCAGGGTGGGCACTCCGGTGACGTCGGCGGCCAGGCGGGTCGCCACCAGCTTGCGGATGAATTCCTTGGTGGGCACCAACACTTTTCCTCCCATGTGCCCGCATTTCTTGGCCGAGGCCAGCTGATCCTCAAAATGCACCCCCGCCGCGCCGGATTCGATCATGGCCTGCATCAATTCAAAGGCATTCAGGGGGCCACCGAAACCGGCCTCCGCGTCGGCCACAATCGGGGCAAACCAGTACACCGAATTTCGCCCCTCCAGGCGATCAATCTGATCCGCCCGTAGCAGGGCCATGTTGATTTTGTGCACCACTTTGGGCACGCTGTCGGCGGGATACAGGCTCTGATCGGGATACATGATTCCGGCGTGATTGGCATCGGCGGCCACCTGCCACCCACTGACGTAGATGGCCTTCAACCCTGCCTGCACCTGCTGCACCGCCTGATTCCCGGTCAGGGCGCCCAGCGCGGCCACATACGGTTCGTTGTGCAGCAGATGCCACAGCCGTTCGGCGCCGTGCCGGGCCAGAGTGTGCTCAATTTGTATGGAAGCCCGCAGGCGCATCACATCTTCCGGCGAATAGGGCCGGATGATTCCTTTCCAGCGGGGATTGTTTTCCCAATCGGCGGCCATCTGTTCCAGTTGTGCTTTCCGATCCATAAACATCTCTCCACGTTTGGGGTTGCCGGGGAATCCATTACCAGCGCAAATGCATGTTATTTCAAAATACGACGGTATATTGCTCCGGTCAGGGTGCAATGATCGGCATCCTACCCTCAGTGATTATGTATGAGGGGATTTTACAGGAAGAATTCTATCGGGTGCCCACATTTTGTGGAGTTTGGGAACACCCGCGGCATATCAGGAGGGGATAGGCATCCCCAACGAGCGGTCACGACACCACAGTGACGGTATCATGCAACCCTGCGGCAATGATATGGTAAATTCGGTCAATGAGCTGTTCCCGATCTTCGTACCGGTAGCCGGTGGTATCCACCGCCGGGTGGATGGTTACGGTCACATTCCCGGGGTTCAGCCGCAAACTTCCTTTGGGCATGATGGGAAACGAGCCGTTGATGGTCACCGGCAGGATGGGCATCCCGGTGTTAATCGCCAGCACGAAGGGGCCTTTCTTGAATCGCTGCAACCTTCCATCCCGGGTGCGGGTGCCTTCGGGAAAGGTCAGCACCGACAGGCCATATTGGCGAATTACCTCCGCCGCCCGATTCAACGTTTCCAGAGCCTGAGCACGGTTGCCCCGATCAATCTTGAGAATGCCCACTGCTTTCATGCCCTGGGCAAACACCGGTATGCGAAACAACTCTTTTTTGGCCACGATGGTCATCTGCATGGGCAGGGCAGCCAGCAGGATGGGAATATCCATCAGACTCTGATGATTGGAAACCACAATGTAAGAACGGTCGGGATCGATGTTTTCCAGCCCCTCCACCCTCATCCGGGTGCCGGAAGCCCGGATCAACAGTTTGGCCCATCCCTGCACGATGTACCGATGGGCAAACCGGGAATACCGTTTAAACAACCCGATCACGACGACGATGGCGGTGCCCACGCAGGTGGCTACCACCGTGGTCAGCATAAACCACAGGGTGCGAATCATTTCTCTCGATAGTCCCGCTTAATGGAGTTAAAGCCGGTGTATTTGCGCAGCACTTCCGGAACGATCACCGCTCCGTCTTCGGTCTGGTTCAGTTCCAGCAGGGCCACGATCAGGCGGGAGGTGGCCACCCCGGAACCGTTGAGGGTATGCACGTACTCCGGTTTGGAAGTAGAGGTTCGGCGGAACCGGATGTTCATCCGGCGGGCCTGAAAATCCTCGAAATTGCTGCAACTGGACGCTTCCAGCCAGGTCTTTTCCGCCGGAGACCAGACTTCGATGTCGTAGCATTTGGCGGCACCGAAACTCAAATCCCCGGTGCACAGCTCTACTACCCGATAGGGCACATTCAGCAGCTCCAGAATCCGGCAGGCATCCTGCAACAGGGTCTCCAGCTCGTTGTAGGAATCTTCCGGAGCGGTGAATTTGACCAATTCCACTTTATTGAACTGATGCAGCCGCAGGAAGCCCCGGGTATCCTTGCCCCAGGAGCCGGCTTCCCGCCGAAAGCAGGCGGAGTAGGCGCAGTATTTGATGGGCAAAGCGTCGGTGGGCAGAATTTCATCCCGATGGAGATTGGTCACCGGCACCTCGGCAGTGGGGATCAAAAACAGATCGTCCTTTTCGCACAGATACATATCCTCTTCCAATTTGGGCAACTGGCCGGTGCCTCGCATACTGGCGCGATTGACCACAAAAGGGGGAAAGATTTCCTTATAGCCGTGCTGCATGGTGTGCACATCCAGCATGAAGTTGATCAGGGCCCGCTCCAGCTTTGCTCCCATGCCCTTATAGACCGGGAACCCCCGTCCGGTAACCTTGCTCCCCCGGGGAAAGTCGATAATATCCAGCCGTTCGCCGATTTCCAGGTGGTCGGAGATCTCAAAATCGAACTCAGGGATCTTTCCCCAGGCCTTGACCACCACGTTGTCGGAAGCATCCTTGCCCACCGGCACCGAGGAATGGGGCAAGTTGGGCACCCATTCCAGTATGGCGTTCAGTTCCGCCTCCACCGCTTTCAGTTGCTCATCTAACTGTTTGGCTTCTTTGCTGATCTGGCGGGTTTGCTCGATAACCTCGGTGGCGTCCTTGCCCTCCCGCTTCAATTGATTGACTTGCTGAGACAGAACGTTGCGCTCATGTTTGAGATGTTCCACCTTTTGGAGCATCTGCCGACGCTGCTTGTCCAGGGCCAGAATTCGATCAATATCTACTTCTTCACCCTTGTTCCGAATCCCCTGTTTGACCAGCTCCGGATTTTCTCGAATGAACTTCAGATCCAGCATGTTCTTTCCTCATTGACCGTTTCTGTTTTCCAACCAGGAATGGTGTCACGATAGAAGTTTTTATCCCCCCAATTGAGGTAGTGATCACCTTTCAAATAAACAAAATATTTTTCGCTGCCGGTAAGTATGATTATTTATCGAATTTTTGATACCCGTCGGTTGAATATAGGCTGCGTACATCCAGCCAGATCCGGGTCATCCGTGGTGTTATTCTTTTGCCCCCAAATGCCCGGATGTGTACACAAAGGCGCTTAATGCAATACCCCTTCCACTACTTTGACCACTTCTCCAATTTCCTGAGAATTGGTCAGATATACCTGATCATACCGGCGGGTCTGTTCTTCAAACTGGGCCCGGTTGTTTTGCTCGGTGAGGAGCACAAACGGGGTGTTGCCCAGTTGCCGTACCGAATCCAGCAACTCCACCCCGGAGGCATCCGGCAACTTGGTATCGGAGATAACCAAATTGGGCTGCATCGACTTGATCAGGTTGAGGGCTTTGGCCGAGGTTTCCACCGCGTACACTTCGTAGCCCATGCTGTCGAAGGCCCGCTGAAGCAGTTTCTGCACCACCATGCTGTTGTTTACAATTACAATGCGATGGCCGGGTTTCTCCACCACCGGCTGGGAAACTTTCAGATTGTCCATTTCGATGGGGCGCGGTTCGATGACGAACTCCCCATCCTTCCAGTTCAACATGGTATCCACGGCCTGATCTTCGGTCAAATCTCCCAGAACCACTTTTTGCAGTTCTCCCCGCTCATAGTGGAACACCCCGGTCTGATCCCCATGACGCACCACCACTTTTCCGTTCAGGGAATTGCTTTCGCAGAATTTGAGCACTTCTTCCAGGCTTTTATCTTTCAGGCTCCCCTTAACGGCCGGCTCGATTTTGCCGGATAATTTCTGAGCCGCTTTCCGGTTGGTTTCTCGCAAACGCTGGCTCATAATTTTGCCCATGCTCAGGGTGATGGAGGGAAACCGTTCGATGATCACATCGAAATCGTCCTTGTTGAGGATAAACATCTCCGAAGGTTCGGTGGTGATCACGGAAGCGGAACGCGGCTCACCGGTCAGTAAAGACATCTCTCCAAAATAATCCCCCGTGCTCAGGTGGGCAATGACCGTCTCCTCCCCCTCGTCGGTAGTAACCACCACTTTCACCCGCCCGTTGATGATGATATACATCTTGTCTCCCGGATCCCCCGCCTTGCAGATCAACTCGTTGGCATCGAAGGGCTTAAACTTCAACCGCTCCACAATAAAGTCGATGCCATCTCGCCCCAGCGTCTGGAAGAAGGGCACCTTTTTCAACACTTCACTCACCTGGAACATGGGAACCTCCCGGACTTAATAGCCGCGTTGGGATAACAGGTACAAAAAATAGATCACGATGCCCAGAGCCGCCAGCAAAAACACAAAAGAGCGCTGGCTTCGGGCCTTGCGCCTGGCCTGCTGGAAACGAATTTTCCGGCGCTGGCGCTCATCCGTTTCCGGCTTGTAATACAGGGGCTGGTAATGAAAAACTCGATGTTTCCTGAGTTTAAATAACATGACATCCCCCGGCGTTGATTTCGTTCAATTTAAGAAATATTCCCCGAAGTGTCAACTCCCCCGCGGATGGCAGGCCCGATACACGTCCATCAGATACTGTCGGGTAACATGGGTATAAATTTGAGTGGTGGAAATATCCACGTGCCCCAGCATCTCCTGAACCGCCCGTAGATCGGCGCCGTTTTCTAACAGATGAGTGGCAAAGGAATGGCGGAAAATGTGGGGATACACCCGCCGGGTAATCCCCGCTTCCAGCACATACCGCTGCACAATGTTCCAGATGCCCATCCGGGAAAACGCCCTCCCAAAGCGATTCAGAAATACGTATCCCCCGGACACCGGCCCCTGACGGAGCAACGGCCGGGCTTCGGTGATATACCGTTTTATCCAGTGAAGAGAAATTGCGCTGATGGGCACGATGCGCTCTTTATTCCCCTTGCCGATGACCCGGAGCACCTCTTCCTCAAACAACACATTATCCAGCTTCAGGTGAATCAGTTCGGAGACCCGCAGCCCGGCCCCGTAAAAGCACTCCAGAATCGCCCGATCCCGCAGGCCGTAGGTGGTCTCCACATCAGGAGCCTCTAAGATGCGCATCACCTCGTCCACCGAGAGCACTTCGGGAAGTTTGCGGCGAAGGCGAGGGGTTTCCAGCAGCTCTGTGGGATTGTGTTGAGTAATTCCTTCCAGAACCAGAAATTTGTGAAAGGTACGGATGGCGGAAAAATTTCTGGCCACGCTGCCTGTCGAAAGCCCTAATTCCCCCAGCAACTGGGTATAATCCTGAACGATCTCCGGAGAAATCAATTCCACCATCCCGATGTTCCGGTCGGTTAAAAAGTCGATGTACCGGCGGATGTCGTGGGCATACGCCTGAAGGGTGTTCTCCGACAGAGAGCGTTCCAGAGCCAGATGGTGAATGAATCGTTCCAGGTGGGTTTCCCAGAGTTGGGCGGTACGGGATTCCCCCATGCTTCACTCCCGCACAAAGGGATTGAACCGCTTCTCATGCCCCACGGTGGTGGCCGGCCCGTGGCCGTTGTACAGCACCGTGTCATCGGGCAGGGTGTAAATCTTCCGGCGAATGGAATCCACGAGTTGATCGAAAGAACTCCGGGGAAAATCGGTGCGCCCGATGGATTCCCGAAAAATCACATCTCCCACAAAGGCCACCCCATCTCCCACCAGGGAGATGTGACCGGGCGTGTGGCCGGGCGTGTGCAGCACGGTCAGGCGGAGGTCGTCTAACTCCACCACATCCCCCTCCTTCAGCAGGCGATCCGGCTCCGGGGAGTGCAGGGTCGCCCCCATCCAGGCAGACAGATTCAAATTGGGATCGTGCAAAAAGGGCACATCCTCCGGGTGAATCATCAGTTTGGCTCCGGTGGCCTCGATGATGGGGCCGTTACCGGCGATGTGATCCCCGTGCCCGTGGGTGTTGATCAGGTACACCAGTTCCAGACCCAGCTTTTCGATCTGATTCAGAATGGAGCGATAATCCTCGCAGGCATCAATCAAAATCGCCCGGGATGAACCGGGCGAATGAATCAGATAGTTATTGACCGCAAACATCCCCAGCGTCAATGTGTGAACGACCATCCCTCACTCCGATTCAGGAAGTAAGTGTTCCGCCACCGACAGAGCGATCCCGGAGAGCATTACCTCCGGGGCCAACTGGGTGAAATCTCCCGAGAGAATCCGATGATCCACATTGGCATACAGGGAGCAGCCGGCGCCTTTTTCCACGATCAGGCCGGAAACCCGCCCCTGGTATTCGCTCACAAAAATTACCTCTTCCAGAGATTCACTGGGCACATAGCCGGTACAAAAGTGCAGCTGGATGTGGGAATTCATGGTATACACGGAAACGAGACTCCCGGTCTCCGTGCCGATGGGAATCTCGGGGTAAATTTCCAGGGAAAGTTTGCGCTTCTGGGAGGGGTTTTCCAGCACGAAACGGTAACAATCCGCCCGTTGCTTCGGCTCCACCCCCAGAATCTTGCCGATGGTTTCAAAATCTTTTTCCGTAAATCGGAAGGGTTTCAATGGGATTCTCCTGTTGGCATAGGATTTACCTGGTTTTCCCGGTATCGACGGCGTCAAAAATTTATAAAAAAATGCCATTTTCTCCAAACGCTAATTGCCCCGGCAGGGCCGGTAGATCAAATGCGTTCAATCTCCTACGCAAAGGGTGAATAGAAGTTTTTTAACTGCCTTGATTTTCATAAATTAGCCATATTGGTTGGGAGGGAAAAAAGTGTCGGGAATGTGCAGGAGGAACAGGTAGTGGAAAACGTGTGGATGGCGCTTTCGATTCTGCTGGTGATCGCCGGGCTGATCGGCAGCATCTTTCCCATATTGCCGGGGATTCCCCTGATTTTCGCGGGATTCCTGATTCACGGTCTTGGCTCTCACTGGCAGGATTACCGCCCCACCACGGTGGTCATTGTGGGGGCGGTGACCGTGGCGGTGGCGCTGCTGGATTTCTATGCCGGCGCTGCGGGGGCCAAAAAATACGGAGCTTCCCGATGGGGCGTGTGGGGATCGATCATCGGGGCGCTGGTGGGTATCCTCTTCTTTAATATCCCGGGATTGATCCTGGGGCCGCTGCTGGGAGCCGTGGGCGGGGAACTGCTCTCCGGAAAACAGCAGCGGGAAGCCTGGTTGGCCGGATGGGGGGCCTTTTTGGGGTTCCTGACCGGTAGCTTTATTCGGGTGGTCACGGCGGTGATTCTCAGCGGATTGTTTTTCTATTATCTCATCGTATAGGGAGGAACATGGCGGCAAGCTGGCGGCATTATCTTCGACTTCATAAAAAGAAGGCCCGGCAGGAAGAGCAAAAGTGCATTGTGGAAGGGGTTCGGTTATGCCGGGAAGCGTTGCGGTCGGAGTGGGAGATCGAGGTGGCGTTTACCACGGAGGAGTTTACCCAATCCCCCCACTGGACCCAATTCCAGGACTTTTTCCAACATCGTAAAATTCCCTGGCGGGTGATCAAAGAGGCTTATTTTCAGCGCCTGGCGGATACGGAAACTCCCCAGGGAATTTTGCTGATTGTCCGCACGCCGAGGTTTTCTCCGGAACGCTTCAACTGGGATAAAGCGGCGTTTGTGGTGGTCTTAGAAGGCATTCGGGATCCCGGGAATCTGGGAACCCTGATCCGCACCGCCGACTGGTTTGGAGCCAATGCGGTGGCGCTGAGCGAGGATTGCGTGGATCCCCATAACCCCAAAGTATTGCGGGCCAGCATGGGGTCGATCTTCCACCTTCCGGTGTTCGAGATTGGAGATCTAACCACCGCCGTTCCCCATTTAAAAGAGCATCATTTTTATGTGGTGGCGGCCACGCTGAACGGGCGAAAAGTGCTTCACAGAACTCACTTCCGAAAACCCATTGCCCTGATCCTGGGCAGCGAAGCGCAGGGAGTATCGCCGGCGGTGGAACAGATGTGCGACCTGACCGTGCGCATCTGGAAATACGGGGAAGCGGATTCCCTCAACGTCGGGGTAGCCGGCGGGGTACTGATGCATCATATTGCCATGCAAATCTTCTCATCTACCAGCAAACGGTAACGCCTATGGATACGGAAAAAATCTATCCCACGCCTGTGGAAACCTTCCTTCTCATTCTGGGGAGCATGCTCCTGTTCTTCACCGTCAGCATGATCATGATGAGCATTTTTGCTCCTTCTCCGGAAGCGTTGAGAAATACGCCCCTGGTCGCCAAACTCATGCTCCTGTTGGGGGAGTTGAGTCTGGGGGTTATTCCGGTCATATATCTGTACCGCCGGGGGTATTCCCTCTCCGTGGTATTGCGATTGCCCGGTCCCCCGCCGATCATCCTGTGGCGCTTCGTGCCCCTGGGGCTGGGGCTGATCCTGTGGCTGGATGAAGCCGACCGCCTGATCCGGCTCATTTTCCCACCCCCGGAAGGTTACGACCGCCTGATGGAAGAGACCATGGTCGCCGGAAGTTTGCCGGAACTGCTTCTGTTGATCCTCGGCGCCGTGGTGGTGGCCGGTATCGTGGAAGAAGCTATTTTCCGGGGATTATTGCAGGCGTCTCTGGAACACTACATCAACGTGACCCGGGGAGTGATTTACAGCAGCGTGGGGTGGGCAGTATTGCACCTCAGCGATGTGTCCTATCATGTAACCATACCGATTTTCCTGTTCGGCATTTGTCTGGGCTACTTCGCCTGGCGCACGGGAAGCATCTGGCCCGGAGTGCTGCTTCACGCCATGAACAACGGCATCGCTTTGCTGTTCTATAACCTCCCCTTTCAGGAAACCTTCCCCTGGTACGAGTGGCGGGGACACGTCAACCCCCTGCTTCTGTTTCTGGGACTGATCGTGGTCATACGCGGCTTTCAGTATGTGGAAGCCTACTATGCCCGGGAGACGTAGGGCAAACTATCTTTAAAAAACGGGGAAATAGGTCGGGTACAACTTCAGGGATAATCGGAGATGCGTATCTCGTATTGCGTATTGCGTATTGCGTAGCCGATCCATTACGAAATTCGCATTACGCAATATGCGGCGGTCTGGCACCGGTTTTCAGGTGCTTCACAGAGACTTCACAGTACAGGAAAGTAAAGCCCCATGGAACTGATCGACACCCATACCCATTTGCATTGGGATGCGTTTGAAGCCGATCGGGAGGCGGTGCTCCAGCGGGCCCGTGAAGCGGGGGTGGTGCAGATCATCACCCTGGGCACCGATGTGGCCTCCAGCCGGACTTCGGTGGAGATCGCCGGGCAACATCCGCCGGTATTTGCCGCCGTGGGCATTCACCCCACCGAAGCCCATCTGGCCCGGCCTGGGGATGTGGAACGCATCCGAAAATTGGCCGCGACCCACGAAAAAGTCGTCGCCATCGGAGAAATCGGTCTGGATTTTTACCGGGATACTTCCCACTATCAGGCCCAGTACGACATCTTTCGGGAGATGCTGTACCTGGCCCGGCGGCTGGATCTGCCCGTGGTCATTCACAACCGCAAGGCCCATCGGGAAATGGAGTGGTTCTTCCAGGAAGAGGGATTTTTTCATCTGAAGGGGGTCATGCACTGTTTTTCCGGGGATCGCACCGATGCCCGCTTCTATCTGGACATGGGGTTGCACATCTCTTTTACCGCCGAGATTACCCGGAAGCACTTTCGCCGCCGGGATGTGGTGGAATACGTTCCCCTGGATCGCCTGTTAATCGAAACCGACTCTCCGTTTATTCCTCCGGCTCAATTCCCCAAACAGCGCAACGAGCCGGCTTTCGTGGTGCATGTGGCCCGAGCACTGGCAGAGATACGAAAGCTACCGGTGGAAGATATCGCCCGCATGACCACCGAAAATGCCCGGCGCCTGTTCGGGTTGCCGCCCTTCTGATACCTTGCATTTTCGCCGCCTCCCCTCTATATTCCCCCGCATTCGCAGGCTGTGCCGACAAACCGGTGCAGCGCCCTGAACATCTACAGCTTGAGGAGCGCCTTGCAGGTAGAACCGCGATTGAACAAACCCCTGCTGATCGCCTTCAAGGTAGTGGTCTATTTTACCATCTATCTGGTGGTGCTGGAAGCCATCCGGATCCTCACCGGGAAGATGTGGCCCTCCATTGCGGTGGTGGTGATGCTCCTCATTGTGGTGCCCAACCGGGGAAAGTTAACCGCCCTGGTTCAAAAACTGGTCGATCGGGGCTTCTACAATGCCCTGTATAAGCTAAAACAGGCCGCGGTCGATTTTAACCGCCTGCTGGATACCACCATCGAATACGATGCCCTGGTGGGGATCGTCAAAGATTTTCTCAAGCAAATTTTCCCTCCGGGACACTTCGCCCTGTACCTGTACAAATCCGGCGCCTTTGAACGGGTGCCCCATTCCCCCCTGGAAGCGGACATGGATCGGATCATCGAGTTTCAGATTCCCCCCCATACTCCCACGGTATTCCACGGCCCGATTCGGTTTTACACGCTGCAACAGGTGTGGGATGAATTTCCCCATTGCCGCTCCCTGATCGTCAAACATATCGACTCCCCCCGGTTCACCTATTTTGTGCCTCTGAACGCCTCCAAAAGCATTGTGGGCTACCTGCTGCTCCATCAATCGGTGGAATATTTTCTGCGTATTCCCGAGATTCGCGACTTTTTGCTGGAACTGTTTACCCGCACGGCGGAAGTCCTGGAAAACGCCCGCATGTACAGCGAGGTAAAACGCAAATCCCTCCAGAGCACCCTGCTGCTGGACATCATCCGCAAAATCACCTCTACTCTGAATCTGCGAGAAGTGCTGGAAGCCATTGTGGAAAACATCTTCCAGCTGGTGAATTACGATGCCGCGGCCATCTTTCTGGTGGATGAGGATCGTCAAACCTTCCATCACATCATCACCCGGGGGTACAACGAAGAGCTGCTGAACCAGATTCCCCTGAAGCTGGATCGAGGCATTACCGGGCAGGTCATTCAATCCGGGGAGGGGGTAGTGATTCCCGATGTTCGGGAACATCCTCGCTATTACAGTCTGCGCCCGGAGACCCGCTCCCAGATCACCGTGCCCATCATCAGCCGGGATCGCACCATCGGCGCCCTGACCCTGGAAAGCAACGAGGTGCACCACTTTACCCACGCCGACCTGGAATTGCTGACCTTCTTTTCCGGGCTGGCCGCCATTGCCATCCGCAACGCCCAGTTGTACGAAGATTCCCTGAAGAAGCGAGAACTGGAAAGCGACCTGCTGGTTGCCTCCCGGGTACAGCAGGCCCTGCTGCCCCGGCGGGTGCCGGCCATTCCCGGAGTATCCATCGACGTGATCAACATTCCCAGCCGAATCGTGGGCGGCGACCTGTTTGACGCCCTCCGGCTGGATGAGCACCGGCAGGTGGTGGCCATTGGCGATGTTTCCGGAAAAGGAGCCCCGGGCGCCATCCTCATGGCCGTGGCCTACGCCGGATTTCGCAGCCTGCTCAAAGAATACGATCCCCCGGCAACCACCATCGCCCGACTGAACAACTTTCTGGTAGAAACCACCACCGCGGCCTACTTTGTCACCTTCTTCATGGGCGTGCTGGATCGACAAAAACTCACCTTTACCTATTGCAATGCCGGACATAATCCTCCCATCCTCATTCGGGCCGATGGTTCGGTGGAATTCCTCTCCGAAGGCGGCATCGTGCTGGGATTCCGCGCCGGTTATGTGTATGAACAGGGGAATGTGGCTCTGAACAACGGCGACACCCTGTGCCTGTACACCGATGGGGTCACCGAAATCAAAAATCATCAGGGGGAAGAGTTTGGAGAGGATCGGTTGATCGAAGTGTTGCAACAGAACCGGGAGAAAACCCCCCGGGAAATCCGGCTGAAGATCGTGGAGGCGGTGAAAGCCTTTGCCGGTCAGGAAGAGTTTCCTGACGACTTAAGCCTTCTGGTGATGCGGATTCATTGAGCCATCAACCCGCCGGATATTTTCCCGCCTGAGTTTTCCCCCAGGCAATAAAAAAGCTCCTGATTCCCGGAATCCATCCGGTCGTCAGGAGCTAAACCAACAGAGGTGACTCGCCAGGCAGCCGTTGGGGGAGAACCGCTACCAGGCTACCCCCGCACCCACCTGTCTGATTTCTACCCCGTTCAATAAGATAGAAAGCAAATGGGTGCGGGGTCCGCCACCTACTGCCGCGCACAGGCCGAAGGGTTGGGGGAGGACCCGTTCTGGTGGCCTGTCGCTGAGTGCCTCCGCAGGGAGTCGAACCCCGAACCAACGGATTAAGAGTCCGCTGCTCTGCCAATTGAGCTACGGAGGCATATACCAAAGAACACCTCAAGCGGCGCCAAATTTATAATCTGTCCCATGCCTGATCAATGGTTTTTTGAATTTTATAGCCACTTGCGGTGATCCACCGGGCCGGCAGAAATGTTGGACACATGACAGAATAAAAAAATTTTTCTTGCCAGAGAATAAATGGGAGATTATCTTTTACTATGAATATAGTAATTCTCCGATACAACAAGGAGGTTTTATGTTCCGCAAGAAAACTCAGTTAAGCTCTCTGGAATGGGAAGTGATGCATACCATCTGGCAGGCGGAAAAGCCGGTTACCGTGCGGGAGGTGCTGGAACGCGCGTACCCGGAGGGAGGAAAAGCCTACACCACCATCCAGACGGTGATGAATCATCTGGTGGAGAAGGGATTTCTGAAGCGGGAAAAGATCGGCCTGGTCAATTTTTATGAACCGCTCAAATCCCGGGAAGAAACCCTGGAAAAAGAGTTGCAGAATTTTGCCCGGGTGACCTTCGGCGGTTCCATGACCGCGCTGGCCAATTTCCTGATCGACTCCGATGCTCTCTCCCCGGAAGAAATTCAGCAGCTCAAGCAATTGATTGAGGCCAAAATGGGTAAGGAGCCTTCCCAATGATGTTCACCATCCAGCATTTTTGCCGGGAATTCCTTCACCTGTTGGGGTGGATGAATCTGTATCATTCGCTGTTTCTGGTGCTGGTGGCGGTTCTGCTCCGGGTTTTCCGTCGCCAGCCCCCGGCCTTTCGCCGGGGAATTGCCCTGCTGGGGCTGATCAGTCTGTTTGTACCTCCGGTGCCGGGGCTTTCTCTTCCCTCTTCGAAAACCTTCGCCGGCATCGGAATACCGGTGGAAACGATTGAGGCGGTCGTTTCCGTCGGAAGCGGCGGGGAGAAGATCGGGTTGCCCACGCTTCTGGTGGGAATCTGGGGCGCCGTGGGGGCAATTTTCCTGCTCCGGCTATGGCAGCAGGCCCGGCGACTTCGTCGGATCTGGTATCTGGCCCAACCGTTTGGGAATATTCCCCGAACCATCGCCCTCCCCCCGGCAATGGAAGTACGCTGTTCCCCCTTTTCCCACAGCCCGTTGATTTTCGGCCTGTGGCGGCATCGCATTTTGTTGCCCGGCGCCGCGGTCGGCTGGAGTGAACAGCAGTTGCGGTCGGTGCTGGCGCATGAACTCTCGCACATCCGGCACGGGGATCACTGGATTTCCCTGCTCCAGTGGTGCACACAGGTGCTGTATTGGTACAACCCTCTGGTATGGTGGCTGAACCGGCAGGTGCGCACTCTGAATGAAATCTACTGCGATGTGGCCGCCCGGGAACTGTTGGCCCAACCGCCGGTGCAGTATGCTCAAACGCTGGTAGAAGTGGCCGAAACCCTCTCCCGGCCCCAATGGAAATTGGTCTCTCCCCTGTGTTTTTCAACCTCTCTATCTTCTCTAAAGTACCGTATCCTGTATCAACTCAACACGGAGGAATCTGCAATGAGACGATGGAAACCCTGGCACCTGCTGGTGCTGGTAGCGGTGGGATTGCTGATCCTGCCCCAGGCGTGCAGTTTATCCGACGCTCCGGATAAAAATGCCCCCGTGGCCGCGGAGAAACAGGCCATAGAACCGTCGAAAGCGGAAGTGGTGGAATTCGAGCCGCTGACCAAAAAGCCGCAACTGTTGAAGATGGTCCAGCCGGAGTATCCCTCTCAGGCCCGGGAAAAGGGAATCGAAGGATATGTGCTGGTCAAAGCGCTGGTGGGAGTGGATGGCACCGTAGAAGCCACCGAGCTTCTCAAGTCCATCCCGGAACTGGATATGGCTGCGGTTCAGGCGGTGGAGCAGTTTCGTTTCTCCCCGGCGGAACTGAACGGAGAGCCGGTGAAAGTCTGGGTAACCGTGCCGGTGCAGTTCAAGCTGAAGGAATAGGATTTCCAGACAGCCGCTTTTTTCTGCCGCTTTCCGGGAAAATTCCCGGGGGCGGCTTTTTTATTTTTTCCTCTCCGACGCGAAATTCCCCTGTTGGATTTCCCCCGGTTTGTTTTAAATTTACCCCGGAGAGATCATCATCCGCATCTTTGACTTCAGCCACACGGGGAATTGCCATGCTATCGCGTGTATTGTCGGCCGCACTGGTGGGAATTGACGCTTATCTGGTAGAAGTGGAAGCCAGCCTGGAGCAGGGCTTGCTCAGCTTTGCCCTGGTGGGGCTGCCGGATTCGGCGGTAAAGGAGAGCCGGGAGCGGGTGCTGGCGGCCATCAAAAACAGCGGTTTTGAATTTCGTTCCAAACGCATCACCATCAATCTGGCCCCGGCAGACCTTCGCAAGGAAGGGGCCGGCTACGATCTTCCCATTGCGGTGGGGATTCTGGCCGCCCTGGGGGAGGTCTCCGAAGCGAAATTAGAGGATCACGTTCTGGTTGGAGAGCTGGCTCTGGACGGGAGCATCCGCCCGGTTCCGGGGGCGCTGTCCATCGCCTGGGAGACGCGCCGGCGGGGGATGCGGGGATTGATTGTTCCCGCCGACAATGCCAGAGAGGCCGCCATGGCCGAGGGGGTGGAGGTGTTCCCGGTAGAAAATCTTCGCCAGACGGTGGATTTCCTGAACAACAGGGTGTCCATTGAGCCTCATCGGGTAAATCTGGCCCGAATTTTTGAAGTCAGTCAACACTATGTCATCGACTTCAGCGACGTGAAAGGGCAGGAACACGCCAAACGCGCCCTGGAAGTGGCCGCTGCCGGTGGGCACAATATCATCATGGTGGGGCCGCCCGGCTCCGGCAAAACCATGCTCGCCAAACGCCTGCCCACCATCCTGCCTCCCCTCACCCTGGACGAAGCCCTGGAAACCACCAAAATCTACTCCGCCGCCGGGCTGTTGAAGCCGGGGCAGGCCATGATCGCCGTGCGCCCGTTTCGATCCCCCCATCACACCATCAGCGATGCCGGATTGATCGGAGGGGGAAAATATCCCCGGCCGGGAGAAGTCAGCCTGAGTCATCACGGGGTGTTGTTTCTGGATGAATTGCCCGAATTCAAGAAGAATGTGCTGGAAGTGCTCCGGCAGCCTCTGGAAGACGGTCAGGTCACCATTGCCCGGGCCTCCCTGTCCATCACCTATCCGGCCAATTTCATGCTCGCGGCGGCCATGAATCCCTGCCCCTGCGGCTATAGCACCGATCCCACCAAGGAGTGCACCTGTAACCCCACCCAGATTCAACGCTATCTGGCCCGGATCAGCGGGCCGCTGATGGATCGCATCGACATCCAGATCGAAGTGCCGGCGGTGAAATATCGGGATCTGGCTTCCGAGAGCGCAGGCGAACGCTCGGAGGTGATTCGGGCACGGGTGCAAAAAGCCAGGGAAATTCAATTGCGGAGATTCAAAGACAGCAAGCACCTTTTTTGCAATGCCGACATGCAGCCCCGGGATATCCGGCGGCATTGCCGGGTAGACGATGCCGGGCAACAACTGCTGAAGATGGCCATCACCCAGTTGGGGCTTTCCGCCCGGGCCTATGATCGCATTCTGAAAGTCTCCCGTACCATCGCCGATCTGGCCGATTCCCCCAATATCCTCCCGGAGCACATCAGCGAAGCCATTCAGTACCGCAGTCTGGATCGAAATCTGGCTCTGTCCTGATACGGGGGAGAACCGCGCGACGTTTTGTAGCATTCCAGGTAAGCGTTAACGGGAGGAACAAAAAACAAGGGGGAGAGACAAATGAATCGTAAAAAATATACCACCTGTTGGATACACCAACAGGGTGGCCATACAGGAAGTTGCCGGATTACAAATCACCTAACAAGCGCTTCAACGTTTCATCCAGTTCGGAATCCAGTTCGATCTCGATCTCTTCTTTGGTGCCATCCATATAGTACACTTCGATAATTCGATGCTCCGGTGTCCAGGTCTCGGTGGCTTCCAGATCATCAAAATCCTCGTACATCGTATAATCCACTTCGTCGAAGTCCTCATATACCAGATAATCCACCTGATCCGCTTCCAATTCCAGCAACTCACACACTTCGTTAAAAATCGGTTCGTCCCGACTGACAACTTTATGGCTCATACGATCAGGAAATTCCATTGCTATCTCCTGTTCTGATTCCACCTGTTTATCTTTTTGTCTTATCTGTCGTTCTGCCTCGCAGAAAAGGACTTAGTGTCGTCAATGTAATACTTTCTTTAACAAGAAATTGGTTCCAAATGCTGTTTTTTGGGGTGATATTATAAGAAAAAAAATTCAAGAAACGAATACAATTTGTAACAATTTAACCCGTTGAAAATGAGCAAAATCATCCGCTTTCAGATGCATTGGGTGGATAAAAGGGTTAAGGTAGCCCTCCCGATACCCCGGGAGGGTGAAAGGTTGGACAATCCGGTTCGGCGGGGTGTGCCTCCCGGAATTTCTCCATCTACTTCCGGGTCAAAAAAGTTTCCCCCATCTGCCCGGGTCATAGAACCGATTTTTGCTTTTTCGACCACATTGTACGCCGGGTTATGTTCCGGAAGGCAAAACGTGTGGTATTGTATCTTACAGTTGTTATTTGTTGAACAGGTAAGGAGATCACCATGAAAATGAAACATGGGTTCCTGATCCTTCTGGGAATATTTCTGGGCATTTCCCCGATCATGGGACAAATAAGATTAAAGCCCCATGCAGGCCTCCTGTTCCCCGGAATGGGGGATGTGAATGCCAAAATCGAAAACGACATCATCAGTTTTCGGCAAATCACCGGGGAACCCATCCCTTCTCCGGGGACCATCGGGCGCAACAAGTTCTTCGGTGTTCAGGTGGAATACCAGATTGAAGAGGATTATTTTGCCAGCTTGAATGTGGGGTACTACAGCGATGCCGCCGAAGTGGATTATTCTGCCACCGCCGGGTTGCGCTTTCATTATCTCCGGGAAGTGCAACTGTTTGATTTCATGCTCAATCTGCACTACTACTTCAATTATAGCACCTGGAAACGGGTCAACACGTATCTGGGGATGGGAGTGGGATTGAGCGTGGCCAATGCCCGGTCGGAAACTTTCTCCAATTTTGGAGATGAACTGGCTCAGGTAGATTCTCGAGGAGATTTTGCAGGAAACAGTTTGTCCGCCCTTCTGGGAGCCGGCGTGGATGTGCGGCTCTCTCAGGCGTTTTCGCTATGGGGAGAATTGGGCCTGCAATATGGAAATATGGGGCAATTAGACGGGTCGGTGACCACCAAAGATCACCCCGAAAAACGGGACACCGTCAGCCAATCTTCGTTTGATTTCACCGGTATCTATGTACGGGCCGGTCTGGGGGTATTGCTTCCTTTCCTGAAATGATTTCCCACCTCGCCGGCCGCCTTTCCACACCCACCTTCAGCCCTCCATCACTTCAAAAGTGTAGTGAATTTGCGCTGCCTCACACGGCGGCGGCGATCATTTTATCACATTAAACTTTTACTAACCGCGCACGAGTATAGAGACTATTCCTGAACCCGGATTTCAGGGAATCGAGGTGGAAAAACCATTATGCTTTCAGGAAAGGAGTTAGCAAACCATGCAGGAGCTTTTGTTCGATAACCGCATGTGGCCGATGATAGGAATCCTGTTGTTGCTGATTTTGACCGTGCAGATGTATCTGCTGATGCGCATTCGGAACATCTTGCAGGCCATTTCCATGAACTTCGATTCCGTTTTGTATTTTTTGCGGAAATTTGCCCATTCCCAATCTCCACAAAAATCCGACAAATCCGCTCCCCGAATGCGCAAAACCTGCCAGTTCTGCAAGCATCGGTTGGCGTATATTAACACCAGCAAAACCAGAAGCACCGAAGAAGATTTCTACCACGTGTGCGGGCTAAAAAACATTCACATTTCGTTGAATGATTCTTGCGATCAATTTGAAAAAGATGAAGAAATGATCCCCTGAGGAATCCTGGAGAAGTTCCTGAAGGGTGCAGCAATCCCCTCACCCTTGAATCCTCTCAGACCTTCCCATACCGGATGCCTGTTGGTGAGCAATGTTCCGGAGCGCTTTTCTTTCGGAATGGAACCTGAATCTGCGATAGCGCAGTGCATATTTGGTCATCACTCCCCTCCGCAATACGTTCTTCCTCGTAAAACGTGATTGAGAGTCGGGTGAGGTTTTATCCATCCCCGATAAGCCGGGAGGCTTCGCCACGCTTCATCGCCCAAACCTCCGGCAGGTAAGGAGGAACCTTTCCCGCCGGAGGTATTCCGATTTGCCCAACGGCTACCGCATCATTTGCGCTTGTATTCTGGTAAAACGATCCCGACAATGGTCACTTG
>CAYQGB010000040.1:0-20785 GCA_964416895.1 uncultured Calditrichaceae bacterium
TGGTTACCGAATTTGCAAAAATATATGGAGGAAAGGGGGGTTTTGCAAACGGCGGCTGGAGTACATCTGTTGCTTCAAGGGCCGGAGGGGGAAAATCATGAATTCGCCAGGAGGAAACGCCGGGTATCTCGGCCACAGTTGAACAGTACATCCAGAACGGCAAGGGACGGAACAAAGTCCCCCCATAGCTGGGGATAGGTCGGGTGCTGAAAGTCTGAATAGATTAGCTGAATACCGTGCTGATTGAGAAACTGTTCGTCGTTATAAATTTTTCCACCGCCGGTGCCGGAGAGATAAACGGTAGCTCCGGTTGCCTGACAGAGGTCCACAATCAACTGTGATTTCTGGCCGAATTGGGAAAGCAATCGGGAAAGCCGTATCCTCTGCGAACGAATATCAAGATAGTTGGCGAAGGTCTCAATCAATCCGATGGTCAGTTCCACAAAACTGGCATGTGCTAACAACTGCTCCCGATAAAGTGGATAAATCTCCTTAAAAAACGGCGCTCGTTTATAACTCAGTTCCACCGTCTTCAGGTGTTTGGCCTTCCACTTATCATCGGCGAATTCTACCTCCAGATAGGTAAACTTGCCTTCTCGCCCTTTAGGATGTCGGAGCGGTATGGTCAGAAACGTTACCCCGTTAGGGGTTTTAATGCGGTTGCGGGCAGCAAAACTCTGTCCTCGAGGAAACTGCACCGCATCCAGATACACGAAAACATCACAATGGGCCATCTTGTAAAAATACCCCAGCCAGGGAAGATAGTTGGGCTGGTGCATCGCCAGGATTTTTCCGGAAGTCCTCGGAAAGGCCATGTTGGATGTAGAATCAGTAACTACCATAAGTTTTGACGAACTCCTCGATGAGATCGGCAAACTTGCGCTTTTCTTCTTCTCGATCTTCATAAGTTCGGAGGGGAAAACTTTCCGGGGGAGATTGAGTAACCGTCAATGAATAGCCATACCTTTCTACGGAAAGCCGTTGGATGCGCTGAAGGACATCGGCCGGGTGCGCGCATAATTCCGGATAGCTTACCTGAACAGTTACATCTGCACAATGAGCTTGAATCTGGCGGTGATAGTACCGGCGTAGAAAGTACACCTGTCCGGCAATTTGCTCCCAATAGTTTCGACCCTTTAACAGATCGTACTCCACCGGGGTATAGCTCCACCAGGTGTTCCAATCTTCATAATATTTTTTTCGGGCTTCCAGAATGGAGACGGCCACATCCAGAGGATCGCGCTCAATGTATACATAGATAACCTTGTGGAGCACTTCTCGCATCTTCTTCAAATGATAAGAACCGAAAATGTTCTTGAACACCAGGGACTTATCGAACTCATGTTGCATGGTTGCCAGCACCCGACGCAGACCCTGCCAATCAATCTCGGCCTCTCGTTCCCCGGCATGGGTAACATCTTCCAGGGTCTCCTTTTTCAGCCAGTATCGCCAGAAATAACCGAACTCGTGCACATCCCCCAGTCCGGGCGTACGGGCATAATCCGACTGAAAAGTGATCTGCTTCTGATTTTTCAGAATGTGTCTGGAAAGTCTGATCCCATGCAGAGGCGCCAACCAGAATCGGGCCATCAGGTTATTGATGTAGCCCACATCAAGGGAGTGAGCGATGAGCTGGGTAATCAGAGTGGTTCCAGAACGGGGAAGGCCAAATACAAAGATAAACGGATGCTCGATGGGATAATCTTTGTATAAAGCGAGTTCCCTTTGGCGAAGGGCCTCGTTCATTCCCCGGAGAAACTCTTCTTCACCGCGATCTTTGTAATATTCGCTTTTGCGTTTTTCGTTTAGTTTTTGCAAAGAGTCACTCATTTTCCATTCAGGGGTTGTTGCCGGTAATATGAATCGGGATAAGAATCCGGACTATTTGATCAACCACCGCACTACCTGAAAAGCCTCGGCGTAGTGGGTGCCGCATTGCACTCCCCGGGTGCGGGCCAGGCTGCGCACAAATTCCTCGTTGGCATACCGCCGCCCGGCGTTGACCTGCGATTCATAGCATTGAATGGCGGCAATCTTCTTCGCCAAATGGCGTTCCTCCAGCATGACGAACGCGTTGGTGGTGATGGTCAAATTATTCCAGGGCATCTCATATCCCAGGATGCGGGTGAACTTGAACGCCCGCAGCCCTTCGTGATAGATGGTCTGATGATCCTGATGCACATCATCATTGGAGGGAAGGAACACCAGATCCGGGTTAATCTGCTTGCGCAGCCTGACCAGGTCTTCCAGAATATCCTGCCGAAATTGAGGAAAATGCCGCACCCGATAGCGGAAATTGATGAGATGCCCCTCGGCGATCCCCAGCGCTTTCGCCGCCTTCTGCACTTCCTGCAACAGGATGTCTCTGGGCATCCCTTCCGGCACCGACTCCTCGGCAATGGAAAAGGTGACGTAAAAGACCTCTTTCCCCTCCTCAATAAATTTGGCCATGGCGCCGCCGCAGCCGAACTCGCCGTCATCGGTATGCGGCCCCAGCACCAGCACCGTGCGAATCCCTTCCATGAGATCTATCCCTGCGGTTTATGGATTCAGCGCTTCAAACAACTCCACCAGCTTGCTCACCTGATACCGGGTGGTATAGGGGAGCAATTGCCGCTCATTGTCCAGCCATAGATAATGATTTTTTTCCCAGATTGCCAGTTGCTGTTTTATAAAATTGGCAATGCCTTCCACATCTTCGTACTCAAACATTTCCCCACTCCGGGTTTCCCGAAGTATTTGAGCCGATACACTGTTCGGTTTCCCCAGGGTGAGGATGGGCTTCCGCAGAGCCAGATAGTCATAGGTCTTGGCCCCCACATTGCTTTCGGCGTACGCACTCCGGGCGATGGGGCGAAACAGCACACCGGCCTCCCGGGCGGCATATGCCATCAACTCCTTATGGGGCATGTACGGCCGGGTCACGATGTGTACCCGGGATCGGTAGCGTTCCAGCAAAGGCCAAAATCCCCGGAAAATATTGCCCACGAACACCACCTCGATTTGCCGGCGCACATCTTCCGGCAACCGGGTAAGCGCTTCCAGCAGCGGCTCCGGATTTTGATGCTGGGTGAGATTCCCGAAGTAGAGAATGCGAAACCGATCCGTGGGGCAGGGCGCTATAGACAACGGTTCCATCCCGTTTTGAATGATCTCATATCGAGCGCCTCCCTTCTGCTGGAACATTTTCCCCAGCCCCTCACTCACCGTGGTAATGAGATCGGCCTGACGCAACACCTTGCGTTCCAGCATCCCATCCACCCACCGGGCCAGGAAAGTGCGGGGAGATCCCTCCAGCCAGTAGGCTTCCACCCAGGGATCCCGAAAATCCGCCACCCAGGGCTTGTGGGAATACCGGGCCAGCCGCCGGGCCAACAATTGCACGGTCTGGGGCGGCGAGGTGGAGAAGATGATCGCCGGGTCCTCTTCTTTTAGAATCCGCCGCCCCACCTTTCCTCCGGTCAGCAACCAGCCCACCCGGGCGTCGGGAATGAACAGGTTTACCCGAATCCACCGGGCAAGGCGATCTTTAAAAGAGGCATTGGCCGCCTCGCTCAAGATAGACTTGGGCAATGGCTCATCGAGGGCCTTCCCGGTAAACTTTCGGTACAGCCGATAGGGTTCCGGAATCGGGCTGCGATATACCCGACATTGGGGAGGAATTTTTTCCTGCAACGATTCATCCCGGGCGGGATAGTCGCCGTTCTTCACCGTCAGCACGATGGGCTGCCAGCCGAATTCCGGAAGATACCGCACAAAGCGCACCACCCGCTGCACCCCCGGCCCGCCGGCGGGAGGCCAGTAGTAGGTGAGGATCAAAACTTTTTTCATGGTCCCGAAAGAGGCATCCGGTTACTTCTTGTATCTTCAGTCGCCATTTGTAGGAGATCCGGTGATCCGATCCGCACCGGGCGGCACAGTGTACGCAAAAACCGGCCCGGTTTCAAATCGTTGTTGGGAAAATATTTCCTATAAAGCGATTGCACCGACCGGGAAAAATCGCACCCCGGAGAAGCGTTTGACAAGAGGTGATTTTTTAGGTATAATTGCCCGCCTGTTGGGGTGAGAGAAGCGTTGATATTTTACAAGAATAAGTCCCTTTCCAAATGGTTGTCCCGTCTTCGAAACCGGCGGTAACCCGAGAATGCTGTTCAACATCGACTGGAAATCCAGCTTTGTTCAAAACATTCTGAAACTCTTCTCCGGAACCTCCCTGAGAAATTTGATCGTCTTTCTTACCCTGCCCATCCTCACCCGCCTGTACACCACCGAGGATTTCGGAAACTTCGAGTTGCTGATTTCCATCACCACCCTGCTGGGGATGGTCGGTTCCCTGAAATACGATGTCGCCCTCGTCATCCCTCAATACAGGAAGGAAGCCCACCATGTGGTAGTGTTGGCGCTGGTGGCTCTGGGAGTGTTCACCCTGATTATGGGAGGGATTCTGTATGTGCAGGGGGACCGGTTTTTGAAAGTGCTCAATGCCTCTCAATTGGCCCCATACATCCACTACCTTATCGTAGGCGTCCTTTTTCTGGGTTTCATGCAAATTTTGCGGTTCTGGCTAATCCGCCATAAAGCATTTGGTTTCTCGGCCATCGCACAGGTCACTCAGGCGGTGCTCACTCAGGGCGGGGCCATTGTTCTGGGGTTGATTCGCCCCAGCTTCTTCGGATTGTTTATCAGCTACATTGGGGGAATGGCGGGCGCGGCTCTGCTCATCCTGCGTAAATTTTCCCCTGAATTAAAAGGGATTTCTGTCCGGTACCTTCGGTTATTTGCCTATAAGTACCGGAAATTCCCTCTGTTCAATACTCCCTCTGCGTTTATTAACAATTTCTCCCTGCAAATTCCGGTTTACCTGATATCCGCTTTCTTCGGAGCGGATGTGCTTGGTCTGTATGCCCTGGCCAATCGATTGCTGGCGACGCCGGTCAATCTGATCACCTATTCCATTTCCCAGGTCTATTACCAGCGGGCCACGGAGAGCTTCCACAAAGGCCCCGAACATTTACTGAGGCTGTACCAAAAAATTGTCCTGAAACTGGCGACGATCGGACTGATCCCTTTTGCGCTGGTGTTTATCATTGCTCCGATGGCGGTAAAAGTGATATTGGGAGAACAGTGGGCGGAATCGGGCACCTTCATGCAAATCATCGTCATCTGGATGTACTTCAGTTTCATCACCGTGCCCATCAGCACCACCTTCACGGTAATGAATCAACTGGAAATCCCTCTGATGCTGAGAATCGTTTCCCTGCTGACCCGGTTTGGGGCCATGTATCTGTTTCGTTCCACACCGCAGGAAATGCTCTGGGCGTTGTCCATCACCGCCAGCCTGTATTATATTTTTTACAATTGGTTGATTTATTTTCATCTAAAGCGAAAGGTTGGGCACGCAGGATGATCATTGCCATCGTGGGCAACGCCCCCAGCTCCGGAAGCACCTTTCTGGCGGATCTGCTGGACAGCACGCCATATTCCGCTTGTGGCCCGGAGATCAACATCTTTTCCCATAAACGGCTGTATGATTTCCACCGATTCAAGCGAAACATCTATCAATCGTCTCCCACTTCCACCTACTGCCTGTTGCGGGAACGGATCAAATTTCGTCAATTGCATAAGTACGGCCTGAATGCCGCCGAATTTCGCCAGTTGGTGGAACAGAGCCGATCGGTAAGAGAGTTTGCCGAGCAGTTTGGACGGCGCTTTCTGGCCCTGCGGGGAAAACCGCCTGAGGGCATCTTCTTTGAGAAAACCCCCCAGAACCTGAGCTGCATCGAGGAATTCCTCACCCATTTTCCGGAAGGGTATTTCATCTTTCTGGTACGGAACCCCGCTCACGTGTACGCTTCCCTGTTGCGCCGGGGAATTCCTCCCTACATCGCTTTGCTCACCTGGTACATTGATGCCGCCAGGTATCTTCCCTACCGCCATCACCCCCGGGTGATCTCCCTGCGATATGAAGAGTTGGTTGCCGCTCCTTTCCAGAGGGTCGCCAATCTGTTGAAGCAAATCGGCGACCTCGATATCGCCCCGGAGGAAATTGAGCGGAATTACCAGAACAACGACTACCGGCGATTTCATAGCAAAAAGTTGCCCAGCTGGTCGATCAAAGAGTACGGCAAGATTGGGGACGCCAACCGCAACCCTCTCCCTCCTCAGCAAACCCGGGAACTTTCCCGGTTATGGAACACCCAAATCCGAGGGCCATTTGCCCGGCGATTTGGTCTGGCGGAAATTGATTTTGAATCCTTGCTCAAAGAACTGTGTTACCTGAAACCGGTACAGGCCCTCCTTCCATCTCCACCCTGTGAAAGGAAACTACCTGCCCGAACTCTGCGGGACTCCCTCCGGCTGACCCACAAATGGTTTCGGGATTTTGTGGCCGGGGATGCCCGGGTAATGGACTGGCGATACTATTTGAACCCAATTGAACGGCGCCCGTGATGTGTGGAATAGCAGGCATTATCCATTTGCGAGGAAAGAAGTTACCTCAACTCCCTCATCTTCATCGGATGACAACCTCTATCCGTCATCGAGGGCCGGATGATGAGGGATATGTGATGGTGGATCTGGACGGCGACCGGATCACCCCCTTATGGGGAGAGGATACGGTTCTGGATGAACAACTCCGTCGTCTGCCCTACGCTCCCACGGCTCCGGTGGAGTCCGCCTGTGGGGAAAGCTCGCATCTCTGTCTGGGACATCGCCGCCTGAGCATTGTGGATCTCTCCTCCGCCGGGCACCAGCCCATGTGCGACGGAAGCGGCCGGTACTGGATCATCTACAACGGAGAAATTTACAACTATCGGGAAATTGCCCGGGAGTTGAAAGCCTCCGGCCACACCTTCAACGATCATTCGGATACGGCGGTGCTGCTCCACGCGTACATGGCCTGGGGAGAAGACTGCCTGTCCCGACTGAACGGAATGTTCGCCTTTGCCATCTACGATCACCGCCGCCGGGAAGTCTTTCTGGCCCGGGATCGGATCGGCATCAAACCCCTGTACTACACCATCCAGAACGATCAGTTCATCTTCGGCTCGGACATCAAAACCCTCCTCGCCTCCGGGCTTTATTCCCCCCGGATCAATTGGGAAGGCCTGTGGTGCAACCTGACCCTTTCCACCGCACCCCGACCGCTCACCGTGTTTCAGGATGTATACGCCCTCCCCCAGGCTCACTGGATGAAGATTCGCCTCGACGATGGGCGGATCGTGAAGCAACGATATTGGGAGATTCCCATCGGTACCCAGGACAGGGGCATGCGGGAGGAAGAGGCGGTGGAATGGCTGGAACAGGAGTTAAAACGCTCCATCCGCTATCGGCTGATCGCCGACGTGGAGGTGGGCACGTTCATGAGCGGAGGGATCGACTCCACCACCGTATCGGCCATTGCCAGCGAGCTTCAGCCGGGGATTAAGGCATTTACCCTGGCCTTTGAAGACCTTCCCGAATTTGACGAGCTTCAGCAGGCCGAAGCAACCGCCCGGATGCATCGCATGGAGCACATTGTCAAAATCATCCGGGCGGAGGAGGTCATCGCCCACCTGGAGGAGATGGTTCTGGGATACGAAGAACCGTTTCGCAGCCTCTCTCCCAACTACATGATTGCCCGGTTGGTGGCGGAGCACGGCATCAAGGTGGTGCTAAACGGGTTGGGAGGGGACGAACTGTTCGCCGGCTATCCCTGGTTCCGATGGGTCACTCCCTGGAATCGCCTGAGGCGCATGGCTTTTTTTCTCCGATTGCTACCCAATCACCTTCATCCCCGACTGGAAAAGTTGAAAGCCCTGATCGGGGCATCCACCATTGAAGCATTTTACCTTGCTGCTCACGGCTCTTTTGAGGATGCGGAGAAGCGCCGGTTATTCCAGAACTCCGGAGAGCTGTGTACCCTGAGCACATTTTCCCGATGCTATCAACCGTCCGGGAAACGGTTTGCCGATTTGATCGAAGCCATCAGCTACTACGATCTGATGTCCTACATCGGAAATCACCACGTGTACCGCATCGACCAATTCACCATGGCCTTTTCCATCGAAGGGCGGCTGCCCTATCTGGATCACCATCTGGTGGAACTGGCTTTCCGCATCCCCTCCCGCTACAAAATCCGGAATGGTGAACAAAAATATGTTTTGCGAAAAGTGGCCCGGAAATACATTGCCCCCGGTTGCCTGACCATGCAAAAGAAGGGCTTTCGCCTTCCCATCCAGCACTGGATGCAAACCGAATTTCGGGAGCTGGTGGAGGATTCGTTGGCCCGGCTAAAACGGCGGAACATTTTCAACAATGCCGAAATTGACCGTCTGTACCGCTATTACCGAAAATACGATGGCCCTCGCAACCAGACGTACAAAAAAATCTGGCAACTGGTCATGCTGGAACTGTGGTTTCAAAAAATCATGGATGCTTCCCTGGCACCGACGACTCAACCCATTGCATGAGGAAGGTTGTTGATGAAAGCTACCCTGTTATCCTTTATTTGTTGCCCGGTATGCCGTGAAGATCTTCGATTAGATGTGATTCACCGGGATCAAGAAAACATCGAAGCGGCAATTTTGACCTGCACCGCCTGCTCCAAACTGTTTCCGGTGGTCGCCGGGGTTCCCCGGCTGCTCCCCAATGCCATTAACGACTTCTATGGTTTTTTTAAACAATACCGATCCCGTATTTCACCGGAGGTATGGGAAAACAACTACCGGGACGAAAATCGCAAAGCCCTGGAGAAGATGCTCAAAAAACAGAAATGCACCCAGAAAAGTTTTTCTCTGGAATGGAGTTTTCAGGGAAAGGAAACGGTGACCTGGCGTTTCACTCCCGAGGAACGGGCGCAGCGGGTGGTGCATCAGGCCCTGCAACTGACCGAAGCGGCCTGCCGGGATAAAGTATTTCTGGATGCCGGATGCGGAAACGGGTTGCTCACCGAAGAATTGGGAAACTATTTTTCCACCGTGGTTGGCATTGACCTGAGCTACAGTGTGGAACAAGCCCACCGTCGAAATACCCGATCCAATGTGCATTTTATTCAGGGGGATCTGATGCATCCTCCCCTGAAATTCGGCGCTTTTGACATCATCTTTTCCTCCGGAGTACTCCATCATACCCCTAACACCGAACTCACCTTTTCCTGCCTGACGCCCCTGTTGAAGCCGGGAGGGCGGTTCTACATGTGGCTATATCACCCGATCAAAAGTTTTCACCATCAGATGATGCTCCGCTTACGTAAAATCTTCTATCGCCTGCCGCTAAAGTTTAACGCCTATTTCTTCCTGATCACCTTTGTTCCCTTTGCCCTGGCAAAGCGCAAGCTGAAAAACATGTTTTCCAGAAACAAAACCGTGGAACTTCCCTGGCGAGTTCAGTTAATTAACTTCATCGACGGTTTAACTCCCCGGTACCGATATGAACACACCCCGGAAGAGGTCTCGGTGTGGTACCGAAAACGAAACTTTCACAACATCACCGTGACCATCCGGGATCACTTTGGCTTTGGCATTTTCGGGGATTTGCGAAAAAACGAATCATTATCGGAGAAACGCTTATGAACACCATCCTGGTCACCGGAGGGTGCGGATTTATCGGCACCAATTTTATTCGCTACCTGCTGGAAGAAACCGACTTTTCCGGGCGCATCATCAACGTGGATAAGCTGACCTACGCCGGCAATCCGGAAAACCTGGTGGATATTGCCCGGCGCTTCCCCGACCGCTACGTGTTCGAGAAGGTGGATATCTGTGACCGGGAGGAACTGCGGCGGGTCTTTCAGCAGTACCAGGTGGATACCATCTGCCACTTCGCCGCCGAATCCCACGTGGATCGCTCCATCGTGCGCCCGGATGCGTTTATCCAGACCAACGTCATCGGCACGTTCAACCTGCTGGAACTGGCCCGGGAATTTCAGGACCGCATGGAGCTGTTCCATCATGTGAGCACCGATGAGGTCTTCGGAAGCCTGGGCAAAGAGGGCTACTTCACTGAGACGACCCCCTACCATCCCAACAGCCCCTATTCCGCTTCTAAAGCGGCCTCCGATCATCTGGTGCGGGCTTATCATCACACCTATGGGCTGCCCGTCACCATCTCCAACTGCTCCAACAATTACGGCCCTTATCAATTTCCGGAGAAGCTGATTCCCCTGATGATTCTCAACGCCCTGGAGCGCAAGCCCCTTCCGGTGTACGGCGACGGCAGCAACGTGCGGGACTGGCTGTATGTGCGGGATCATTGCCGGGCGATCTGGTTGATCATGAACCGGGGGCGGCGGGGAGAGACTTACAACATCGGGGGCAACAGCGAGATGCACAACATCGATGTGGTGCGGCTGATCTGTGACCGGATGGATGAACTGCTGCCGGAGCCGGGCCAACCGCCCCGGCGGGAGTTGATCACCTTCGTCAAGGATCGCCCCGGCCATGACTGGCGCTACGCCATCGACTTCAGCAAAATCCGCCGGGAACTGGGCTGGGAACCGGAGGAATCCTTCCAGAGCGGGATCGACAAAACCATCCGCTGGTACGTGGAACATCAGGAGTGGGTGCAGCGGGTCAAGAGCGGCGAGTACCTGCGGTGGATTGAAGAACATTATGGCGAATCCTGATTCCCTGCCGATGATACAGCTTTGCTGCAAGGGCAGTACCCCGCCCCCATGCAGCGCCCCATAGCGATGTCAGCCGATTTCGCAGGAAGGATAATCACGAAAGGGATTTCGTATGATTTCGCCATCCTCCCACCCTCAATTTCCTCCTCGTCGAAACACTGTTCCCGGAGGGCAACCCCGCCCGGTGCGTACATCCGGGCCAATTCACCCCCCGGCTTCACCTTTGCCCTCCCCTCTGGATATTACCGGATTGAACACCTTTGCCCTGAGCGTTTTCACCCCCCGAAGGGTAATGGAACAGCAGGGGGCTTTACCGGATAGCGAGGGGCATATTGCCCTTACCGTCAATAAGGATGCTTCCGGCCTGTGGTGGCACGTGGCCGAAAATCCCGCCCTGACCCTCATGCTCGATGGGCATCTCTACCTCCGGGAATCCCCTTCCCTGGACGTGGAGAAGAATCTGGAAAAGCTGCTCTACCGGATGAGCGTGACCACCATCGAAAAGGGGCTGGCGGAGATTGCCGGAGGGATGTTCAACCTGATCATCCACGACAAAGAGCATCGACGAATGC
Source organism: uncultured Calditrichaceae bacterium (assembly GCA_964416895.1). Classification (GTDB taxonomy): domain Bacteria; phylum Calditrichota; class Calditrichia; order RBG-13-44-9; family J075; genus CAYQGB01. Next base: position 11,176 of record CAYQGB010000040.1, read on the forward strand.
TTATCGTGGGGGATCGCTTGGGAGCGCTTCCGCTGTATTTTATGGAAAATGACACCGGTGTGCACGTCAGCGGCCATCAACTGGCCTTTCGATACATGACCCGGATTTTCGATGCCGCGGCGGTGGAGTTCCTGAAGTACGGCTACCTCCCCTTTTCGCCTTCTCTATTTGAAAACGTGCAACGCCTGCTTCCCGGTCAGCAGCTTACCATCGATCTGAGAAGCGGTCGGGCTTCGCTCACTTCGCCCTCGGTGCTAAAATTCAAACCCTTGCAGCACCGGGTGACCGATCCGGTGGAAGCGGGAGAGATGCTGCATCAGGCGCTGGAGCAGTTCTTTTTCCGCCTGGATGAAGCCGGATGCACCCTGGAACTGGACGGGGAGTATCCCACCCGCCTGATCGCTGCCTGGCTGAAGGGCGCTTCGGCCTCGGCGCTGGTGCATCCCATGTTGCCGCCGGCGGAGCAGAAAATCTCCCGCCAGGTGGCCCGAATGCTCCGGCTCCCGCTGACGGCGGCCGCAGCCCTTGCCCCCTCGGTGGAGAGCTGGCTCAACCCCATCGGGCGACTCTGCCGTCTCCCCTGCTCGCCCGATCGCCTCGATGCCCTCCGGGCGGCGCTTCCCACCCAACCGGATGCCAGCACCCTTCTGGTCAGCGGATTCGGAGGTCGCCATCTGCTGGGCACGGCGGAATTCGATTACCCCCTGGAACCGATCCCGTGGAAAGCTTATCTTCTGGGAAACGTCAATTACAACTCCCCCATCCGCAGCATCATGCACTATCAGGAGCGGCTGTACCATCTTCCCGGAGCCATCCCCGACTATCGCCTGGGCAGCATCCTGCGTCAGGAGTTTGAATGCTGGTTTCTGAACGCCGCCCGGGGAATTCTGGAAATGAATCGCGACGCCGGGCATGTGCACGAAGATTTCCTGGAATCGCTGTACATCTTTACCCGCCTGCGCTGTCAGGAAGCCGCAGTTCCGGTGGAAATGACCCGCCGAATGCCCTGGGTATCCCCGTTTCTGGATTACGAGATCATGCAGGTGTTTTACGACACGGATAAGAATTTGCGGGGAGGCCGGCGGCTGATGAACGAATACTGGCGGCGATATTTCCCGGAACTGGCCCGTATTCCCTCGGCGGAAACCGGAGGCAAACCCGGAGACGGAGAACGCCTGTACCGCCTCAAGCAAATATTTTCCACCCTTCTTCAGCGGCGCAGGGGCACCGGTATCCATAATCGGTCGAAATTTAACGGAGAGCCTTCTCTGGATATAAAACCCGTCGGAACGAGCGGCCCCTCCCTGCACGAGATCATCCGGGAAACTCTGGAGGCTCCTCACGAGCAGATCCCCTTCTTTATCGCCGAGAGTATCCACCGGCTGGCTCTGTCGGGAAGGTTGGATTATCAGATGCTGATCCGCTACACGGCGCTGAATCGTTACCTCATACCTCCCCCATCCCAAAATGGGAACAATTAGCCGGTATGGAACGACCGTGCTTCTGTGGAACGGTGAGGAAAACCAGAACACATTTTTCCACAACAGTCATGGCGTCGGTGGAAAAGAGCTTTTAAATTAGCCCAATAATCTTTCATTAGTTTTTAAACAACCGGATAATCTGTATCATCCGGATTCTGTTCCTGTGTTTTGCCCCAAAAGGGCATCATTTGAACCAGAGCATGAACATGATAAATCCCTCAAAACCAAAAAACACAACCTTACAGGAGCGGGCTTATGAAAATCATCGTCATCGGCACCGGGTATGTCGGCCTGGTACAGGCGGCGGTATGTTCGGAATACGGCCATGAAGTATGGGCGTATGACAAGGATTCGGAAAAAATTCGGGCGTACTCCACCGGAGAGGCCGCCCAGATTGAACGCTATGTCAACGAACCGGGCTTGAGCAACCTGATCCGGGAGACGCTGGGGCAATACCTGTTCTTTTCCGATAAGCTGGAACCGATCATCGAGGGCACGGATGTAATTTTCTTCTGCCTGCCCACCCCGGCCAACCCGGACGGCTCCACCAATCTGACCTACTATGATGAAGCCGCCCATCACGTGGCCCAACTGTTAGCCAAACGGGAGGATAAGCGCCGGGTGGTGCTGGTGAACAAGAGCACCGTGCCCATCGGCACCTGCCGACATCTGCAAAACATCATGAAAGAGCATGGGGTGGAGAATTTTGGGGTGGCCTCCAATCCTGAATTTCTGGCTGAAGGCAACGCCGTGGCCCAGGCCCGCAAACCCTCCCGGGTGGTGGTGGGCTGCGACGAAAAAGAGGATTTCAAAATCCTGCGCCGGGTGTATTCCCAGTTCGTCAACCATGTGCGCATCAAATACATCGAAACCACCCCGGAAACCGCCGAGGCCATCAAATACGTGGCCAACACCATGCTGCTGACCTACATCTCCTTCTGGAACGGAGTGGGGGCGCGCATCGGGGAGAAATTCCCTAACGTGCGACTGGAGGATCTCCGGCGGGGCGTTACCGCCGATGATCGCATCAGCACCTGGGGATCGTATGTCAGCAACGGCGCCGGGGGAAGCTGCTTCGGAAAAGATATTCGCTCCCTCATCTATCAACTGCGCAACAAAGGCGTGGATACCAAAATGCTGGAGTCTTCCTTTGAGGTGAACGAATATCAGAAAGAGTACCTGGTGGATCGGGCAATTCACGAAGCGGGATTTCAGTTCAATAACAAAACCATTGCCCTGCTGGGATTGGCCTTCAAGAAGCAGACCAACGACATGCGGGATGCTTCCTCCATCAAGGTGGTGGAAACCCTGTTGGGGAAGGGGGTGGGCAAAATCAAAGCTTACGATCCCCTGGCCATAGAAGAAGCCCGGAGGGTCTTCGATGTATCCAAAAACAGCCTGTTTTCCCGGATCGAATATTACCACAGCGCCCGGGAAGCCATCGAAGGCACCGATGCCCTGTTCATCTCCACCGATTGGGAGGAATTTCGGGGGCTATCGGCCACGATTGAAAAAACGGTTAAACCGCCCTATCTGCTGATCGACGGACGGCGAATGATCCCCGATTACGAAGATCTGGTGGCAAAAGGCTACACCTATCTGGCGGTGGGGTCGCCGGTATTGAAGCCGCATTAATTGTGATTATCCACTACATGTGGTAACATTTTCCCATGAAACGCAGAACCGCCTGGAAAATTTTGCTGGCAGGGATATGGGGAATTGGACTGTTTTTGAATTCCCTGCTGGCCCAGTCCCTTCTGGTTCACAAGTACACGGTTGAAAATGGATTGCCCACCGCGGTGGTGAACGGGATTGCCCAGGATTCCACCGGGCGAATGTGGTTTGCCACCCGGATGAGCCTGTCGGTATATGATGGCTTCCAGTGGGAGCATTTTGAGATTGTCAAAGACTTCAAAGGCCCGGATTATTTCGCCGTAGCCTGCGACGATTCCGGGAGAATCTGGACGGTGGTCCGATACCCCCGGGTTCGGATCTTCTTTTATGAGGGAGGAACCTGGCATCCCCTTCCGGAACCTCCGGTGGGCTTTGAGGCCCGCTATTTTTTGAACGGTTTTGCCGTAACCCGGGTGGAAGGCCGCCCGGCGGTGGCTTTTTCCGTGGATAACATCGGCGTATTTATCTGGTACAACGGTCGCTGGCATACTTTTTCTCAACAACAGGGACTTCTGAGCAACGAAATCAAGAGCATTGCCGCTTATCAGGGCAGAATTTATGTGGCTACCCGGGCCGGGCTTTCCGTCATTGAAAACGGGCGGGTAAACAACTCCTGGAATGAGCCTGTCAACGGTGTCGCCTTGATGGGAATTGCAGTGGAGCCATCTCCCCAAACGGGAACCCCACGGCTCTGGCTACACGGGAAAGATTGGGTGGGCATCCTGGAAGGCGGTACCCTGACCCATCTTGCGCCGGGGCTTTCCGTGCCCTCCCTGAAATGGGTTATCCTGTGCCCGGATGGGATGGGAGGGGTGTATTACGGAGATTCCGACAGCCTGGCCTATTTTCGGCCAGGACTATCGGAACCCCTGCCGCTGGGGAAACGGAACGGGCTTCTGGCCAACGGGGTGAACGACATCTTTGTGGATCGGGAGCGCAACACCTGGCTGGCCACGGTAAACGGCATCTGCAAAATCCCCAGTCTGCGATTCCGCAACTATACCGAGCAACACGGCCTTCTGGAAAACAACGTGACCGCCATTATCGAGCAAGCTCCGGGGCAACTGGTATTCGGACACAGGAACGGATTGACGTTTTTCGACGGACGCGTCTTCCAAAAACATGCCTTCCCCCGAAGAAATTCTTCGATAAGATTTACCAGAATCTCGGATTTCAGCAAAGACAATCGGGGAAATATTTGGGCCGCCGCTTCTGCAATGGGGCTTCTCAAAATTACTCCCGACCATCGGATAGAGCAATATCGGGTACCTTCCGGGGTGATCTCCACCGTTCTGGTAGATCGGGAGCAACGAATATGGCTTTATACTACCGGAGGAATATATCGCTTCCATCAGGGCAAGTTTGTCCCGATAGAAAACAATCCGTTGAAAAGGAAATATGTGCGGAAAATTTTTCAGGGGAAGGACGGCACTCTGTATTTTGCCACCGATTCCGATGGTCTTTACACCTTGAAAAATAACCGCTGGAAACATTACCTGGCTTTTGACCAGGAGCTTGGAAATAATGTGTTTACTGTATATGAGGATATCCCCCGAAAGCGGTTGCTGGTGGGGACGATGGGCGGGCTATATACCGTAGCCGGAGACAGTCTCCGGAAACTCACCGATGCTTCTCCCATCATTGATCGCCCGGTATATTTTATCATTCGAGATCCTCAGGGGCGTCTCTGGTTCGGCACCGACAACGGGGTATTTCGCTGGGATGGAGGTGCGCCGGTCAAGTTCGGGATTCGGGAAGGGTTGGCAGGGCCGGAAACCTCTCAATCGGCGGCGCTGGTAGATCACTCCGGTAAGCTCTGGATCGGCACCACTCAGGGGTTAACCTGCTACGACCGGCGGTTCGACCGGGAAGATATTCCGCCCCCGATCATGGAATTGCGCTATGTAGAAGTCAACGGCAAAAGGCATCCCCCCAACCGCCCCCTGCGACTGGATGCGGATGAGAACACCCTGGTGTTTCGTTTTCAGGCCCTCTCGTTTATTGATGAGGCCTCCGTAATCTATGAGTATAAACTGGAGGGCTTCGATCCCGACTTCGAGCAGGCCGACCAGTCCTATCAGGGAAAGATTCGCTACATCAACCTGCCTCCCGGGAACTATGTGTTCCACATTCGGGCGCGCAATGCCTTGGGGCAATGGAGTTCCCTGGTGTCCACCGCCACCATCCGGATACTTCAGCCCTTCTGGAAATCCTGGTGGTTCATCTCCCTGTCGCTATTATCCCTGGCGTTATTCGCCTTCTACGTCAAACTTCGCCGGGACAAAGAGCGCTATTTCCGCCAGTTGCAACTGGAGTTTGAAGAAAAAACGGTGTTGCTCCAGCAGTCGGAAGAAAAGTTCCGCAAGCTGTTTGAGGAGACCAAAGACGGGGTTTACATCAGCACGCCCCAGGGGCGGATTCTGGATGCCAATCCCGCTGCGGTGGAGTTGCTGGGCTTTGCCTCCAAAGAGCAACTGTTACAGGTAAACATCAACGAATTGCTCTTTCCCGATCCCAAAGAGCGCCAGGCGGTACAGCGGCTGCTGGACAACGTGGGGTTTTTAAAAAACGTGGAGTTAACCTTAAAGCGGGGGGAGGATCAGAGCATCCACGTGCTGGCCACCATTACCGCCGAGAAGGACGCCCAGAACAAGAGTGTGCTGTATCGGGGATTTCTCCACGATATTACCGAAAAACGGAAGCTGGAAAAGCGGCTGTTTCTGGCCCAGAAGATGGAATCCATCGGTCTGCTGGCCGGGGGGATCGCCCATGACTTCAACAACATCCTCAGCAGCATTCTGGGATACGCCTCATTCTTGAAGATGGATCTCTCTCCGGAGGAAACCCACTACAAGTATGTGGACATCATTGAAAAAAGCGCCACCCGGGCCGCCGAACTGACCAGCCAGTTGCTGGGGTTTGCCCGGGGCGGCAAATATGAGGTGCGCCCGGTAAATCTCAACTCCGTGGTCAAAGAAACCCTGAGCATCGTGGTACGCACCTTCGACAAAGCCATCGAAATCAAGACCAACCTGGATGAAAACCTGCCCACGGTGGAAGCCGATCCTTCCCAGATGCAACAGGTGGTGCTCAATCTGTGCGTCAACGCCCGGGATGCCATGCCCCGGGGAGGCACCCTGACCATTTCCACCTCTCAGGTAACTCTAACGCCGGAACAAATTCCCAGCCCCAAAATCACCCACACCGACCGATTTGTCCTCCTCACCGTCTCCGATACCGGGGTGGGAATTCCCGACAAAGTGAAAGAAAAGATTTTTGACCCCTTCTTTACCACCAAAGAGAAGGGCAAAGGTACCGGCCTGGGGCTGTCCATGGTCTACGGAGTGGTAAAAAATCATGGCGGCTTTATCGAGCTGGACAGTGTGGTGAATCGGGGTACCACCTTCCGGATCTATCTCCCCGCCAGTGAGCTACCCGAAGCAAAGAGCGTGGAACAGGCCCCCCGGATGACCGCCGGACAGGGCACCGTCCTGGTGGTGGATGATGAAGAGGTGGTGCGGGGGTTTTTGCAGGATGTACTCCAGCGCGCCGGGTATAAAATTCTCACTGCCGCCGATGGAGAAGAAGCGCTGGAAGTCTTCGCCGAACATGAAGAAGAGATCGACCTGATTATCCTGGATATGATTATGCCCAAAAAGGGAGGAGAGGAAACCCTGAAAGAACTGCGCGAGCGCAATACCACCGTGCGGGTGCTGATTGCCACCGGCTACGTGCAAAAAATTCCTCAGGGACTTTCCGAACTGGGTGTGGAAGGCATCTTGCAAAAGCCGTTTAAAGTCAAAGAACTGCTGCACCGGATTCACGAAATCCTCAGCGGGTACACTGCCGAGGAATCGAAACCGCAAAAAGATCAAACCCGATTATAATACCATCCCCAATTCTGTCAAAAGGTAGGCCCCTGGAGCAAAAAGCACTTTCAAGCTTTTAGAAATTTCAAGGGAGATTCTCCAAATCGTTCAAGTCCTTATATCTACCGCTGTTGCACGTGGATAACCATAGTATGCCACAGCGTATCCACCGACAAGTAAGTATTCAACCTTGTGTAAGTTCAGCAACTTCAAAAAATCTTTGAAGTCTGGTGGTAAATGGATCGTAGCCATAAATCATCTGTCGCATTAATTCAAGGGCTTGTAAACGTTCATATGGAGTTCTGGAAATCCAGTACTCTTTTTCATCCGATTCATCGAAAAGCGATGCTACCGAGAAGGCGGTTTTATCCATTTTGAATAAAGAATTCTTGGTGCTCATAAGGATATCCACTTAAGATGTCTCTGGAGTTGTCTCACAAATGCCTTTGGGATATGATGAAAAAGTTACATTAACAAATTTACTGAAGTCATGATCTTCAATCAAACAATCCAACAAAAAACCTAACCTGACAAAGCCAGTCGAAGATCCCGATTCATCGGGAAACCAAAAAGGAAACGATAACGGGCGATGTCACCCTTCGACCAGGCTCAGGGTGACATCCTTTGATCACTAACTGTGTCGGGATGTAAACACAAGCGCAGCATGACCCGCCTTTGTCATCCTGAGCCTGTCACCCCGCCCCTGTCATCCTGAGCCTGTCACCCCGCCCCTGTCATCCTGAGCCTGTCACCCCGCCCCTGTCATCCTGAGCCTGTCGAAGGATGACAGGGGCGGTATCCCCCTTCGACCAACTCAGCATAACAGGGGCGCAACCCGAGATTATATTTTTTGCCAGAAAATGGCGGAATTTGAAAACAAAGAATTGTATCCCGAAACGTTGCCTTCCAGGATACGTAGCGCCCCGCTCAATCGGTTACTGAGCATCTCCCCCTGAGGTTTTCTCCATCGCCCTCCACAATAGCTCCGCCAGGTGCAGAGTCTTTACCGGAACGCTGTGCCGCCGCAAATACCCCTCAATCTGCATCAGGCAACTGGAGTCTGTTGCCACCACATATTCCGCCCCGCTCTCCTGAATCCACCGGGCCTTATTTTCTACCATGGCCGTAGAGATTCCGGGGAATTTTACCGAGAAGGTGCCCCCGAAACCACAGCAAGTATCGGAATTTTCCATCTCCACCAATTCCAGCCCGGCAATGGAGGCTAACAACCGGCGGGGTTGTTCTCGAATCCCCAACTCCCGCAACCCATGGCAGGCGTCGTGATAGGTCACCCGGGCGGGGAAACGCCCTTCCCATTGCTCTACTTTCAACACCTCTGTAAGAAACTGAGAAAATTCATACACCCGTCGGCGAAGCACCTCCCAGGCAGTGCGCTGAAGTTCGGCAAAGGGTAGTTCCCCATACAGATGCTTGACCATGCTCACACAACTCCCCGACGGGGCCACGATGTATTCCGCCTCCCGGAAAATTTTCAGGAACCGTTCCCCCAGTTCCGTGCTTTCCTGCCGGTAACCGCTGTTGAAGGCCGGTTGCCCGCAGCAGGTTTGCGCTTCCGGGTAGATCAGGCGGCAACCCAGCCGCCGCAATATATTCACCGTGGCAATGCCCACCCGGGGAAACAACTGATCCACGAAACAGGGGATAAACAGATGCACTGTAACAGGCATGGGAAATCGGCTCTAAAGAAGTTAAAAGTCAAAACAGACGTGGGGAAAAGGTATCGGGATATTGGGAATACCGGGCGTTCTATCACTTTATCGGAATTTGGAACGTTACGCCCGAGAATCGACATTGAATACCGGAGAACGAATTGCGTAGTGCGTATTTCGTAATGGTCTATTACGCAATACGCATTACGAAATACGCTACTCCATCAGCTTGCCAGATCCGCTCCGGAAAGCATTTCCGTCAAATCCAGCAGGTGGCCGGACTTCCTGGCTTTAGTGTACAGGTAATGTTGATTGACCGGATTGATTCCCACCTGCAAGGGAATGCGCTTCACTACCGGGATGCCGTACTCTTCCAGACCGGAGATTTTGCGAGGGTTGTTGGTCAGCAACTGCACCGATTTTACGCCCAGGATGTGCAGCATGGCCGCGGCGATGTCGTATCGCCGCAGATCATCGGCGAAGCCCAATAGATGGTTGGCTTCCACCGTGTCGTAACCCCGTTCCTGAAGGGCATAAGCGCGAATTTTATTCCCCAGACCAATGCCCCGCCCTTCCTGCCGCATATACAGCACGATGCCGCGCTCCTGCTCTCCGATGTATTGCAGCGCCGCCTGCAACTGCTCCCGGCAGTCGCATTTGAGGGAACCCAGCACCTCGCTGGTCAGGCACTCGGAATGAATCCGCACCGGAATGGCTTCTCCATCCCCTACTTCGCCATTGACCACTGCCAGGTGCTCTTTATAGTCCAGGGTGTTGTGAAACACATACACCCGAAATTGTCCATACAACGTGGGTAAATTGGTTTCCGCATAAATGGAAACCTGAGAGAGAACATCCTTCACCATACACTACACCATGGTTTGTGGTTTATCCATTTCAGTGGCTTCATTATCGG
>CAYQGB010000041.1:0-20123 GCA_964416895.1 uncultured Calditrichaceae bacterium
ATCAAAAGCTAATGCAAATTTGTTAGGTTGGCCTAACGTTCAAGTGATCCCTTTACCAGTTGAGCGATTCCCGATCAAGGCCGATCAACGGGCTCTTAGAAAAGAGTTGGGTATTGCAGAAAATGCAGTTGTTATTGGGAGGTGCTCGCGTCTCGAACCATCTAAACTCATTATTGAAACTCTTCGTTGCATGCGGTTAGTTGAGCAAAAAGTACGGAAACCGCTTCACTTTATACTGGCAGGTGCGGAGTCACAGTGGCTTCCCGACGGTATGAAACCTGGTCAGTACATTGAGTTTTTGAAGGAAGAGGCAAAGCGCTTGGCTTTCCGTAGCCCGATTGACATAACTGGTGCAATAAGCCTAGAGAGAAAGTGGCAGATTCTGAATTGCTTAGATATTTGTTTAGCGCCGTCTTTGATGGAAGGCTTTGGTTTTGTTTTTGCGGAACCTCTGAGCGTTGGAGTACCCGTTGTGACAGTAGACCACATGGCTAACCGCAGCACGGTTGGCCCTGGAGGCTTGTTTGTTTACCCTTCGAAGTTAACTAATACTCTCGAACTCGTAGGGGCAATAAAAGGGCAATATCGCCTCACTTATGATGAGGTACTAGGTGACGCAGAATTGGAAGCCCTCGCGGAGTTGACAACAAAACTAGTTAACGATAAAGTTATGCGTAGGCAATTGGGGAAAGCTGGGCAAGTTTATGTGACGAAGGGGAAATCTCCTAAAGAATTTGCGCAACGTATTGCGGAGATTGTGTTGAGTGTCCTTAAAAACGGCAAAGGTTGAAAGGTAATCGGGCTAAGGCAAGGATTGGAGTTCAATGTTACTGAGGGTGCCTTATCAACATTCTTGGCGCGAATTCGAGGCATATAGGGATTTATTAGCGAAATGAAGGAAGAAGGATTAACTAACAAGTTTAATTGTAGTGTTCTGATCCCGACCTCCGATCGTCCACACATGCTGAGAGACTGTTTAGAGAGTCTGCAACAGCAAGAATGCGCGCCACGCGAAATTATCGTGCTAGACCAATCGGATGATAACCGAACTTTGTCGCTATGTGATTATTTCGATGTAATCTATCTGAGGGTACCTTGGAAAAACAAGTCTGCTGCACTCAATCTAGGTGTAGAAGCAAGTAAAGGCAAGTACGTTTGTGTTATTGATGATGATTGTATAGCAGATTCCCATTGGATAAAGTCTTTGGCCAGAGCCTTTGCATCTACTCAAATGAGAGTGATCACGGGTAGGGTTTTAGCTGGTCCGCTAGAACATGGGGCGGTGAGATCTAGGCTGCACGATGAGCTGGAGAAGCCCACCGTTTTCAAGAAAGGCCTAATTACACCTATCTTCATCCTATCTGGCTGCAACTTTGGATTTGAAAGAGAGATAATCGAAGAAGTTGGGGGATTCAATGAGAATTTTGGCCCAGGTTCTAAGTATATGAGTTCAGATGATAACGAATGGGCATACAGAGTGCTGAAAATGGGGCATACGATTTATTATGAGCCTTCTGCTATAGTGGTGCATCGATCATGGCGCTCTGTGGACCAAGACCGAGAGCATATGAGAAGGTATGGTTTCGCAGCTGGTGTTTTTATCGCAAAGGTTTTTTCTGTGTCAAAGGTAGATGGCACTTATCACCTTGTTAAGATTTTGCGATGGTTGGTTTGTGAACTTGCTCGTAACATCAATAAGCCAGATACTAGGCAGCCATTTACTGAGTATATGCATGGATTTATACAAGGGATGCAATTGTATGATCCTGACGAGGATAAGTGGAGCATAAAGTAAAGTTATAGAGGACTCACTCAAATTCTGTACCGATCTCCAAATCTCTAGAGGTGCCAAAATTGTGGAATCTTGAATAGATAGTTAGGAGGCCCCTCGTGTCTTCTGCAGTAGTGATTTATACTACTACTTTCGACGGTCGTTTAGAATGGTTAAAAGATTTACTAAGGGCTATCCATCTCTTTACCGCTGTGCCATACAACATGATAATCGTAGATAATGGTACAACGGACGGCACAAGAGAATTCTTGGCCGGACTAGAAGAGGTACAAGTTATCCGTAATGAGCAAAACCTAGGATGTTCACGTGGTGGAAATGTCGCACTTATGGAGGCACTTAGACGACAAGAAACTAAATATATTGTCAATATCGATACAGATGCGTTAATTACCGGTCCTGGTTGGCTAGGAAGAGGGATTGAGTTTATGGAGCAACACCCGGATGTAGGTTTGGCTGGTGATGTCTGGCCACCTGGGTGGAAATTAAAGAACAGGTTGCTAAGATTTGTAAAAAACGACTGGCTGTCAAATCTATCTGATGAGGAAAAAGAGAAAATACCGCATGTGCAAGGTGGTTTTTGGATAATCCGCCGTCAGATGATCGACGAAATCGGTCTTTATGACGAATCCTTTGTCCATGATTTCATGGACATTGAGTATAGTATTCGTGCTTTAAGCTATGGATGGCGACTTGGGCAACTTGAGTTTGTCTGGTCAAAATGTTGGGAACCTTCGCGCATTGACCTCCAAAAGGAGTTTCTTATCTGGCACAAGGTTGTTACCCCTAAGTTGCGAGAATGGATGATAAGTAGTAAGTTTAGTAGAAGATAGCACTTTGGAGATAAGCGATGTTATATAGGCGAGACGAGTTGCCACGGGTGTTGCTAGTTAGCCCTGACGTTGTAGGAAAAAGGATGAGTGGGCCAGGTATCCGCTACTGGAACCTAGCGCACGTTCTGGCACGGTATCATCATGTAACTCTTGCCATTCCAAACAAAACAAACATGATAAACCTAGTAGATGGACTAAACCTTGTGAGCATTGAAGGCTTATATTCGACTAAACGTGGTGCTGTAGCTTTTGAAGACCTGATCAGTGAACATGATGTGATTGTTTCGCAGTATCTACCTTTCCGGTACCTGAATCGTGAGTTATTAGATCATAAATTCCTCGTATTCGACTTATACTCCCCCTGGATTGTAGAAAACCTAGAATATGCACGTATAGATCCCGAGGACGCTGAGATAAGGCGCGGTGATGACTATTATGTCCTGACGCAAATCCTGTCTTTAGGCGACTTCTTTATATGTGCTAGCAAGCGGCAACGGGACTACTGGCTTGGTGCACTTACGGCTTGCGGCCGGCGTTTAATCCATTATTATCAGAGTGATGCACAGTTACGCAGTCTGATTGACGTAGTCTCTTTTGGCTTGCCGAATAAGCCGCCTAAAAACACAAGAAGAGTGATGCGGAGCCAATTACCCCACATTGTAGATACGGATTGTATTGTTCTCTGGGGAGGAGGTATTTGGAACTGGTTAGACCCACTCTCTGCGATTTTCGCTATGGCTGAACTTGTAAAGTGGCGTTCTGATGTCAAATTGGTTTTCTTAGGGTATGGAAACCATCACACAGATCTCCCTATGATGAAAATAGCTAAAGCGGCTTTAGCCTTGAGCAAGGAACTCGATCTCTATAACCAATATGTGTTTTTCGTTGAGTGGATACCGTACTCTGAGCGCTCTAACTACTTGCTTGAGGCTGACATTGGCTTGAGCCTACATCGTGCCACCTATGAATCTAGGCTGTGCTTTCGAACGCGTGTAATGGACTATTTATGGGGTGCATTGCCAGTGATTGTAACAGAAGGGGATGTGCTGAGTGATCTGGTCAAAGAACACGAGTTTGGTATTGTTGTCCCACCCGAAGATATCGATGCACTTGCGAACGCTATAGATTTGCTTAGCAGGAGTCCAGAACTCGGTCAGCAGTATAAGGCGAATGCTTCACTCGCCGCTAAGGAATATACTTGGGAGTGTGTGGCCAAGCCACTTTTGGCGTATTGCAAGGCCCCTTACAGTTACCGAGAGAGGCATTGCAAATGAGGCAACGGGTTATGAAAGTCCCTTGGGTTGTACGATGTAGGCCAGGTCTAGCAAAGATAGTTATAAAGGAGCTCCGGTTTCGCAGATTGCTAGATCCACAAACTAGGATAACAACCCTGTACCAACGAAATTACGACTTATTATTCATCAATAAGACATCGAGAGAACCCACCGCAGATGATTTGCGAACAGCCGAAGAGATACACCGTTGTTTGATCTATGGTCGTTACAAGGTGTCAAAGGCACAACTTAATCGCCTAGCAGCTTCACTGCGAGCATTGCAGCGTCCTTTACGATTGGTTGTAACGGTAGATGGTACTCATTTTAAAAAGCCAAAATTCAAATCCTGGCTAGCGGAAGAACTCAAACAGCGGGGTGTTCTTCTTGATATTGATGCGGAAGAAGCTCTCTGGGTTTTTTGCATAGAAGAAGTCTATTATATTTGTTTACGGCAATATAGGTCATTGGATGCGAGCTTTCGAGATGCTCGAGTAGTTGAACGTCCAGGTTCATTACCACCAACTATTGCCGCTGCAATGGCCTTCTTGTCTAAGCCGGGGAAGGAGGAGGTAATCCTTGATCCCATGTGTGGAAGCGGCACCCTTTTAGCAGAAGCATATGCGTATACACCGCAGTCGCGTTTTATTGGCTTTGATATAGATCCTCATGCAATTGCGGCGGCGCGCTTAAATCTGACACATATACCGCAAATTCGTTTGGAAATCCAAGATGGAACGAAAACAGATTTACCAGCTAACTCAATTACACTCATTCTCTCAAATTTGCCTTTTGGGAAGCAGTATGGAGATCGCCAACATAATGTGGAGCTCTATAGGAATCTGTTTACTGAAATGATTCGCATTGGTGTACCGAGAGTGTGGCGTGCTATTTTTCTCACCGGTGACATCGCTTCATTAGAACTCGCGCTGTCAGGAGTGTCGTATCTTTCGGTCATGCAAAAGGTGCCGATCAGGGTTAGAGGTGAGAAAGCAACCATTTTTGTTATTCAGCCAGTGTAGATGTTGGTGAAGCCTCTGTAGGAAGGTGCAATTGTGATGTTATTGCTGCTGTCTTCTTTTGTGGAAACATTCTGCGAAGATAAACAAGTAAAATGAGCTTCTAAAAGAAGATGCCGCTCAACAAGCGCTTGCACCTGACGCCGCTCCGCTGCGCTTCGCGGCGCAGGTGAAGCGCAGACTGTTGGGCAGCATTAACACATCCATCTGTATTGGTGTCGCTATTTATGGAAAGTTGCGGTGCGTAAACTTGATCTGCTTGACGCCGCCGAAACGCTGGATGACCTGCGGGTTCCCCCGGGCAATCGTCTGGAAGCATTAAAAGGCGATCGGGCAGGGCAATACAGCATTCGGATCAACCAGCAATATCGTATTTGCTTTGTGTGGCGCGAAAATAGCGCAGAAGACGTAGAAATCGTAGATTATCACAGGTAAAGGTGTAGCATGGTAAGAGTACCGAGCCATAGAGAGCCAACACATCCGGGAAAAATCTTGCGGGAAGAGTTTTTGGAACCATTGGGAATTACCCAGCGGGAATTGGCGGAGAGCATCCGAGTTCCCTATCAGCGGATCAATGAGTTGATCAACGGAAAGCGCGGGATCACGCCGAGCACGGCGCTGCGGCTGGCAAAGTATTTCGGAACGACAGCAGGGTTCTGGATGAATTTGCAATTGCGGTGGGACTTATATCAGGCGCAGAAGAAAGAAGCCCGTCAGCTGGAGATGATTGAACCGCGAGTGATTTCCGGGTAAGCCATAGTGCTCTTTCAAGGTTTGGATGACGGGTTGAATTCATAAAGAGATTCTTCTCCCGCCACGGCGAGATCAGAATGACATGGGAACCCGTCAAATAAACCTTGAAAGAACACTACAATAATTCAACTTCCACGAAGTTGGAGATGGTAGAAAGGTGGGGCGAGCGGGTTGACGACTGTTGCTGATGATCATCCGGGCGCTGGAGAAAGCGCATCGGAGATGCC
Organism: uncultured Calditrichaceae bacterium; assembly: GCA_964416895.1. Taxonomy (GTDB): domain Bacteria; phylum Calditrichota; class Calditrichia; order RBG-13-44-9; family J075; genus CAYQGB01. The sequence continues at coordinate 5,893 of CAYQGB010000041.1, forward strand.
CCATTATTATTGTGGCCTGCCTTTTGAGCCTTCCTTTATTGCACGCCGAGTTCATTGGGATAGAAATGACATTCCATTAGGTTTCCGGGGATTGTGGGTGTATACTGTATCAAAATCTCCAGTATCATCACAATCCGAAAGGAATTTTATGCGAGCCGCTATATGTACAGGATACGGGGCTCCCGATGTCCTGCAACTCACCGAAGTGGAAACCCCCATTCCCGGTGATAACGAAGTGCTGGTAAAAGTATATGCCGCCAGTGTTACCACCGCCGATTGCATGATGCGCAGGGGAACGCCTTTCTACGCCCGGTTGTTTATCGGGCTGCGGAGGCCCAGGCATCCCATCCCCGGCACCGGATTCGCCGGGGTCATTGAGGCCGTGGGGCAACAGGTAAGCCGGTTCCGGAAAGGCGATTCCGTCTTTGGCGAGACCGGGATGGCCTTCAGCGCCAATGCCGAGTATGTGTGTGTGCCGGAAGCGGGGGTGCTGGAAACCCTGCCTGCCGACATGACATACGAGGAAGCCGCTCCGGTCTGTGACGGGGCCTTAACGTCGTGGAACTTCCTGAAAGATGTTGAACCGGTGCAACCGGGGCACAGTGTGCTGATCAACGGGGCTCCGGGGAGTTTGGGGACTGCGGCGGTGCAGATTGCCAAACACTTCGGTGCCACAGTGACCGGGGTATGCAGCACCGCAAATCTGGATATGGTAACCGCTCTGGGAGCGGACACGGTTATTGATTACACCGCTGAAGACTTCACCCGGGCCCGCCAGACCTACGACATCATTTTCGACACCGTGGGGAAGAGTTCCTTTTCCCGATGCCAGAATGCCCTGAAGGAAAATGGAGTGTACCTCTCACCGGTGTTGAAATTGCCACTGCTGCTTCAAATGATCCGCACGGCATCGGTGGGCACCCGGAAAGCGAAATTTTCTGCCACCGGCCTGCGCCCGGCGCCGGAGTTGCAGGCGCTTCTCCAGGAAGTGAAAGGGCTTATTGAGGCGGGAAAGCTAACTTCGGTGTTGGACAGACGCTATCCGTTGGAGCAGATTGCCGAAGCTCACCGGTACGTGGAGAAAGGGCACAAAAAAGGGAATGTGGTGATCGCCATGGCCTCTTGAGCCGGAAGGCAATATCAGGGGAGAGGCGGTCGGTGGCCCAACCGGGAACGCATCATCCCACCGAATACTCATCGTCTCCCAGGATGACCTGATCGGAGGAATCTTCCTGAAACCGGCACAGGGGAACCTGCTGAAAATATTCCAGCAGGTTTTCTTCGGCGGTTTTGACGCTAATTGCCCGACTGTTTTTCAGGGCATCGCATACCGCCTGGGGGGTAATGTTTTCCAGCGCACCGACCTCCCGGTAGGTGCCCAGATCTTTGTAGCGCCAGTACAACCGGTAGTGGCGCTCTTTCCAACGCTGCTTAATGGCGGTGATTAAGTGGAAGGTGGTGTTGATCAACAGGTTGATATTTTCATCGGGGGTGATGATATAATAGTTGCACTTTTTCTTTTTGGCCATATTCAGGGCGGCATTGGCGCGATGAAACGCCGGGCCGTCCATTTCGATGGGCGTATGGCTTCCCATCTTGAGCACTTCGCCCACGCCCAGCCCAAAACGCAGTCGCACCGGGAAGGTTAATTTTTCCAGAGCCAGCACAATCCGAAACGCGGCCTCCAGATCCGTCAAAAGCCCCTGAAATTCATCCCCTTTGGTAATGGTGAAGGGCGCCTCAATATGCTCGGCATACTCTTCGTTAATCTGCACAATGGCCGACTTGATGAACAGCTGCGCCTGATAGCGACTCCTCCCACTCAACTGTTTTGAACCACTCATGTCCCCAATGATGACGACGTATAATTTGTCGTCGTATAATTTTTCCTGTAAATCCATCCCGATCATGGGGCTTCTCCATGCTTGGAAATTCCGTGTAACTTCCAGGGCGACGCGGTAGGGATAACCCGTACTGCTCCCTGTACCGAGTTGGTATAACTTTTCAAAGATCTGAATCGAATTTACGGCAAAAATTTAAAAAATCAAATGTATAAACTTGATTTTTGCCACATTTTCACCAGGCGGCGCCCTCCCGTCCCGGCTACTTCGATTTCCAGGTCCAGAAATTGCCGGATCACATGGATGTTGGTCTCGGCGTGGGGGGTGAGCGGGAGGGTGGAAAAGGAGCCTTCTCCGGCCACGGCCAGGGGGAGGAGCAACTGATCGGCCAGATGTTCTCCCACGGCCACTTCCGCTTCCAGATAGCGCCGGGCGGCGGCCACCACTCCCCCGGCCACCTTCTCCGCCGGTAGCCCTTTTCGACCGAATCCGGTAAACACTTCCGTCACCTGCTCGGCGACCACTTCCAGGGTCACCACATTCCCCGGCCCCGGCGCCCGGCGAATCTCCCTGATCTCCAGTTGCCCGGGAGCCAGTCCCATCTCCCCGGCAATCACCTTCAATTCCCGTCGGGCGATGTGCACCGGCAGATTGGCCACCACCGCCCTGGCCCGCATGTCCACAATCTCTCCCCGTTCGGGCAGATGCAGGGGGCGGAGCGGACCTGTCGGTTGCACGGTGACCACGATCCTCCCTTCCCCCGCGGGATAAAAACCGTATCGCTCCAGATGGGCGGTAACCGCAGCCCCCATCCGATTGAGAAGGGGAATATAGGCTTTTTCCAGAAAATCAAACGGCGGCGCCAGGGGATTGTGGGTGCCCCCCTCCACCACCACGCGGGTGGTACCACCCGATGGAGAGGTCGCCCCGACCACCAGCGGCAGAAGGACGGTTTGCAACACCAGGGTGGCGCTCCCGGCGCTGCCGATGGAAAACCGGTATTCCCCCGGTTGCACTGTTCCCGGCTCAAAGGTCAATTCCCGTTCGCCGGGGGAGAGGTGGGGGCTGCCCCCTGCCCCCCGCACCCGCGCCTGTCCGATACGGGCTGCCGCCTGCACCGCGGTCAAATGCTGGCGCAACAGCCCGGGGCGTTTGCGATTGGCCCGAATGTGAACGATGCGAAAGGGTTTCCCGGTAATCAGCGAGAGGGTTAATGCGGTGCGGAGAATCTGTCCCCCGCCTTCGCCGAAACTGCCGTCGATGGTCACCATACTGCGCCCTTTTTGAATTTGGAATTTCGCCGATATTGTATAACTTATCCAACTTTGCCCCGCGTTCCAATGGGGCGGTGAAGTTTCCGGTCTATCCCCGGAGAAAATGCCCCAACGACTTACCCGCTATTTCCGGCAACTACACGGAGGAATCATGTCGCTACCCCCGGAACCATCCTCTGCTTCCCCTTCCCTGCGCCGCACCCTGGGCGTGGTGGATGGCGTGGCCATTCTCATCGGCATCACCATCGGCGCGGGCATATTTTCCACGCCCCGGATTATCGCCGGATACCAGTCCTCGTTTTATGATATTTTACTGCTGTGGCTGCTGGCGGGAGCGTTTGTGTATATCGGAGGGTTGATCTACGCCGAACTGGGCACCCGTTTCCCCAACACCGGAGGGGAGTATGTGTATCTGCACCGGGCCTTCGGGCCGTATGTGGGATTTATTTTCGGGTGGGCGCAACTGTTCATCATCCGCACCAGCCCGGCGGCAGGACTGGCCCTCATTACCGCCGATTACGCCCGTTTTTTCTGGCCGACCATGAGCCAGACCGCCCATACCCTGCTGGCGCTGCTGGTGATCGCCGTTCTGGGAACCCTGAATTATGTAGGGATTCGCCAGGCCAGCGTGTATCAGAAGCTGTCCACCATGATCAAAGTGGGGGGGCTGGTCGGTCTGGTGGTGGTGGGGCTGGTGCTGTTGCCGGGGCAGACCGACCGGCTGGGAGAAACTCTGCCGCCCACGGAACATCTGGGCGCCTGGGGAAACTTCAGCGCCGCCATGATGCTGGTGGTGTTCTCGTATCTGGGATGGGATCGGGTGGGCTATTCCGCCGGGGAGATGACCGATCCCCGACGGGTGATCCCCCGGAGCCTGTTTATCGGGATCGGCATGGTGGTGGGGGTGTATGTGCTGACCAATTTTCTGTATCACTATGTGCTGGGGATGGAGGGGGTGCGGGCCAGCCGGGTGGTGGCCTCCGATACCGCGGTGCATCTGCTGGGGCCGGTGGGGGCGGGCATCATCGCCCTGGTGGTCATGGTTTCCGCCACCGGCAGCACCAACGGCACTATGATGACCGCTCCCCGGGTGTATTATGCCATGGCCCGGGATGGGCTGTTCTTTCGCTGGCTGTCGGCGGTGCATCCCCGGTTTCGTACCCCTTCCAACGCCATCATCGCCCACTGCGTGTGGGCGGCGGTCATCCTGCTGGCGCGCAGCAGCTTCGAGACCATCGTGGCCGGGATGACCTTCGTGGTGCTGATTTTCTACGCCCTGATCACCGTGGCGTTGTTTAAATTCCGCCGAAACCACATGGGCGAACCGGGAGGATATCGGGTGCCGCTGTATCCCCTGTTGCCGGCGATCTATCTGGCGGGAATCGTGGCCCTGATCGGGATTCGGCTGGTGTTCGAGTGGGAAAAGTCGCTCATCGATCTGGCCTTTGTGCTCACCGGGGTGCCCTTCGCCCTGGTCTGGTGCCGGGAAGATTCCCGGAACGAATGAAGGTAACCGTTACGCATCACCACAATCCGGAGGTCTATTATGAACGCTCGTGCTCGCGGTATTCTGGGGTTTGTGCTGATGGGGCTGGTGGGGCTGGCGCCGTTATCCCTGCCGGCTCAGCAGCAGGAAGCGCTTACTGTGGAGTGGATTTACAGCGATGAAAGCGCCCGGGTGACGGCCATGCCCCTGGTGCACTGGCTGGAGAACAGCACCCTCATCCTGTATGACCGGCAAAAGCCGGAAGAAGCCCGCACCCTGGAAGTGGTGGATCCCCGCCATCCCCAACGTCGCCGGGAACTGGTGGATCGGGAAAGGGCGCTGGCCAGTCTAAATGCGCTGCGGGAGGATTCTCTGAACAGCCTCCCCTGGCCCACCGCCTTTGACCGCCAGGGACGGCACGCCGCCTATCTGCTGGAGGGGGATATTTTCCTGCTGGATTTTTCCCACAGCACGTTTACCCGGATCACCCAAACGGAACCGGAAGAGAAATCCCTCAACTTCTCTCCCAACGGAAACAAGATCGCTTTTGTCCGGGAGAACGATCTGTATGTGTATGATCTCCGAAAAGAACGGGAAATCCGCCTGACCCGGGATGGCTCGGATACCATCCTCAACGGCACACTCTCCTGGGTGTACTGGGAAGAGATATTCGGTCGTCGAGACATCGGTTACTGGTGGTCGGAGGATTCCCGGGCCATCGCCTTTTTGCGAACCGATGAATCCCCGGTCACGGTGATGCACTTTGTGGATTTTAAGCCCGTGGTGCCCCGGGTGATTACCCAGCGCTATCCCAAAGCGGGTACCGACAACCCCATCGTGCATGTGGGAATCGTGGAACTGGAGGATCCCCGGCCGGTATGGGTGGAACTGGGGGATCACCCCTATGAGTATCTCATCCGGGTCAAATGGCTGCCGGATAGCCGCCGGTTGAGCGTGCAGACCATGAATCGGGCCCAGACCCGGCTGGAACTGTTTCTGGTGGATCGCCAGACCGGCCATGCCCACCCGGTGATGAGCGAAACCGATACCGCCTGGGTGAACATTCACGATGATCTCTATTTTCTCAAGGATGGGCGGCATTTCATCTGGCAATCGGAGCGAGACGGATACGCCCACCTGTATCGCTTCACCCTGGAGGGGCAGTTGGTGAATCAGATTACCCGGGGAGAATGGGCGGTGCGGGCTTCCGGGGGGGTGTTCTGGATGCGCCAGGCGGTTGCGGCCATCGATGAGGAGAATGGATGGATTTATTTTACCGCCATGAAGGAATCCCCGGTGGAGCGGCACCTGTATCGGATTCGCTTCGACGGCAGCGGTATGGAACGCCTGACCCGGGAACCCGGGGTGCATCAGATCACCTTCAGCCCCAACGCCGACTACTATGTGGATCTGTACTCCAATATCCGCACCCTGCCTTCCCTTACCCTTCACCGCCGCGATGGCACCCGCCTGGCGGTGCTGGGCACTTCCCGGGCGGAGGTGCTGGAAAAATTTGATCTCCAGTATCCGGAACTGTTTACCATCCCCACCTCCGATGGATTTCCTATGCCGGCGGAAATCCTGAAGCCCAAAGACTTCGATCCCCACAAGAAATATCCCCTGATCTATTATGTGTATGGCGGCCCTTCCGCTCCCACGGTGTTCAACCGATGGCGCAATTCCATATATTTTGACAATATGCTGGTGAAGCGGGGGTATCTGGTGGTGCGGTTTGATCACCGGAGCGCCACCGCCATCAGCAAGAAGCTGGAGAACCGCCTGCTCTATCTGATGTCCGGCCCCCGGGAAATGAAGGATGTGGTGGACGGCATCCGCTGGTTGAAGGCCCAACCCTGGGTCGATTCCACCCGGGTGGGCATCTGGGGATGGAGCGGCGGAGGCAGCTTTACCCTCAACGCCATGACCCATACCCGGGAATTCAAGGCCGGCATTTCCGTGGCCCCGGTAACCGACTGGCACTATTACGATACCAAGTGGGCGGAATTTGCCATGAAACGCCCCCAGGATAATCCCGAAGGGTATGAAAAAACTTCTTTTGTCAAAAGCGCCAAAAACCTTCACGGGCGGCTGCTGCTGGTGCACGGCACCTACGATGACAATGTGCATCCCCAGAATTCCTGGGCTTTTGTCAATGAACTGATCCGGCATAACCTCCGCTTCGAGATGATGTTTTATCCCATGCGCAAGCACGGCATCTCCGACCGGCCGGCCCGTATCCATCTGTATAATACCATGCTGGAATTCTGGGAGCGAAACTTATGAACCCCTATGCGCGCGCCCTCCGGTCATGTATGAACTGATCCTGCGGCGGCTTCTGTTCTGTCTGGAGCCGGAGACGGCCCATCGGCTGGTGATGGTGTTGCTGCGGCTGCCCCCTCTGGCCGTGGCGGGGCTGGTGGGACGCACCTCCCGGGTGGATTCCCCTGATTTGCGGCGGGAGGTGTTCGGCCTGTCTTTTCCCAATCCGGTGGGCCTGGCGGCCGGCTTCGACAAGAACGCCCGGGTGTATCGCCAGATGGGACGCCTGGGATTTGGATTTGTGGAGATCGGCACGGTAACGCCCCGTCCCCAGCCGGGCAATCCCCGCCCCCGGCTGTTCCGGCTGCCGGAGGATGAAGCCCTGATCAATCGCATGGGGTTCAACAACGAGGGGGTGGAAGCGGTGGCGGCCCGGTTGCGGCGGCGACCGAAGGGGCTGATCATCGGGGGGAACATCGGCAAAAATAAAACCACCCCCAATGACCGGGCGGTGGAGGATTACGAAATCTGCTTCCGCAAGCTGTATGATCAGGTGGATTATTTTGTGGTGAATGTCAGTTCGCCCAATACCCCCGGATTGCGGGCGTTGCAGGAGAAGGGAGCGTTGCGGGAACTGCTGCAACACCTGCAGGTTCTGAATCGCCGGATGCCTTCCCCCCGCCCGCTGCTGCTAAAGATCGCCCCTGATCTGACCCCCGGTCAGTTAGACGACATCATCGAGGTGGTGCAGGAGACCGGCCTGGCCGGGGTCATTGCCACCAACACCACCGTGGAGCGCCGGGGCCTGCGCACATCTCCCCGGAAGTTGCAGGCCATCGGAGAGGGGGGACTCAGCGGTCGCCCTCTGCGGGAGCGGGCCACGGAGGTGATTCGGTATCTGCACCGTGCTTCCGGGGGAGCCTTTCCCATCATCGGAGTGGGGGGGATTCACTCCCCGGAGGATGCCCTGGAAAAAATGGAGGCCGGCGCGTCTTTGATTCAGCTTTATACCGGATTGATCTACCGGGGGCCGGGGTTGGTCGGAGAAATTAAGCGGCGACTGGTGGGTTTTGCAGGGGCTCCGGGGCAGGCCGGGAGTTGAACGAGGGAGGCTTTCCGGGGTGGGTAATTGGTGGGTTCCCTCCCGGGCCGGCCATCACTCCGCAGTTATTCCGCTGTCCCATCGACCCGGCGGCTCCGGGTGGTTTCCCGAACCGTTCGTTCAATAAAACTCACGTAGGTTGTGGGGGATCGTTTTAACAGGCATTCCAGGATTCGTGAATTGCCACAGTATCCAAACTGTTCATAATACCGAAACATTTTGAGCAGAGCCTGGATTTGGTACTCGCCCAACCCTTTCTCCCGCGCTGTGGCCTCCCATTCTTCATGGGAGATGACCTGAACGGTAATTGGTTTCCCCAGACATCGACTGATGATCCGGGCGATGTCAACCGGTGACAGGGGTTCAGTGCCACAAAGTTCGTAGATGGCCCCTTCATGCCCGGATTCGCACAATACGGTGGCAGCGACCTCGGCGACGTCCTCCAGATCAACACTGCTCAATTGGGTGTGTTCTGAATAGGGTACTCGGAACCGCCCGTGTTCAACAATCGCCTCCCAATAGGGCAAGATATTTTGCATGTAGGGCGCCGGTTGGAGGATGGTACAGGATAAGCCCGACTCGAATAGTTTCTCCTCTACGCGCATCTTTTGCCAGTGATGGGGCATTGATTCGATCTGCGGATGAAATACCGAATGGTACACAAAACGTTCAACCCCCGCAAATTGTGCCGCCCGGATCATAATCTGCCCCATGGTAAGTTCATCAGGACTGACGTTGGGGCAAATGTGGTATATCGCCCGTACCCCTGTTGCCGCTTCGTTCATCATCGGCTGTGAACGCATATCCCCACAAACAACCGATTGTACACCGAGTTGCTTCAGTTGTCGAATCTGTTCCTTTCTATGGACCACAGCCCGGATTTGCGCTCCTCTTTTACACAATGCCTGAATGATTGCCCGACCGGTTTTCCCCGCTGCTCCGGTAACAAGGATCATTGTCGGTCTCCCCATATGAAGAGATTCACCTCGGCCTGTCGAATGCCGCCATCTGCGGTATGCGCCGACATTTATTTTGTGCAAAAAGTATAATCAGGAAACCGCTGTTTTGCAAACACCCCCCTTGTTTCTTCCCCCTCAAATCCGTAGATTTTTGGCTCATGCTGGAACGGCTTATCCACAAATCGCTGCATCGCCCGGTGGCCACGCTGGTGATCTTTTTTGCCATCGTCACCGCCGGAGCGTATGCCGCCTTGAATCTGCCTCTGGAAATTCTCCCCTCGGTGGAGTTCCCCCGGCTGTTTGTTCAGACGGCCTGGCCGGGGGCCTCGCCGGTGGCGGTGGAGGCATACGTCACCTCGGTGATCGAAGGGGAGATCAGCGGCGTCAAGGGGGTGAGCAAGATCCGCTCCGAGTCCCGCCAGGGCTTCTCCCGGATCGAGGTGGAACTTCAACGGGATGTGGATGTCAACTACCTGCGCTTTGCCATTCAGGAGCGGCTTTCGTTTTTGCAGGATCGGCTTCCCCCGCAGGCCCTGCCCCCCCGGATCATCAAATACGTGCCCGAGGAGATCAAGACCACCCGGTTTATGAGCTATCACGTGGTGGGGCCGTATAACGACGCCCGGCTGCGGCAGATCGCCCTGCGGCAGATTCGCCCCACCCTGACCGGGGTGGCCGGGGTAGCCGGGGTGGAAGTGGTCGGCGGGCGGGATCGGCAGATTCGCATCGTGTTCGATGAGGACAGGTTGAAGGCCTTTCGGCTGCTCCCCGGGGATTTGCGCCGGGCGCTGGCGGAGGCCAACCTGACCCTCTCGGCCGGCTCCTTTATCGACGCTTCCGGGCGGGTGGCCGTGGCCGTGCGCCAGACCCTGCACACCCTGCACGACATCGAAACCCTGCCCCTCCGCCTGGTGGATCACCGGCTGATCCGGCTGCGGGATGTGGCCGCGGTGGTGGATACCCTCTCCCCGCCCTATTCCCTGCAACGCATCAACGGGCAGTCCACCATCCTGATCGAGATCGAAAAAGAACCCGGCGCCAACACCATTGCCGTGGCCGATCGGGTGTATCAGGCGGTGGCGGCGCTGGAACGGCGGCTCCCGGAGGGCATCCGCCTGCTGAAAGAAGACGATCAGAGCCTGGTCATCCGGGAAAATCTCCGGGATCTGTTCTTCCGGGCCCTGTTCGGCTTTCTGGTCATCTTCCTGGTGCTGACCCTGTTTCTCCGGCGTCTGCGCTATGCCGCCATCGTGCAGGCCAGCATCGTCATCAGCGTGCTGTTTACCCTGCTGCTGATGTTCCTGTTTCGGTTCAGCCTGAACATCATCACCCTGGCGGGGCTGGCCCTGGGGTTCGGCATTCTGGTGGACAACGCCATCGTGGTGCTGGAAAACATTCACCGGCGGGTGACCGCCGCGGAACCTTCGGCATCGCTGGATGCCGGCATCGTCTCCGCCACCCGGGAGGTGGTGCTTCCCCTGATCGCTTCCACCCTCACCACCCTGGCAGCCCTGCTCCCCTTTCTTTACCTGACCGATGAGTTGCGCATCTACTATCTTCCCTTTGCCATCACCGTTTCCCTGGCGCTGTTGGCCTCTCTGTGCGTGGCCTTTTTTCTGATTCCCGCGGTGGCCTATCGCTGGTATCGGCGGCGGGGGATTGCCCCTTCATCGGCGGTCGGCTCCCCTTCGACGGCGACTTCCCCCGGCGGTACCCGCCTGGAGCGCCTCTATCGGGCGGTGCTGGGAAAGGCCCTGGCGCGCCCCTGGCTGGTGGCGCTGATCACGGTGTGGTGCTTCGGGCTGCCGGTATGGCTGCTGCCGGATGCGCTGGAAGTCGATCCGGAGGCCTCCTTTCTGCGGCGGCAGGTCTCCCACCTGTATAACACGGTTATGGGCAGCCCGGTGATGAGCGAAGTGCGCCCCTATCTGAATCACCTTCTGGGCGGCAGCCTGTATCTGTTCTACCGGTACGTGGATCGGGGGGAGTTGTGGCGCTGGGGAGAGGATACCCGGGTGGTGGTGAGCATCGATCTGCCTTCGGGAACCGATATTCGGGAGACCGACCGGATTGCCGCCCTCATGGAACGGACGGTGTTGGGAGAGGAGGGGGTGGCCCAGGTGCGCACCCGGGTCACCGCCAATTTCGCTCACATGGAGGTGCGCTTCACCCGGGCGGCGCAGTTCAGCGTGATCCCCTTTCTGATCAAAGAGCGGCTGATCACCCGGGCTGCCCGCACCGGCAATGCGGCCATCTCCGTGGTGGGCTACGGCCCGGGATTTTCCAGCGGCTACGGCGGGATGACCATGAACAATCGCCTGGTGCTCAGCGGATACAACTATCGGGACATGGAGCGTTACGCGGAGGGGCTGAAGCGGCGGCTGGAGCAGTTCCGGCGGGTGCGCAACGTGCGCACCGATCTCACCCGGCACTTCTGGGGAAAGACCACCTTCGAGACCACCCTGCAACTGCATCGGGAGCGGCTGGGATGGTACGGGCTGACCGTGGGCGATGTGGTGTGGCAAACCCGCCCCTATCTATCCCAATATCTGTATCGCCAGCGGCTGCGGCTGGGCTGGGAGGAGGTGCCCTATGCGGTGGTCTCTCGCCGGTACGATGATTTCCATCTCTATCAGTTGGGGCAACTGCCCATCCGCAATCCCAACGGGGAAGAAGTGCGTCTGGGCAACCTGGGGCAGTTCACCTACCGGCGGGTGCAACCGGTGATCGAGCGAGAGAATCAGCAGTATTACAAGGTCATTGCTTTCGACTACCTGGCGCCGTACCGATTTACCAAACAGTTTATCGAAAGTTTTTTGCAAACCACCGAAGTTCCCCCCGGCTACGCCCTGAAGAAGCAAACCCTGTGGTGGTGGCAATCGCAGAAAGCCCGCAACATTACCACCGTGCTGATCATCGCCCTGCTGCTGATGTATATGGTGCTGGCGGGATTGTATGAATCGTTCACCTACCCGGTGCTCATTTTCCTGATCATTCCCCTGTCGCTGATCGGGGTATTTCTGGCCTACTACCTCACCGATACCCTGTTCAATCAGGCGGCCTACATCGGGGTGATCTTTTTGATGGGGATTGTGCTCAACAACGGGATCATTCTGCTGGATCGGGTGAATCAGCTCAAGTGGCGGGGGGAATTTGGGAGTTTTCGGGAGCTGCTGGTGACCGCCGGCAGCGAGCGGCTGCGCCCCATCCTGATGACCACGGTTACCACCATCGCCGGTCTGCTGCCCCTGCTTCTGCTGGCGGATAAATACGATCCCGACGACATCTGGTACACCCTGTCCCTGTCCACCATCGGGGGGCTGACGGCGGCCACGCTACTGGGATTGATCGTATTGCCGACGCTGGTACTGCTGTTAGAGCGTATCCGGGCGCGCTTTCATCGCACCGCTTCCAGCGCGCCGGTGTAATAGTAGAAGTACTCTCCACCCAGAGTATGCACCCGCACATTGTTCAGCAGGTTGCGATACCGGCGGATGTGCAGCTTCACGCCGGCCTCGGGATTGTGGGTTTTCTCGAATGCCAGATCCTCCGGCAGGCGCCTGCCGGTTTTGCTTTCCAGAAAGGCCCGGGCGGTGTCGGCGGTGATCCCTTTGGGGGCATAGATGATGTAGTAGGTCAGAAAAATCTCTGTGATCGGTTCCGCGGCTTCTTCCGGAGGCGGCAGGGTCTTCCGGCGGGTGGAATATACCAGATAGAAGGCTCCGGTGTCATCGGATTTTACCGCCGCCACGTGTTCGGTGGGGTGGTTTTCCTGAATGGGGGGCAGTGAGGCCAGCTCCACCACGGCGGCGGAATTTCCCGGCGCCGGTTCTTTAAGATGATCTTCTTCCCAGATGCCGGAGATGCTCCGGCCATCGGCAAAGGTGTAGGTGCCCTGGCCGTGCTTTAATCCCGCCCGGAAGTGCCCGGTGTACACATCCCCGTTGGGGTAATAATACACCCCCTTGCCGGTGATCTCATCCCGTCGCCAGCTGCCCTCGTAGCGCTCTCCGCTACGCCAGGTCATAATGCCCCGACCGTGGCGCATTCCCCGGCGGAACAGCCCCTCATACACATCGCCGTTGGCAAACCGATACACTCCCTTTCCCTGAATCTTGCCCCGGCTGAAATCGCCGGTAAAGGTATCCCCCACCTCGGTCCAGATGTAGGTGCCGGTGCCGTGGGGCTTGCCGTCGCGGAATTCCCCTTCATACACATCCCCGGTATGGAAGATATATTTGCCGGTGCCTTCGATGACATACTCTCGAAAAGTGCCTTCGTAGATGTCTTCATTGGCCAGCTCGATTTTGCCGGTGCCGTTGCGGCAATCCCCGGAGAGATTGCGACCGTAGTACACCCCTTCCAGCCAGATGCCCCGTTTCTTCAACACACCCCGGGAATTGTACAGCACTCCCAGGCCGTGGTACAGGCCGTTTTCCCACTGCCCCTCGTAGCGATCCCCGTTGGACCAGATGTAGGTGCCCCGGCCCTCATCACAATCGCCGTCGATGCAGCCGTCAATCTTTACCGGACGCACGCCATACCAGAAGCCTCCGTATTCGTGATCGGAGAACCACCATTCTCCGGCGAAGCTGTGTTTTCCCCGAATCAGCTTGAAGATGGCCGTGCCGCTGTTCTGTTGATCTTTCCAGGAGAGGGACAGTTTATTGATCGCAGCATCCACCGTACCCCGGACGGTGCCGTGGTTGCGTTCCCCCCGAAAATCCCCCTGGACCCGGGTGCCGGTCACGGTGAGTTCCATGCGCCCGTAATTGGTGATCCAGGTGCCTTCGAATTCCGCAGGATCACAGGAAGCGGCCAGAAATTTCTTATCCAAACGCACGCCGATCCATTGCCCGCCGGGAGTATCATCCGGCTTCCACCACCGGCCCACGAACCCGTTGCCGTTGGGGACCAGGCGGAACAGAAAGCGGCCTTCCCGGGAATCGATGGCCCAGCTTCCTGCAAGCAATTGTCCATTTTGGGAAAGGCGCCCCCGGATGGTGCCTTCGCTATCCCCCAGGTAGTAGGTGCCGGTGACCTCCCGCCCGGAAACGGTGATCTCCAATCGTCCCAGAGAAGAAAACCATTCTCCCTGAAAACCGGCTTTCTGGGCAAACAGCGATGCCGATACCAGGCTGCTCCACCCTATCCACATCAGGACAATGGCCTGAATGTATTTTCCTCTGACGGTAGATAACATGAAGAAACCTCTCTGGTTTAACTTTTGGATTTTCAAATCATCATTGCGCAAACCGCAGGGTTGGGGATTTGTACAGGATGCTTTCTTCGCACATTGGGACATTTAGG
>CAYQGB010000042.1:0-9283 GCA_964416895.1 uncultured Calditrichaceae bacterium
CAAAAAGCTATTTAAAGCACGTGGTTATAAAAGGTTTCCACCGGTATCTCTTTGCGAATGTTTTCTTTCAATTGTCGAATCCGTTCCTGCCGCTTTTTGAATTTCAGAAACACCACAATTTCCTCTCTCACCAGATCCAGGCTTCGTACCGATCCTTTCGGCTGGCGATCCAGCACCTGAAGGAAGTGATACCCGTCTTTGGTGCGGATGGGACCGTAGATCACCCCGGTTTTCTTTCCCCGGATAGCCCGCTGGAATTCGCTCCGAAGTTGCTCCACCGGCACATATCCCAGATCACCGTTGGGTTCGATCACCCGGCTAACCTGAGTTTTGAGATAGGGATTGTTCTCAATCACCGAGAGCAGCGATTTGGACTGCCGAATCTCCCGCACAATGGCTTTGTCCAGCTTCTCGAAATAGAGATGCACCAGATGCACTTCGTCGGCGTCTCGAACAAACTGCTGGGTATGGGCCTGATAATAATCCTCCACCTCCTGATCCGTAACCGGCAGATTTTCCCGGATACGGGAGTTCAGGAATTTGGTGGCCAGCAACTCCGCCCGTAGCCGCTCCACCTGCCATTCTTCGGCGGAAGAAAGCTCCACCCCTTCCCGGGCGGCTTTCTGGGCCAGCAACTGATCCTCTATCCATTGTTCCACAATCTTGCGGATGAAGAATTCCCGATCCACCTGGCTGAGGTCTGCCGGCACCAGACTGAGCACCACCTCCCGGGTTAAGTAGGCTTCCCCCACCCGGGCCACAATTTCTCCCGGAGGAATCTGTTCCCGCCGACAGGAACACAACAACAGCACCACCAAAATCCCCGGGAAAAGCCACATTTTGCCGAAAAGCGCTCTTCCGCTCAACTCACACTCCGCAGTATGGATTCGTTGATTCGATAACTGAACTCTTTCTTCAGTTGCCCTTCCAGGGCGGCGGTCATCTCTTGTTTTTTCTGGTTGAACAACTGGGAGTAGATGCTGTTGCGCACTTCCATGAGCGGGCGCTGGCGCTGCGGTTGATGCAAGCCGGTCTGGATCACCCGATAGACCCCGCCGATTTTCACCGGCCCGATGATTTGATTCGGCCCGGCTTCAAAGGCTTTCTCCACCACTTCTTTATGCACGGATTCCCGGGTTTGATACCCCAGATCATAACGGAATCCCCGACGGAGCATCTTTTCCTGATACGGTTTGGCCAGCTTGCGGAAACTCACCCCCCGGCGGGCTTCCCGGGCAAGGCGTTCCGCCGTCGCTTCATCATCCACCACAATCTGCCGGACCTGAATCCGTTCCGGAATCACATACTTCTCCTTGTTGGCATCGTAATACCGGGCGATCTCCTCATCGGAAACCTGGATCTTTTCCTCCACCTCCCGCTTGATCAGGATATTGGAGAGCGCAGCAATGTCGTAGTTCCACATCTCATTTTGCACCGATTCCAGCTCCATCAATCCCCGATGCTCCGCCTCCTTAGCCCAGACCAGCAGATTCAGTTCCCGATCCACAAACGTTCGCAACACCTCCGGGCTGCTGAATTTTCGATACTCCCGAAGCAGCCGCTGATCGTAAAAGCGAATCAAGTCCCCAAAGGTGTATTGGGCAAAATTGGTTTCGCCCAGCACCAGACTCCGGTGCCCTTCGGTAAAATCCTCCAGCTTTCGACCGGGATTTTTGCCCCAATCCTGCAACAGTTCAAATGCTTCCTGAATGTTCTCCTCCCGAACCAGGGCGCCGTATTTTTCCTTAAATTTTTCCGTCAGGGTCTCAAACCGCTTCTTTTCCTGCCCCCGCAGGTAGTTGGTGCGCAGAATGTTGCGCAATTTCTCCTCGGCATAGGCCCGTTGCGCCCAGTCGGGATCGTACTGTTTATCCAGAATCTTGAAGATCACATACCCCCGGGTGGTGTACAGCGGGCCGACCACATCTCCCACTTCGGCGCTGAACACCGCTCGATCCACATGCATGGGAAAACGCCCCAGCCGATAGGGATCCAGCACCGGGCGCACCCGGCTGTCATCGGTCACCTGTTTGGCGTACTCCTCCGGGTCCCGGCTGTTCACCAGCAGATCCCGATAGTGTTTGGCCAGATTTTCCGCCTCTTCTTTGGAGCGATCCCGATCAAAAATCTCCGCTCCCCGGTGCCCCACCTTGACCACCACCGCTTTGATGCGGAACTGGGCATATTGCTGATATTCTTCCAACAGCGTATCCGGGATCAGCGAATCCACCACAATCTGATTATACAGGGTATTCGCCAGCAACAGATTGAGTTTGCGGGTTCGGAAACGGAGAAATTCGGGATCCTGATCCAGCCCCAGTTCCCGGGCTTTCAGCGCTTTGCGCCAGTCGTCCAGCAGCTTTTCCAGGGCATCCCGCTTTTGTTCAAAGGTAAGGGTGCTCAAATCCTCGGTACGGAACTGGTTGATCAACCGCTGGCGAAACTGGGCCTCGGTGATGGTGATGGAGCCGATTCGGGCCACAACCTGGTCGGATTCTTTGCAACTGATGAGGAGCAACAGGATGGTGATGCTCAGACAGGCGAAAATCCATCGAATACGCATAATGGTACCTACCCCCTGAATTTAGTGAAAATAAAAAATTTATCCCGGCGCTACACATTTCGCAAGAAGTATTTCGCAAAGGAAATTCGCTCCCGGGGGGTTTTTCCGCTTAAGGTGACCGTTACCTTAAACTGATCTCCCTGCATAAATTGCAACGGGGCCATGGTCTGATTGATGTATCGGGGCAACTCTTTTTCGATGAACACATCCCGGGCGGCGGCCTTTTCGTCGAAGGTAAGGATCATGCGGTTGCGGCGGATCCGCACCTGCTTGATGTACCGCTGAGAGGCCAGCTTTTTGATCTTGACCATCTCGATGAGCATCTCCGCCGGTTCCGGCAGGGGGCCAAATCGATCCCGCAGTTCGTTGACCAGGCTGTCGATCAGTTGCAGGTTGTCCAGATTCATCAGACGGTGATAGATGACCACTTTTTCGTTGGGAGAGTTGATATACGCATCGGGCAGGTAGGCATCCACATCCATATCCACCGCGGCATCCACCGTGGGAAGGTGGTCTTCAATCCGGTAATCGGGAAGGGTCTCCTGCTGAATGGATTCCACCGCTTCCCGGAGGATTTTCTGATACAGGTCGTATCCCACCGCATTGATGAACCCGCTCTGCTTATGTCCTAACAGGTTACCGGCGCCTCGAATTTCCAGGTCGCGCATGGCAATCTTCAGCCCCGATCCCAGTTCGCCAAACTCCTCGATGGCATACAGCCGTTTGATGGCCGTCTCGCTGAGGCGATCCTGTGGGGGCACGATCAGGTAGGCGAAGGCCTGACGGTCGGAGCGCCCCACCCGCCCCCGAAGCTGATACAGCTGGGCCAGCCCAAACCGATCCGCCCGATTGATGATGATGGTGTTGCAGTTGGGAATGTCCAGCCCGTTTTCGATGATCATGGTGGCGACCAGCACGTCGTACTTCTTATGGGTAAAGTCGTACATGATCTTCTCCAATTGCCGCTCCTTCATCTGCCCGTGGGCCACGGCGATGCGCGCCTGGGGAACAATCTTTTTGAGCATGGCCGCCACTCCCTCGATGGTCTGCACCCGGTTGTGCACAAAAAACACCTGCCCTCCCCGGTTGATCTCCTGGGTAATGGCGGTGTAAATCAACTGGGTATCCCAGGTGGTGATTTCGGTGCGGATGGGCAGGCGGTTCATGGGGGGCGTGTCGATGATGGACAGGTCTCTGGCGCCCATCAGGGACATGTGCAGGGTGCGGGGGATGGGGGTGGCGGTGAGGGTGATGGTATCCACGGTGATCTTCAGCCGGCGCAGATGCTCCTTATGACGCACCCCGAACTGCTGCTC
The DNA here is from genome assembly GCA_964416895.1 of uncultured Calditrichaceae bacterium. GTDB lineage: Bacteria > Calditrichota > Calditrichia > RBG-13-44-9 > J075 > CAYQGB01. The sequence goes on from CAYQGB010000042.1 coordinate 3,880, forward strand.
CTCGTCGATGATCAGCAGGCCCAGATCTTTGAAGGAGACATCCGGGGAAAGCAGCCGGTGGGTCCCGATGATGATGTCCACCTTGCCCTCGGCCAATTCCCGAAGAATTTTTTTCTGCTCCCCGGGGGTGCGAAAGCGGGAGACCATCTCCACCCGAACCGGGAAGTTGGCCATGCGCTCCCGGAAGGTGTCGTAATGCTGCTGGGCCAGGATGGTGGTGGGCACCAGCACCGCCACCTGTTTGCCGTCCAGCACCGCTTTGAAGGCCGCCCGGATGGCCACTTCTGTCTTGCCGTATCCCACGTCCCCGCAGATCAACCGATCCATGGGCCTGGGCGACTCCATATCCCGCTTCACCTCCTCCACCGCCCGGGCCTGATCGGGGGTCTCCTCGTACGGGAAAGAGGCTTCCAGCTCTTTTTGCCACAGGGAGTCCGGCGAGAAGGCGTGCCCGGTGTGGGTTTGCCGCTGAGCGTATAGCTCCACCAGTTCCCGGGCAATGGTCTCCACCGCCTTGCGGGTGCGCTTCTTTACCCGCTCCCATTCCAGGCTGCCCAGACGGGTGAGCCTGGGTTTGTATCCCTCTTCGCTCACATACCGCTGGATGCGATTCAGCTTATCCAGGGTCACATAGAGCACGTCGTTGTTGTCGTACAGGAGCTTGATGCACTCCTTCTCCATCCCCGCCACGGTAATCCGCTCGGTGCCCATGTACTTGCCGATGCCGTAATCCACGTGCACCACGATGTCTCCCGGCTCCAGGGATTGCAGGCTGCGCACCAGGCTGGCGGAGACCCGCAACCGCCGACGGCGACGGCGCATCCGTAGGCGGTTGAAAATCTCGTGGTCGGTGAGGATTTCCAGGCCATGCTCCGGGAGGGCAAACCCCTGGTGCAGTTCTCCTTCCAGAAAGTGAAGGGGAGGCACTTCTCCCATCTCCGCTTCCAGAATCTCTTCCAGGCGCTCCCGGGAGCCTTTTCCTTCATGGAGCAGGTAGATCTCCCGCCGGTCGGCTTCCCGGGCCGGGCGTACCAGATGCCGCTGCAGGTGCTCCACAAACAGCTTCATGTTCCCATGAAAAACCGGAGGCGGGGTGGCATGGAAATGCACATCGGGAGCCTGCCCCCCGGAGAAGTGGGTGTGGCGGATTTCCCGAAAGTTTTTTAGCAATGGGGGGAGGTCGGGCAATGGCCGGTAATATTCATCCAGATGGTGGATATCCAGCTCCTCGCGCCGCTCCTCAAAGCGGGCCCGGGCTTCTTCCCACCACTCGTTCAGGCGCTGATGGCAGCGCTCGGCATCCTGCCAGAACAGAAAGGCCCCTTCCGGGAAATATTCAAACAGGGTGCCCCGATCCGGTTCGTCGGGGGATTTTCCCAGCAGGCGAATCCGCTCCACCTGACCGGTGGACAACTGAGACAGCACATCAAATTCCCGGATGGATTCGATGGTATCCCCGAAAAACTCCAATCGATGGGGCACTTCCGATTCCAAGGAGAACACATCCAGAATGCCGCCCCGCACGCTGAACTGGCCGATCTCATCCACAATATCTACCCGCTGGTATCCGCTTTCGGCCAGCCATTCGATGAGCAACTCTCGCTCGAATTCTTCTCCCACTTTCAGGTGCACGATGTTTCGGGCGAAGGCCCCGGGAGCGGGTACCCGGCGCAGCAGAGCAGGAGGCGTGGTCACCAGCACAACTTCCCGGCTCTCCAGCACCGTGGCCAGGGCATTCATCCGCCGGCTGTACAGCGCCGGGGCGAAAGTGCCCCGATCAAACGGCACCACTTCATCGGAGGGGAAATACACCGCTTCTCCGGCGGGAAGAAATGCCTGAAGATCATCCACCAGCTTCTCCGCATCTTCCCCTTCGGGCATCACCACGATCTGGGGAGTACGGGAAACTTCCCGGATGAAATTGATCACTACCGCCAGCAGCGATCCGGAGATGCCCCTGACATGCACCGGCCCCTGCCGGTTCAAACAGGATTCCAGCCGGGTAAACTCCGGCAACGCATACAGCAGGGACTTCAGCTTGAGCATGTACCGATCAATCTGTTGGGCTTCGAGTTGCTCCGGCATCATCTATAAAATGGGCGTAATGTTATCATCCGGTTTAGCGACCTTGCTTTGATCTGCCAAAGCGTAAAAGCCGGGGAAAATGTGCATTGCGTATTTCGTATTGCGTATTGTGTTATGGCTCGTTACGCAATACGCATTACGCAATACGCTGTTTGACATTTCACCCCGATGGGTGCCGACGATTGAACAAATCCTGCAAACTTTTAGATGTAACATGATCGTAATCGTACATGGCATAACTTTCATTCGCAATAGCACAATTTAAAATGTACGGACGGGGCGCCGGTAATTCCAAGAAAAAACCCATAGGGGAATGAGAGGTACCTTGCGTTTGTAACAACCCCTTGCGTATATTTTTTCAAAGTTAAGGAGCCGTATATGCGAAATTTTCTGGCCTGTGTGCTGTTTTTAACGGTTAGCCTGTTCGGACAATCTCCCTACAAAGAGGTGTACGAACGAACCGCCTTCTTCGGAAGCTATCCCCAAAAAGTTCCCGTACTCTTCCGGGCTTATCCGGTGTATCTGGGAGAGGGGCAATTTCGGGTATATTTTCCGGTGGAAATCCGCCGGAGCTTTTTCCAATTCCTGTTCCAGGAAAACATCTATACCGCCGCCGCCGAGCTGGAAATCGACCTCACCGGGCGCAAGCAAGGGGTGGCGGAAACCTGCATCTGGCAGGTGAACACCGCCGTGAAAACCTTTCAGGCCACTCACGACAACGGCACCTTTCTGCGAACGGTGGATTCCGCCGAGGTGGCTGCCGGAAGATACGAGATCCTCTTAAAATACCGGGACCTGAACGGCGCTCAACAACTGACCGTCAAGCAGCGGCTGCACCTTCCCAAACCTTCCCCCGTGTATCCTTCCCCGCCGTTGTATTTTTACCCCGATCTGGTGGAAGATCATCCCCTGAGCATTCAGGGGCACCCGCCCGCCTCCCTGATCGGGCACTGGGACTTCAACCGGGATTGGGGCATTTTGCTGCGCATCTGGCGGGAAGAGGCGACTCTCCCGGTAGAAGTAGATCTGAAAGTAATGGAGGAGAAGGAGGGAACCACCGTCTTTTCCCTGGACACGCTGCTACATAACGGCCAATCGGAGGAAACCCTTCCGGTGGTGGTGCCGGCCCGGCGGCTGGAGGAGCGCCGGCATCGACTCCGGGTCCTTTATCGCTGGGAAGGCGATTCCACCCGGCAAACCGTGCCGGTGCAGATTGTGTGGTTCGATAAACCCCGCAGCCTGTGGAACAAAGACCTGACCATCAAGCCCCTGCAATACATTATGGATGAAACGGCCTATCAGGCATTGACCGAGGGGAACGAAGCGGAACAACTGGCCAGGGTGCGGGAATTCTGGAAAGAGAAAGATCCCACCCCGGATACTCCCTACAACGAGTTAATGCACGAATTCTACAGTCGGGTGGATTCGGCCATTGCCCGGTTCAGCATCCGGGGGCGCCTGGGCTGGCAAACCGACCGGGGAAGGGTGTACATCACCAACGGGCCGCCGGATGAGATTGAGGATCACAGCCTGGATCCCATTCCCAATCCCCATCTGAAATGGATCTACTTTCGGAACGGGCACCGGGTGGTGTATATCTTCCGGGCTATTGAGGGTCGCAAACACTACGAACTCATGAACATAGAGGAAACCACGCTGTAATGGATCGGGAGCAGGTGCACATCGGGGTGGTGGGAGTGGGGCATCTGGGGCGGCTGCATGCGCTTCGGCTGAAGGAGATTGACATTGCTGAACTGGTGGGAGTGTACGATCTGGATGGGGATCGGGCCAGAACCGTGGCCCGGGAGGCCGACACCCGGGCCTTCCCCACTTTTGACGCGCTGCTGGATTCGGTGGAAGCCCTCAGCATTGTTACTCCCACCAGCACCCATTATGAGTATGCCCGGGCAGCCCTGCTGGCGGGAAAGCATCTGTTCATCGAAAAGCCCATGACCGCCACCCTGGAGCAGGCCGATGAACTCAACCGTCTGGCCGCCGAAAAGGGGCTGAAACTCCAGGTGGGGCATATCGAACGCTTCAATCCCGCCATCATGGCGCTGGAACATCTGCACATCCACCCCCTGTTCATCGAAGCCCACCGGATGGCCAATTTCAATCCCCGGGGCACCGACGTGGCCGTGGTCATGGATCTGATGATCCACGACATCGATCTGATTCTCAGCTTTGTCAAAAGCCCGGTGAAGGAGGTGCACGCCAGCGGAGCCTCGGTGATCTCCGCTTCGGAAGACATCGCCAACTGCCGGTTGTTGTTTGAAAACGGCTGCGTGGCCAATGTCACCGCCAGCCGCATCTCCGCCCGCCCCATGCGCAAAATGCGCTTCTTCCAGCCGGATGCCTACATCTCGGTGGATTTCCTCGCCGGAGAGTCGGAAATTTACTACATCGATCAGGGGAATTTTCGGTTTGACCGACCCATTCCGGCCACCTTTCTGGGGCAACTGGATAAAGGCCAGGAGCGCAAAAACATCTTCTACGCCCGGATTCAAAAGGCAGACATCAACCCCCTGCAGTACGAATTGACCCTGTTTTGCCGGGCAATCTTGGAGGATACTTCGCCGCCGGTCACCGGAGAGGATGGCCGTCGGGCGCTGCGCATCGCCAGGATTATCCTGCAACGGATCGAGGAGCATTTACAAATGGTGCAGGCGGCACATCAGATCTGATTTGCCGACACAAAAAGCGCATCGGTAAGAGGAATCCATATGCGGAGAAAGTTAGGCCAATTTTTCTTTCGGTATCGCAGTTACACCCCCATCCCCCTGCTCATTTTGATGGTGCTGTATGCCCAACCCACCTGGCTGTCTTTTGTAAAAGGCGGCTTGCTGGTGATTTTAGGGGAAAGTTTGCGAATCTGGAGCGTGGCCTACGCCGGAGGAGAAACCCGCACCCGGAAGGTGGGAGCGTCGGCTCTGGTAACCGCCGGGCCGTATGCGCTGGTGCGCAACCCCCTGTATCTGGCCAACACCCTTATTTACACCGGCGTCGCCCTGATGGCCAACTTCTGGATGCCCTGGCTGCTATTGCTGGTATGGGTCTGGTGCGGAGTGCAATACTATTTTATCATTCTTCTGGAAGAAGAGCGATTGCTGGAGCTGTTCGGCGAAGCATACGAGGCCTATCGCCGAACGGTGCCCCGTATCCTCCCCGCATTGCGTCCCCAATTCCCCATGAATAGCCTGTCCCCCAACCTGCGGGGCGCTCTGGCCTCGGAGCGCAGCACCCTGTTGAATCTGATCTTGGTGGTGGGATTGCTGAGCGTGCGTATGGCCCTGATCTGACTAACTATGCGTATTGCGTA
>CAYQGB010000042.1:9383-19849 GCA_964416895.1 uncultured Calditrichaceae bacterium
GATGCAAAATGCCGGGGCCGAAATTTTTCAACTATCACCCGAAAACTGGAGGAGACCAAACCATGGATGCCCAGGTGGAAAAATCCGGCTGTACGCTGGAAACCATTCGACAGCAGGTCGTGGGAGTGGAGAAAGAGGTGCCCCTTTTAGACGGGCGCACCACCCGGTACATCTATTTTGATAATGCCGCCAGTACCCCCATCCTGCAACCGGTGCTGGATGCGGTGAACGAGTTCATGGAATGGTACAGCAGCGTGCACCGGGGCACCGGCTTCAAATCCCGATTGGCAACCCATTTCCACGAGTACAGCCGGGAAGTGGTCGCCCGGTTTGTGAATGTGGATCTGGATCATCACACGGTCATCTTCGGCAAGAACGCCACCGAAGCGATCAACAAGCTGGCCCATCGGGTGGATATGCCTCCGGAATCCATCGTGCTGTGCACCCGTATGGAGCATCACTCCAACGACCTGCCCTGGCGGCAGCGCGCCCGGGTCATCCATGTGGAGGTGGATGAGCAGGGTCGGCTGATCGAGGAAGATTTGATCGCCAAGTTAGAGAAGTATCACCGCAAGGTCGCCCTGTTTGCCGTCACCGGCGCTTCCAACGTCACCGGATGGGTAAACGATGTGCACCGCCTGGCGGAAATCTGCCACTCGTACGGGGTCAAGATCATGGTGGATGCGGCCCAGTGGATTCCCCACCGCCGGGTGGACATGAAGCCCCAGGATGATCCTCAACACATCGATTTTCTGGCCTTCTCGGCCCACAAAATCTACGCCCCGCTGGGTGCGGGTGTGCTCATCGCCGATAAGGATGCCTTTGCCGAAGGCCCCCCGGATCTGGTGGGCGGGGGCACGGTGGATGTGGTATCCCTGGATTATGCCTTCTGGACGGCCTTGCCGGAACGGGAAGAGGCCGGTAGCCCCAACACCGTGGGCATCGTGGCGCTGGCGAAGGCGCTGCAGGTCATGGAGGAACTGGGGATGGAAAACGTGGCCGCCCACGAAGCCCGTCTGACCCGATACGCTCTGGAACGGCTGAATCGGATGCCCAACCTGACCATCTACGGGGGCACCGATCCCGATCATCTGGAAAACCGCATGGGTGTCATCGCCTTTAATGTGGAGGGGGTGCCCAATGCACTGACCGCGGCCATCCTGGGCTGGGAAGGGGGCATCGGAGTGCGGAACGGCTGCTTCTGCGCCCACCCGTATATCAAACACCTGCTTCGGGTGAATGAACAGCAGGAGCGGGCCATGGAGGAGCGCATCCTGCGCGGGGATCGCTCCAACCTTCCCGGGGCGGTGCGGGTCAGCTTTGGCATCTACAACACCGAAGCGGAGATCGATGCCTTTCTGGAAGTGCTGGAACGCATTGTTCGCCGGGAATGGGAAGGGGAGTACGTGGAAGATTCCCGCACCGGGGAGTTCCACCCCAGGGGGGTGGAGATACCGATGGAGCGGTATTTCGCTTTATAGCCGGTGGAGGGGGATTCCCCGCAAAGCCGCCCCGGCGCGAAGCATCCCGGGACAGGGGCAGGTATCTTATCGGCGACTTTCCGGCTTTGTGATAAGCACAGGAAATAGCGGAGATCAGGGAGCAGAGAGCACTCTGGCGCCCTGAGAGTTGATCCGGGAGATGCTCACGGTTCCGGAAATGTTGCCGGAATCGGCCAGGTGTTGCCAGGCCTGTGCCACCTGTGCGGCGGAAGCTTCTCCTTCACAGAGGGCGAACAGGCAGGGACCGGCCCCGGAGATGCTGCACCCCAGGGCGCCGGCATCTCTGGCCGCGGCTTTGAAGCGGTAAAACTCCGGGATTAACCCGGCGCGCTGCGGCTCGACGATCCCGTCTTCCAGGCATCGCCCGATCAACGCCATATCCCCCCGGAACAAACCCACCATCAATCCCGCCAGATTGGCCCATTGCCTGACCGCCGCTTCCAGAGGAACGGTTCGGCTCAACATCTCCCGGGCCTGAGCGGTGGAAATTTCCATTTCCGGATGAAAGATGACACAGCGCAGGCCGGAGGGAACCGGTAGGGGAATCACCTCCGGAGAGTCCCCGGGGCGCACCAGAACCCATCCTCCTAACAGGGCCGGCGCGGCATTGTCGGCGTGAGCAGCCCCGGCGACCTTCGCTTCGGCTTCCAGGACAAACGGGAGCAGTTCCCGGCGTGGGAGAGGATTTCCCAGCAGGGCATTCACCGCCACCACCGCGGCCACGGCGCTAGCGGCGCTGGATCCCAGCCCACCCGCCGGAGGCACTCCCTTATGAAGCTCCAACTCCACTCCTGTATCCTGCTGCATATGCGCCAGCAAGGCTCCTGCGGCAATGCCGGCGGTGTTTTGCTCCGCCGTCCGGGGCAGGCGCCCGGCATCGCCGGTGATGTTGACAATCCGCACCCCCGGCCGATCGCTACGCCGGGCGAGGACCATATCGCCGGGCTGTTCCAGGGCGAACCCCAGTACATCAAAGCCGCAGGCCACGTTGGCGACCGTGGCCGGGGCAAAGGCAGTGCAGGTGTGCAGCGATGTCATTTTTCCCATGGTGGGTTTATCGAGAAACGCCGACCAAGAAGCCGATTACCCCTCTTCGGTGACCAGCATGAAATCCACTTCGTTGCGCTCCAGATCCACGCTGGCGACTTTCACTTTCACCGAGTCCCCCAGACGATACTGACGGCCGAATTCCTTGCCGATCAGGGTATAGGTTTTCTCATCAAAGATGTACAGATCGTCGTCCAGCCGTTCGATGCGCACCAGTCCCTCGATCAGATAGGGAATGGTTTCCACAAAGATACCGAAGGAGGTAACGCCGGAGATCAGCCCTTCAAACACCTGATCCCGATGTTCATTGATCCATTCCACCTGTTTGATGCGCACGCTCTCCCGTTCGGCTTCCAGCGCCACCCGTTCCCGCTCCGAGGCCAGCTGGCAAATTCGCTTCAGTTGCTTTTTCAGGTGGTTCTTTCGCCTGGAGGTAATGCCGTTTCGATACTCCTTCAGCAACCGATGCACCACCAGGTCGGGATACCGCCGGATGGGGGAGGTGAAGTGGGTGTAGTGCTCGAAGGCCAGGCCAAAGTGGCCGATGTTGTTGGGCGAGTACACCGCCTTCATCATGGTGCGCAGGGCCACCTCCTTGACCAGCACCTCATCCTTTTCCCCCTCGATCTGCCGGAGAATGCTCTGAAACTGAGAGGGAGTAATTTTGCTGCGAATGGGAATCCGGTATCCCAGCGCGTGCAGGAACTCCCGGAATTTCTTGAGCTTTTCCTGATCCGGTTTTTCGTGCACTCGATAGATCAGAGGATAGGGCTTGCCGTTGACCGCCGTGACCACCACGTGGCGGGCCACGGTCTGGTTGGCCATAAGCATAAATTCCTCGATCATCTCGTGGCTGTGCAGGCGTTGCAGGGGAACGATGTCCACCGGGCGCCCGGCTTCATCCAGAACGAATTTGACTTCCGGAGTGTCAAAATCGATGCTACCGGAACGGAACCGCCGTTCCCGCAGAATCCGGCTCAACCGGTGCATCTCCCGGAGCACCGGAGCAAAGGGATCGGTGGAATTCTCATCATCCAGAATGGCCTGCACCTCCTCGTAGGTGAATCGCCGCTTGCTGTTGATGATGGATTCCCGAATGTCGTATTTTACCACCTCCCCTTCGGGGGTGATTTCCATGATGCAGCTGAAGGTTAACCGATCTTCGTGAGGTTGCAGGCTACACAACTGGTTGGAAAGATGTTCCGGGAGCATGGGGATCACCCGATCCACCAGATACACGCTGGTGCCCCGGCGCATGGCCTCCTCGTCTAACTTCGAGCCTTCTTTGACGAAGTGGCTGACATCGGCGATGTGCACCCCCAGGCGATAGTTGCCGTTTTCCAGCTTTTCCAGGGATACGGCGTCATCAAAATCTTTGGCATCTTCCGGGTCGATGGTGAATACGATTTCATCCCGGAGATCCAGCCGCCGGGCTACTTCTTCGGGAGAGATGTTCAACCGGATTTGCGCCGCCTCCTCTTCAACCTGTCGGCTAAATTTCAGGGGCAGACCAAAGCTCAGCGCCACCGAGGAGACATCCACCCCCGGTTCGTCGGGATACCCCAGAATTTCCACAATCCGGCCCTGGGGATTTAACTGGGAAGAATCCCATTGGGTCATCTCCACCAGCACCTTTTGCCCGTTTTTGGCCTTGCCGGCGTAAGCGTCGGGGATGTAGAAGTCCCGGTAAATTTTGGGGTTATCCGGCACCACAAAGCCGTAGTATTCGCTCTTGTGGTAGGTGCCCACAAAGGTGGTTTTGCTGCGTTCGATGACCTGTAACACCCGGCCTTCTTTGTTCCGCCCCCGGGAGACGCCGAAAAGCTGCACCTCCACCAGATCCTGATCCAGGGCGGTATTCAGGTTGGAGGCGGCGATGAAAATATCCTCGCCGGTGCGTTCGTCGGTGACAAAGGCGAAGCCCTTACGGGTCATTTGCAGCACTCCCCGCACCTTCTGCAGCGCAGAAGGGCTGGTGTAGCGCCCGCCTTTCAGTTTGGCAATTTTACCGGAGCGCACCAGTTCCTGAAGTGCTTCCCGGAACAGGTGGTAGTCGCTTTTTTTCACCTGCAACACCCGGGAGAGTTCTCTGGATTTGTACGACTTTCCTCGCTTTTTATGTAGAAAATCGGTGATCTTCTGATAAAAAGGATTTCGAGTTTTGTTGGCTTTCTTCTTTGCCATGGTTGCTTACGTAGACTCCTTATGGTTCAAAATTCTGGTAATTTACGAAAAGGACTTGTTGTTCCCTTCCACCGCCGGAGCGGTGGAAGGAGAAGAAAGTCGGTTCAGCGTGATGCGTGAAATGTGGGATGGGCTTCCAGCCCGTCAATATACGCCCAATATCTAACTCTATACATCTCTTGGGGAATGCAATCCCCAATAAAAATAACGTTTCACGTATCACGCATCACGTACCGTTTCGCTTTTTCGGGCAATGACAATGCGCTCAATCTGGCGATAGTCCCGGCGGATTTCCACCGAGAGTTGCGCCTGAGTCAAAATTTCCTGCACCGCCCGGGCCTGCCCGTATCCGATTTCGGCAAACAGCCGCCCCCCTTCACCCAACCAGTTGCCAATGACCGGAGCCAGCCGCCGGTAAAAGTTCAGCCCGTCGGGGCCTCCCACCAGGGCTTCCCGCGGCTCATAATCCCGCACTTCCGGTTCCAGGGTCTCCCACTCACTCCCGGCCACATAGGGGGGATTGGTAACAATCACCTCCGCCGGCCGGGGCAACTGTTCCACCCGATCAAACACATCCCCTTCGATGAAGTGAATGTTTACCCCGTGTCGTTGGGCATTCTCCCGGGCTACTGCCAGCGCCGCCGAACTCTTTTCCACCGCCCATACCTGAGCTTCGGGCAGCAGATGCGCCAGAGCAATGGCGATGCACCCGCTGCCGGTGCCAATGTCCACGATAACCGGGGAGCGGTTTCCCATTTCCTGCACCCATTCCCACACGCTATCCACCAGCAACTCCGTTTCCGGGCGGGGAATCAGCACCGCCGGCGAGACCCGCAGGGGCAACCCCCGAAACTCGGTTTCTCCGATGATGTATTGCACCGGCTCGCGTCGCGCCCGCCGGGTGACATATTCCCGAAAGCAAGCGCGCTCCTCCGGGGTCAGAATACGCTCGAATTGCAAATACAGATCAATCCGGCGACAGTTCAGGGCATGGGCCAGCAACAACTCGGCGCTTAAACGGGCATCGGGTACGTGCTTAGAAGTGAAAAAGGTGATGGTCCAGGTCAGAATTTTTTGAACTGTCCAGATCTCAGCCATTCGCGGGTTGAAATTCTCCTTCCTTCAGCCGTTCGGCCTGTTCGGCCACCTGCAATTCGTCGATCAGCAGATCCAGCTCGCCATCCATCACTTCTTCCAGTCGATACAGCGTCAAATTGATGCGATGATCGGTAACTCTTCCCTGGGGAAAATTGTAAGTGCGGATCTTTTCGCTGCGATCTCCGCTGCGGATCATGCTCCGCCGCTGCCGGGAAAGGTTCTCCTGTTGTTTGCGCAGTTCCAGATCATACAGGCGCGCCTTCAACACCTTCATGGCCTTGGCTTTATTCTTGTGTTGCGATTTTTCGTCCTGACAGGTGACCACCAGGCCGGTGGGGATATGCACAATGCGCACCGCCGAATCGGTGGTGTTCACATGTTGCCCCCCATGCCCCGACGCCCGGTACACATCGATGCGCAGGTCGCCGGGATTGATGTTCACTTCCACATCTTCCACCTCCGGCAACACCACCACCGAGGCTGCGGAAGTGTGAATCCGTCCCTGAGATTCCGTCTCCGGAACTCGCTGTACCCGATGCACCCCGCTCTCATACTTCAGGCGACCGTAAGCCCCCCTGCCGGAAATCAAAAAGATGATTTCTTTGAAGCCCCCTCGCTCCGAAGGGTTGGCGCTCAGCACCTCCATCTTCCAGTTGTGCTTTTCGCAATACCGGGAGTACATCCGGAACAGATCTCCGGCGAAGATTGCCGCCTCGTCCCCGCCGGTGCCGGCCCGAATCTCCACAATGGTATTCTTGGTGTCATTGGGATCCGGAGGTACCAGCAGCAACTGAAGTTCCTTTTCCAGACGCTCCTGCTCCGCTTCCAGATGCTCCAATTCTTCCCGGGCCAGTTGGCGCAGTTCTTCCTCCTGAGACTGCCGCAGAATCTCCTGCGCTTCCCGAATACCTTCACTCACCTGTTTATATTGGCGATATTTCTGTACAATCGCTTCCAGTTCGGCATACTCCCGGGCCAGCGCGGTATATCGGGCGTGATCCGAGGCCACCTCCGGATCGGCCATTTGCCGACCCAGTTCCTCAAACCGGGCTTCGATGTCCTGCAGTTGTGCGATCATCAGGGCATATCCTTATGCTACGGAAAGAAAAATTAAAACGGCGAAAAAAATAAAAAACGGAACACCCATTCCACGGGCATTCCGTTTTAGCACATTTTCCCCATTCTGAAGCTAACGCCGGTCGCCGTACTTCCTCAGGAATTTCTCCACTCGACCTGCCGAGTCCACCAGCTTTTGCTTTCCGGTGAAAAAGGGATGGCAGGCGGAGCAGATTTCCACATGAAGTTCTTCCACCGTGGAACGGGTTTCAAACGTATTCCCGCAGGCACAGGTCACTTTGGTCATCTTGTATTCCGGATGAATGCCTTTTTTCATCGCATTGCTCCCGTTTAAGTTTCAACACATAGCGGCCAAAGATAGGCATAATATGGATGCAAATCAAGTACCGGGTTGGATTCGTCAGATTCCCAAAAGGTACCCCTCTTCTTCCACCGGGAAAAAGAGGGGAGATTTTCCACACCCTCTCTCAGGCACTCATGCTGTCCAGGAAATCGTTGTTGTTGCGGGTATGCCGCATTTTGTTCAACAAGAATTCCATGGCTTCGATGGGATTCATTTCGTTGAGCAGCTTTCGCAGCACCCACACCCGGGAGAGTTCTTTCTTGGTCAGCAGCAACTCTTCCTTCCGGGTACCGGAGCTGTTGATGTCGATGGCGGGGAAGATGCGCCGATCCGCCAGACGCCGATCCAGTACGATTTCCATGTTGCCGGTTCCCTTGAACTCTTCAAAAATCACCTCATCCATTCGGGAGCCGGTCTGGATCAGAGCGGTGGCGATGATGGTCAGGCTCCCCCCCTCTTCGATGTTCCGGGCGGCTCCGAAGAAACGTTTGGGATGCCGCAGGGCGTTGGAATCCACCCCACCGGAGAGGATTTTTCCGCTGTGGGGCACCACCGTGTTGTGGGCCCGGGCCAGACGGGTGATGCTGTCCAGCAGGATCACCACATCTTTTTTATACTCCACCAGCCGCTTGGCCTTTTCCAGCACCATATCGGCCACCTGCACGTGTCGTTCGGCAGGCTCATCGAAAGTGGATGAAATCACTTCCGCCTTGACGCTGCGCTCCATGTCGGTCACTTCTTCGGGGCGTTCGTCAATCAGCAGAACGATCAGAATCACTTCCGGATGATTGGTGGTGATGGCATTGGCCAGTTTCTGCAAGATCACCGTCTTACCCGCCCGGGGAGGAGACACGATCAATCCCCGCTGCCCCTTTCCGATGGGGGTCAGCAGATTCATGATCCGCATGGTGTATTCTTGGGGATTGGTCTCCAGGTTAAGCCGTTCGTGGGGATAAATGGGGGTCAGGTTATCGAACAGGATAATGTCCCGCTTCTTCTCCGGGGTTTCGAAGTTCACCGCTTCCACCCGGAGCAAGGCAAAGAAGCGCTCGTTATCCTTGGGGGGGCGAATCTGTCCGGAGACGGTGTCGCCGGTGCGCAAATCGAAGCGCTTGATCTGAGAAGGGGATACATAGATGTCGTCCGGTCCGGGCAGGTAATTGAACTTGGGCGAACGGAGAAAACCGTAGCCATCCGGAAGTACCTCCAGAACGCCGGAAGAGAAAATCAACCCTTCCTGAGCGGTCTGCTCTTCCAGAATCTTGAAGATCAACTCCTGCTTTTTCAGACCGGAGACCCCCTGAATCCCCAGCTCCTGAGCTATCTGATTCAGCTCGGAGATCTTTAACGTCTTTAGAGAATCCAAATCCAGCATAATCCAGTACCTCTGCTTAACATTTTCTTTTCGTTGAATGTATTGTGATTGAAGATTTTAATCCGGGGAAGCCTCACGAATTTTCGGGGAGAGAATGAATCGGAAGCTTTTTGCAGATTCAAAAGCGGTGCCAAATTTATACTCTCAATCATCCAAAATCAAGGGAAATGTACAACTTTTATACCATTTTTGTACCTCTCCGGGATCAGGTGGATTGGACAGCTCCTGCTATTCGGGGTATCAGTTTTTGATAGGCTTCCCCTGCCAGATAGTGGGAACCGATGATCAGCCATAACCGCGCCGGATCGTTCCCGGCCATAATCTCTTCGTACACCGCATCCAGGGTTTCCACAATCCGGGCTGTTCCTCCGTGGGAGGTGATGGCCTTCCGCAGGCATTTCGGATCGGCCGGTTTGCCGTGCGGTAATCGTACGATCATCGTTTCCCGGGTAGAACAGGCCAATAATCGCCCGATTTCGGCCCCATCTTTATCTTCCTGCAAAAAAGTCACCGCGTGAATCTGCTCCCGGGAAAAGAAGCGCCGCACAAAATCCAGGGTTTCCCGGAAACCGGCGGGATTGTGGGATACATCGATCATGACCGGGGGATTCTGAGAAATGAGTTCCAGCCGCCCCTTCCAGTGCACCGAGGCCAACCCGTTCCGAATAGCGCTTTCGGTTACTCCAAACCGATCCGGCAGATGCAACACGGCGGCTACCGCCAGCCTGAGGTTATCCACCTGATAGGTTCCCGGGAGGGCGAGGTGGAGACGGGGGAACCGCCGTCCTCGATATTCCAGATCTACGGTAGTAGAGGTCAGGGTCTGCGATTGGACGGTCACCCGGCTTTCCTCCATGACGTTGATGAACGGGGTCATGCTTTGTTCACAGGCATTTCTCAACACGGCCAGAACCCGGGTATCGGTGTTGTTGGTCAGGCAGGGCACCCCCTTGCGGATGATACCGGCCTTCTCGGCGGCGATCTGCTCCAGGGTATCCCCCAGATATTGCTGATGATCCAGACTGATGGGGGTAATCAGAGTGACCAGCGGATGCACCACCCGGGTGGAATCCAGCCGCCCGCCCATGCCCGTTTCCACCACCGCCACATCCACCTGTTCCTCGGCAAAATGGCGAAAGGCCAGGGCGGTGGTGACTTCAAAGAAAGACGGTTGAATGGCCTCAATGAGCGGGGCAATCCGGCGGGTAAATTCCACCACAGGCTCCGGGGGAATTTCCCGGCGGTTCACCCGAATCCGCTCCCGAAAATCCACCAGGTGCGGCGAGGTGTACAGCCCCACCCGATACCCGGCGGCGAGGAGGATGGATTCTATCATGGCGGCGGTGGAGCCTTTCCCGTTAGTGCCGGCGATGTGGATGGCCGGCCAGCGCCGGTGGGGATAACCCACTTCTTTCAGCAAGGCTCGAATGTTTTCCAGCCCCAGCTTGGGGGCCATTCGGCGGAGGCGAAACAGGTACTCGATGACTTCCGGGTAGGTGTCCATGGAATCCTTTCATTCCTTCTACATTGATACCTCGATCAAATTTGAATCACTCCGTCGACGAATTCAACACCTTTCTGGCGGCAAAACCGGGTTGGGCCACCTGAGGGCGTGTCGTCTGGCTCCCGAATAAACTGTTGATCCTACAGGAACCAAATTCCTTGACTTCTACTGAAGATAAGATTTAAACTTTGTTGACGTTAATCGAAACATCTCATCAAGGAGAAGAAGTATGAGTGAGGAAATTATTCCCAAACATGGAGGCTACCGCCCCGGGTAAATGATGAAAATCTGTTGTTATCTTTTAGACCGCCGGTTGGCTGCCCGGGCGGAGGTGTT
>CAYQGB010000043.1:0-18639 GCA_964416895.1 uncultured Calditrichaceae bacterium
GGGTTGGGGTGGGGATGGGTGAGGGCGGTTTAATTTGACACTGTCGAGATAGTTACCATCAAAATACGCAATACGTTTTAAGCACAACGGTGAGGAAACTACCATGTATCGATGGATATACCTGATGATCTTGCTTCCACTGTTAGGCTGGTCTCAGCCGGAGTATGGCAAGCTCATCGGAACGGCGGCGCCGGAATGGACGCTGACCGATTGGTATCATTCGCCGCCTTTGCAGTTAAAGGATTTGCGAGGCAAGGTGGTGCTGGTGCGCTGGTGGACCGGCCCGGAGTGCCCCCTCTGTCGGGCCACGGTTCCGGCGCTGGAGGAGTGGCATCGCAAATACAAAGACCGGGGTCTGGTGGTCATCGGGGTCTATCATCACAAAAGCCCCCGGCCGCTGGAGGTGGAACAGGTACACCGGATGGCCGACGAAATGGGCATCTCCTTCCCCATCGCCATCGATCGGGAATGGAAAACCCTTCGCCGATGGTGGCTGGATAAGGTGCCCCAGGCGGATTACACCAGCGTCACGTTTTTAATTGATGGGGAGGGGAACATCCACGACATCCATCCCGGGGGGAAGTATATCGAGGGAGATGGCTCTCATCGGCGGCTGGATCGGAAAATCCGGCAGTTGTTGCGGGAAAACGCCTCAAAATAAATTTTTATAAAGGGTTACTCCGGCTCTCCTTCCCAGGGCCGGGTCTCCAGCGATCCATCGGCGTTCCGGGACAGCAACTGAATTTTCTTCTCCGCTTCATCTAATTTTTGATTGCACAGAGCAATCAACTCCATCCCTTCTTCAAACAGCTTCATCGACTCATCCAGAGGGATTTCTCCCGATTCCAGAATCCGGGCAATCTCTTCCAGGCGACTGACGGCCTGTTCAAACTTCATCTTTTTGGTCATCGGTGGCTCCCAGATGTTTGACCTCTGCGGAAAATTCGCCCCGGGCCAGCTTCACATCCACCACATCCGACAGGCGCAGCTGCCCCACATCCCGCACGATCTGGCCGTCCCGGTAGCAGATGCTGTAGCCCCGCTGAAGAATGGTATGGGGATTAAGGGCCTGCAATTGGTGCTGCAAATTGGCGATACGGCTGCGGTGTAACTGAATCCGGTGAATGCACATGCGCGCCAGAGACCGCTGCAATTCATCCAGACGCTGCCGGTGCTGATACACCACATCCAGCGGGCGCCGAAACCCATATCCGGTGCGAAGGTTTTCCAGCCGTTTGCGATACCCGTCGATGCGATTGAGGAGCAGGCGGGGAAGCTTTTCCCGGTAGTAGTTGAGTTCTCCTTTCACTTCCAGGCGATTGCGCACGGCGATTTCTGCCGCCGCCGAAGGCGTGGGCGCCCGGCGGTCGGCCACAAAATCGGCGATGGAATAATCCACCTCGTGCCCCACGGCAGAGATGATGGGAATCTCCGAGGCAAAAATCGCCCGCGCCACCACCTCCTCGTTGAAGGCCCACAAATCTTCCAGCGAGCCTCCGCCCCGCCCCACGATCAGCACATCCACCTCGCCGTAGGCATTGAACGCCTCGATGGCCCGGGCAATCTCCTCCGCCGCCCCCTCTCCCTGCACCCGCACCGGATACAGCACAATCTCCACCGCCGGAAAACGCCGCCGGAGCACGCTGACGATGTCCCGAATGGCCGCTCCGGTGGGAGAGGTCACCACGCCAATGCGTTCCGGATACCGGGGAATGGGCTTCTTGTGGGCGGCGTCGAACAGCCCTTCGGCGTGGAGCTTGCGCTTGAGCTGCTCGAAGGCAACGTGCAACTCCCCCTTCCCGGCCGGCTGAATTTGATGAACGATGAGCTGATAATTCCCTCCCCTCTCGTACACTTGAAGGTCGGCCTCCACAACCACCTTCATCCCGTCTTCCGGGCGAAACAGGAGGGTATTGGCCCGATACCGCCACATGGCACAGCGGATCTGGGCCTGCTCATCCTTCAGGGTGAAATAGATATGGCCGGAGGTGTGTTGCTTAAAATTGGAAATTTCCCCCTCTACCCACAGTCGAGGAAAGCTCTGTTCCAGCAGTTCCTTGATCTCCCGGGTGAGGCGGGAAACGGTATAGACGAATGAATCCAATTCCCTTTAGCGGATTTTCTTTTTATGACGGTTCTTGCGGAGACGTTTTTTGCGTTTGTGAGTTGCCATTTTGTGACGTTTCCGTTTGCGACCACAGGGCATTCCATCTCTCCTTTTGTTAGTGAACGGTTATAAGTCTTGTTGTTGTTGGTTTTCCACGTTGCTATGAATTTCCTCCAGAATTTGCGCCGCCCGCTGGGCCATGGGGGAATTGGGAGCCACGCTCATCAATCGGCTCCAGTTCTGGATCAGCTTCTGCCGATCTTTCAACTGAATGGCCACCACTCCCGAATTGTACAGCGCATTCAGATGATTGGGGTCGATTTGCAGCGCCCGATCAAACTGTTCTGCGGCGGCGGTATAATCCTTCAGGTTGAAATAACACACCCCCAGATCCACCACCACATCGGCGTTGTTGGGCTGCTTTTCCAGGGCCTTTTTGTAATACGGAATGGCTTCGGAAAACCGCCCGCTGTCGAACAGCAGATTGCCCATGCGAATGTTCAGTTCCGGATTTTCCGGATCCGCGGAAAGCTCTGCTTTGGCGGCGGCAATTTGTTCCGGAGAGGGCGCGGGATGATTATGCTCCTCCGGCGGCTGCGATTGGGTCTGGGTTTGTTGGCCGGGATGCACCCCGGTTTTTCCCTGCAACGGCTGGATGAATCCCGTGTAATAGTAGGTCACGGTTATGAAGAAAGCTATCACCGCCACCGATCCCAGGATGGGGAGATAGCGGGAGAGGGAACCGGCGGGGGAAGGTTGCCGGGGTTGTCCCGCACCGAGTTTGGCGCCGCAATTTTTGCAAAACCTGGCCGCCGAAGGATTCTGAGTTTTGCATTTGGGGCAGGTCACCGGGCCGGCCCGGTGCACCGCGGCTCCACATTCGGGGCAGAATCTGGCCTCCCGGGGCAGTTTGGCTTTACAGGAGCTACACTGATTGGGCATCGTCTTCTCGATCCTTTTTTGCCAGTAACCGTTGATTTACCGTTTCTCGAAAAAATTTTGCCGGTCGAAACATGGGCACAAAACGATGATCGACCGTGACCACCTGATTTGTACGGGGATTTTTGACCAGCCGGGCTTCCCGTTCTTTAACGTAAAAGGTGCCGAATCCCCGAATCTCCACCCGATCCCCATCTTGTAAACTTTCCACCACGTTATACAGAAATCCGTTGATCACCGCTTCGATTTCCGTCTTGGTCAGACCGGTGGAATCCGCCAGCAAATTCACCAGATCAGCTTTGGTTACGGTCATAAAATCCTCCAAAAAGCTTGACAGTTTACAAAAAAGCCCCAGGGAAATCAATACATTATCAAAGTTGCCAGAGGGGGAAGAGTGGAGCGGTGGGTTCTGCTCAGGAGACTTCTTTGAAAGCAATGGGGGGGAGGGAATGGGAACGCACGTCTCCCCGGTCAATATACCTTTGCAGCACTTCCCGAACCTCCTGCTTGGCGGAAAAATAGATGATCTGCCAGCCCCGGCGGGAAATCTCCACCAGAAATTCCAGTTGCCGCCTCAGCCGCTCGGTATCCGATTTCAGAAACGGATCGTCCAGAATGAACAGCCCTTTTTGCTGGCGCAGCAGCGCTGCCGCCAGGGCAATCCGGATGGCAAAGTACAGCTGATCGTAGGCCCCGCCGGAAAGCCATTGGGGTAAAATCCGGCGACCGTCGCTGCGCTCTACCACCAGGCTTTCCCCTTCCATGTCGTAGTACACGGCGGGATACAACCCGTCGGTAATGCTGCGATACAACCGGGATACCCGGCTGTCTTTACCGAACAACCCGGTGACTTTCTCCTTTTCCTGGGATTCGATCTCGTCAAAAATGATCAGGGCGTTCCGGGCAATTCGTTGCTCCCGCTCAATCCGGTCGATGAATCCCTGCAACTGCTCCTGGAGGAACTGGATGTCGGTTAACATCCGGCAGGGGGGCAACGGCTCCCGGGGAAGAATCACCTCGCTTACCCGCCGCTGTAAATCGGCCAGTTGTTCCCGAAACTCCCGCATCTCCCGTTGAATTTGCTCGATCTGTTGTCGCAGTTCCTGCAACCGACTGCGGTTGCGGCTCAGTTGTCCTTCGTCGTAGGTTACCTCCGGCGCTTCCCGCTGGTATTCGGCCAGAGCCTCAATTTCTTTTTCCCAATGCTGAAGATTCTCCGAGAAGTGTTCCGAAGGCATTCCGAAAAGATTTTTCAGGGTGGTAAGGGCTTCTTTGAGCTGTTGCTCCCGGGCCTGTCGTTGCAACAGCCGTTCCCGATACTCCTCCGGATATTCCACCCCATGCCGGGCCTGAATTTGCTGAATGCGCAGCCGGGCTTCGTTGAGTCGCCGGTCGATGTCGGGGAGGCGCTGCCCCTGAAGTTCCCGGAGCTTCTCCTGCAGAAAGATGATCCGGCTTTCGGCGGCCACCGCCTTTTGCTGCTGTCGCTGAAGGTTTTCCTCCACCCGCTGAATCTGTTCCTGCACCTCCGCCAGGGTTTCGCCGGGCATTCCCGCCTCGGCGGCCTGGTGCAAAATCTGCTCCCGCAACTGCTCCACATCCGCCCGGGGGCGTACGTATCGCCAGAAATACCAGCCCGTGGTTCCCAGGGTCAGCAGCGCAAATCCGACCCCCATCAGCAGAACGTCCGTTTGATCCTTCCACAACCCCGCCCCCAGGGTGGTCACGGCGAACAGAGCCAGCAAAGCCGCTACCGTCTGCACGAATCCCCGGCTGGCCCGCAGGCGGGCCACAGACTCACTGGCCTCTCCCAGGCGCTTGATCTGGGGCTTCAGGGTCTGATCAATAACCTCCTTGCGCTTGCGGGTAATTTCCAGAAGCTGATTCAACTGATCCAGGTTCTTTTCTTCCTCGGCCAGTTCCTTTTCGTAGGAACGATATTGATCGTTGAGGTGCTCTTTCTCCTGTTCCTTCTCTTCCACGATCATCCGGCACTGTTGCCACTCGCTGAATTCCTCTTCGCTTACCGGAGGCAGAACCTGGATCTCCTGTTTCAGTTCTTTCACCCGGATCAGGTTCTCCCGCCCCAGATGATACTTTTCCCGAAGGCGGGCCATTTCCATGAGGTTGACTTCCCGCTCCAGTTGCTGATATTGAATTTGCCGGTGCACCAACTTCTCTTCCAGGGCGTCGTACCCCCCGGAAAGGGCTTCTTCCATCATCCGGCGAGATTCTTCCAATAACGCCTCCGCCTGCTGCAAGCGCTGCTTGAGGTGGTGACTTTCCCGGGTGTTGATGGTGTCCAGCCCTTCGGTGAAATAGCCGTACTCCCGCAGTTTGGCCTTGATCTGGCGCAATTCGGACGTGCGCAGACCGGTGAGGCGTTCGGTTAAATCCCCGTAGAACTGGTTTTCCCGGGCCAGGGACAGATCGCTGTTTCGGATAATGAACAGGTTGCGACACTCCTCCGGCGAGAGATCGAACAGATCGCTCAGGGTACCCCCTTCGGGAAGTTTGTACTCCTCCCCACGCTCGTCTTCCACCAGCACGTATCCTTCGGGCATGGCGGTCACCCGCTGAATTCCGGGAAACACCCGGCTTCCCTTCCCCAGTAGCATCCGGATGAGCGCCTCCAGGGTCAGGGTTTTTCCGTCCTCGTTTTCCCCCCAGAACAGGTTGAACTGGCCCAGGCGGATGTGGCCGGAATCCAGAAGGGGGCCGTATCGACCGATGTGAAATTCTTTAATTCTCATCTTCTCCCAAATGTTATAGCCTCACCTCCGTCATCGCCCGAAGCGCCAGGTTCAGGGTGTGTTCTTTTTCCTGCTCATCCCAGGGCTTTTCCTGCAACCGCTTCACAAACATCTTGAACAGTTCGTCCTCCACAATATCCCGCACATCCCGGAACTCCAGGCGGGTAAAATCCAGGCGCTCACTTTTCAGTCGGGAAAGGGCCCGATACAACTCCTCCTCGGTCATTCCCAGCGCGCTGCCATCGTAGTAGCCGGTTACCTCTACCAGCAGGCGTCCCTGCTCAGGCAATTGTCCCAGACGGGTATGAATCAGGGTCAGGGGATCTTCTCGCAGGAAAGGATGGAGCCGTAGTTCCATGCGCTCGTAGAAAGGGGTATCCAGAGGCATCGGCGTGGGCGGCTCCCCAATGCGGAACAGATTGACCCGCCGGGGGCCGATTTCCCGCCGGGTAATGGGGATCGGCGAACCGGGATACACGAAATAGCGTTCCGGGGAAAATTCGTGCACTTCAAAGTTGGAGTGAAAATGCCCCGCCAGCACGTATTGCCAGGGCAGCTCCCGAAAATAGGAAAGCTTTACCGGAAGATACCGGCGCTGACCTTCATCCCCATAACCGGCCCAGCCTTCGGTAAAATCCAGCAGCTCCCCGTGAAACAGCAAAATGTGCGTCGCTTCCGGGCCGGCCATGCTCCCCGCCAGATGCAAATACTCCAGAATCTCTTCTTCCAGCAGATCTTCGTACGGAAATCCCCAGAAATAGGCTCCCTGAATTTCCACCGGGGTAAGCAGATCCCGAATAACCGTGACGGTTGGCCCCCAGAAGGTGCCTTCGGGATAGGCCTGAGCGTCGTGGTTGCCCCCGATCAGTATGACCGGACAGGACAGTTCGTTGAACAGTTCGCGAATTTTGGAACGCAACTTCTGGGCATCGGCGGTGCTGTCGAACAGGTCGCCACTGATCACCAGCACATCGACCTGCTGTTGCAGACTCTCTTCCACGATTCGTCGAAGCGCCTGCCAGCGCTCATCATTATACTCCCGAAGATGTACATCGGCGGTGTGAAGAATTTTCATGGGCGATGCCAACCGGGGCGTTTGGTTGTTTCTCCGGGCGCTCTGTGACCCAAAACTGGAATTGATCTGTACCTTCCCTGGCAGTTGTATTCAATATGCGGGTTACAAAAATGTTACAGCATAATCCGTTTCCACGCAAGAATTTATTTCCCGAAGTTGAGGTGGGTACGAGAAGAGGTTATTTTTTCACCTGTAACCATTTCGCAAGGGTTGGATGGGGTATTGCCCCTTCCGACCGCCGGCACTTTTACACCATGGGTATGGAGAAGCCGTGAGCCGTAAAGCCGCCTCCCGGACAACTTCACAGGACGGAAAGGAGGGAACGCATTCGGCGGTCGATCTCGACCCCCGGGGGCTGTTCCCGCCCTCCTCGGTGACCTTCCGAATCGGGCAGGAGGCCATCATCATCACCGGAGGGCTTCGGGCGCTACTGATGCAACTGGCGCATCCGGTGGTGGCTCAGGGGGTGGCCGATCACAGCCGCTTCCGGCAGGATCCATTGGGGCGATTTCGCCGCACTCTGGATTTCGTCATCCACCTGAGCCTGGGAGATATGCAGGAAGTTCACCGGGCGGTGCAGTTCTTCCATCGAGCACACCGAAAGGTGCAGGGCCTCTTCGCCGCCGACGCCGGACCGTTCACCGCCGGGCAGGCCTACTCCGCCGCCGATCCGGAAACCCGATTCTGGGTGCTGGCAACCCTGTGGGATACCACCCTGCTGATGTATCAGCGGCTGATACGCCCCTTATCTGACCGGGAGAAAGAACAGTTTTATCGAGAAAACCTTCGGATTCCCCCGTTACTGGGGATTCCTCTTCGGGTGTGCCCTCCTTCGTACGCGGCGTTTGAGGAGTACCTCCGGGGGATGTTAAACGGCGAGGTGCTGGTGGTTACCGATCTATCCCGGGAACTGGCCCGGGAAACCCTCCGCCCCGCGGTGCTGCATTTGCCCCGGCCGGTGACCTACCTTCCGGAGGTGTTCACGGTGGGATTGTTGCCGCCTCGCCTCCGCCGGGATTTCGGCTTCCTCTGGAATAATCGCCGGGAGCGGATATTCCGGGGGATATGCACCTTTCTGCGTCTGATGCGAAAAGGGCTTCCTTCCCCGCTCAGAATTTTGCCCGCCGCCCGCCGCGCCCGAAAACGCTGGCAACATCCCCTCCACCACCTACCGGATTGAAAATTTTTCATTTACATGAATCGTTATTAATCGCTCAACCTGGCTCTATGTTCGCTGCGTCACGTTTTCTTTTCCCGGAGCGGGTTAACTTGATGCTATTCATTCGGTTCGGTTCATGCAGCGCGCATCAACCTGACAGATTATCGGGTCTTTTCCATCGCGGTACCATTCCGGATTTTTGGAAAAAAGCCGGGCAATACGGTTTTGAGAAAGCACCAATGTTGCCTGCCGGGTGTGGTGTGTTCCCGGATGGTCGGTTCCATCCTTTCCTTCTAATCTCTCCCACCCAAAACTGCCGGTTCAATGGGCTACCTTAGCGATGCCAGAAGGCATTCTCGGGAACCGCACTATCCGCTGCATGGATAATGGTGTTCCAGAAAATTCACCATCAGGGAACGACGTTGATCGACAAGGAGGGTCGAGAACATGGAAGGGAAAGGGAGAGGTACTTCCGGCAAGAAGGTGTTTTGGGGTTTTGACCGGGGGGTTGTTCTATGGATGCATTTGATGCTAAGCATTGCCGTTTTTAGCGGAATATTCGGGTGTTCGGTGATGCCGCGCCGTTCATCCCCCCCTCCCCATCCCGGAAAACCGGTATACATCAATTCCTTTGAATCGCCCCGGGATACCCTGCGATGGTTCTGGGTGGGAAAGCACGATTTCAGCACCGATGTGCCTCCCGGAGGAGGAAATTTTGCGCTGGAACTGAAAGGCGATAAGCTGATCCCTTCCGCCGGATTTATTACCCGGCCCCTGCCCCGGGGAGGCTATTTTGTTATTGAATGCTGGGGAAAAACCGTTAATGTAGGCGGGTATATCGAACTTTCGGCGGTACATGACCACGAAGTCGTGAACTCCATTCGGATCAACATCCTGGATTACGACTGGCGCCATGTGCAATCTCCGGATACCCTGTATTGCCCTCCCAATCACTCCCTGATGTTCACAGTGCAATCCGGTGTGTATGTGGATGGCGTATTGCGGGTGGATAAGATCATCATCCGAAAAGTGTTCCCCAGGCGTCCTTCCATCGTTCACAACACCCGCCGACGGTAGATAAAGATGAAGACGAACATTCGCATCGGGATTAATTCCGGTGTACATGAGAAACCGTAAAAGGAAAATCGCTGTTTCAACGGCTTTTAAACTTGTAGCTATTTGAACGGTCCCCGGCTCCGATTCCGGGTAACTACCGGATTTTCGGGTACAATAACGTTTTATTCTCATTCCCTCCGGGTTATATTTCCCCCACATTTTTTATACTCGTTTTCAGTACCGGATACTCTTCGCCGGAACGGGAACTGTCGATTCCGGTTTACCCGCACAGTGCGCAGGAATCGTAGAACCCCCTCCGGCGGGACAGGCAAAACGGGCAAAAATATCCAAACCAGAAGGAGGAAAGATGGCCAACAAAAAGCGGGTGCTCATTCTCTGTACCGGAAATTCCTGCCGCAGCCAGATGGCCGAAGGGCTGATCAATCACTTTTTGGGGCATGGCTGGGAAGCGTTTTCCGCCGGGACCCATCCCACCAACGTCAACCCGTACGCCGTTCGGTGCATGCAGGAGATCGGCATCGACATTTCTCGCAACCGCTCCAAAGGAGTGGAAGAATTCCTGAATCAGCGTTTCGATTGGGTGATTACGGTGTGCAGTGATGCGGAACAGAACTGTCCGTTTTTTCCCGGTGCCGTGAATCGCGCCCACATCGGGTTTGACGATCCCGCCAGAGCCACGGGAACGGAAGCAGAAATTATGCAGGAATTCCGGCGGGTGCGGGACGAGATTCGAGAGCGGTTGCTGTCTTTTTTGCAGGAGCAGGATAAAGCAGGTCGAGAGAAGGCTTAGTGGTCTGTTTCAGAAATTCTTGTAGGGTTAGGTAGATGAAATACATAGGCGCGGGAGCGCCTTCTCTGCCTTCCACCGCCCCGACTTCATCGAGGGCAGGCAGGAGCAGGAGAAGGAAAAAGCTATCCACCGACGGAATACCAGGGTCTTTGTACAAAAAAGAAACCGCATGCGCGGAGGGGCAGGTGCATGCGGTTTCTCTGAGTTGAGGAAGGAAACGAATTTGCTATGCCATGGAATTTACGAACCGGGTTAAGCGAGACTTTTTATTGGCTGCTCGATTACGGGGAATAACCCCTTTGCTGACCAACTTATCAATCACCGCATAAGCCTGCTTCAGCGCTTCCATTGCCGCTTCTTTCGTTTCCGCTTCCCTGACCCGTCGAATCGCCGTCTTCATACGCGACTTATACATCCGATTTCGCAGGCGTCGCTTTTCCGTCTGCCGAATTCGCTTGAGTGCCGATTTATGATGCGCCATTTCCTACCTTCAGTTACTTCTTCAATTTCCATCCTCTAAAAAAACCGTGCCTAATTTAACGCGCCGGTAATAAGTTGTCAAATGTAAATTTACATTTTTCGTTTGGGTATATGCACTCAAATCAAATCCACGATGGAGCCGAAATCCGGATCGAACAGCCGCTTGTACACCCGAATGGCAAATCGGTCGGTCATCCCGGCGATGTGATCGCAGATTACCCGCATGCGCCGGGAAACGTCCCCCGAAGCCACCAGCAGCCGATGGGTTTCTTCGGGAAGCATCTTCAACGGCGCCCCTTTCCGCTTGACATAATTGGTCTCCAGGGCCAGGAAAATTTGCTCCAGAATCCGGGTCCATTTGTAGCGGAGCTGCTGCAATTGGGGGGATTCAAACACAATATCCACGGCAATTTTCTTGTACAGATTGCATTCCCGCCGGATCGCCGGATCAACTTCCAGGCCAAAGGCGTATCGGTTGGTTTTCCGGCTCATAAAGTTTTCCCGCGGCACCAATCGACAGGCTTCGATGAAATCGCCGATCTTCCGGGAAAAAGTTCGCTCCAGCGTTCCATCTCCGATGGCCTGAAGCACCGCTTCCACCAGCCGGGCCTCTTCCCGGGTAAGGGAATTTTCTCCCGCCCACATCTGAAGCTGCTGAGGGGTGATGAATCGAGCCCGAATGCCATCCACAATATCGTTCAGAGAGTAGGCAGTGTCGTCGGCCCAATCCATAATCTGGCACTCCAGGCTGCGAAATTGATTCAGGGCTTTGCCGGGGGTCAGTTCCGCCGGGAGCGCCTCGCCCTCAAAAACAAAATTCAGATATACCTCCTGATCATCATACAAAAAGTACCGCTCCGGCTTCTCCAGGTGGGACATCAGGGTCTTGTATTTCATCACCCCATCCATCAGGGCCCGAGTGGGATTCATGCCCACCCGGCGATCCCCTTCCATGTACATGATTTCGGTGATCACCCGGAGGGTCTGGGCGTTGCCCTCAAAGCCGCCATGAGCCTGCATCAATCGATTGAGGGTGCTTTCTCCGGGGTGCCCAAAGGGGGGGTGCCCCAGATCATGGGCCAGACACACCGCCTCCACCAGATCGGGATCAATGTAAAAATCCTTGCTCAGATGAGGGCTATGATGCCGCAAATAGTTGCAGATGGAGCGACCGATCTGGGCCACTTCAATGGAGTGGGTCAGGCGGGTGCGGTAAAAGTCGTACTCTCCGGAAACGAACACCTGGGTCTTGTTTTGCAGCCGCCGCAACGCCGAACTGTAGATGATCCGATCCCGATCCCGCTGAAAAGGGGTGCGATATACCTCCGCCGATCGTTCGGTCAAAAATTGACAGTCGAAGGCATTGTAAAAAGCGTTACCCGGAATGGGCAATTGGCTCATGGGCTGACCGCAGAAACGTAATCGTCGGTTATACGAAAACCCAATTGGTTTGCAGACAATTGTTCATCCTGTACAAGGATGAGGGAATCTGTCAGGAAATTTCCCATTTGTCTCCAATAAAGGCCGTGCCGGTAGTGTCATTACGCCGTTAAATTCCTTTCCCAGAGTTCCCACAATACCCGTTTGAAAGCGGAAAACTCCCCCGGGATGGGAATGGCCTGTTTGGGTTTTTCCAGCACTTCCTGCAACGCCGGAGGCAACTTCACCGGGCAACCGATGGCCTGCTCCACGGTGTCGGCGAACTTGGCCGGATGGGCGGTCTCCAGGAAAATGCCCCTCACCGGCTCATCACTCTCCTGTCGATAGCGTTGCAACCCCAGGTATCCCACTGCCCCATGGGGGTCCAGCACATATCCGTAGCGCCGGTAAACCCCGGCAATAGCCTGCAGGGTTTCCTCATCGGTGAAGGCATGTCCCGCCACATCCCGACAAAGCGCCTCCCGGGAATGGTGATACAGCGCCAGCATCCGGGCAAAGTTGCCGGGATTCCCCACATCCATGGCGTTGGAGAGGGTTGGGGAGGAGGGGCGGGGACAAAACTCCCCGGTGCGCAGATACCGGGGCACCACATCGTTGATGTTCGTGGCGGCCACAAATCGGTGCACCGGCAGGCCCATGCGTTTGGCGATCAGGCCGGCGGTGAGGTTGCCGAAATTGCCGCTGGGCACGGAAATCACCACCGGATCCCCGGCGTTCGGCAACTGCGCCAGGGCGCGAAAATAATAGAAGGTCTGAGGAATCAAGCGGGCGATGTTGATGGAATTGGCCGAGGTCAGCCGCAGGCGCCGGGCCAGTTCTTCATCGGCGAAGGCCTGCTTCACCAGCCGCTGGCAATCGTCAAAGCTGCCCTGAACCTCCACCGCAGTGATGTTGCCCCCCGGAGTGGTTAACTGCCGCTCCTGGAGCGGACTCACCTTTCCCGAAGGATACAGTACCACCACCCGAACGCCCGGCGTATTGCGAAATCCGGCGGCCACCGCGCTGCCGGTATCCCCGGAAGTGGCCACCAGCACCCAGAAGGTACCCCCTTCGGTTCGGGCATAGTAGTCCAGCAAGGCGGCCATGAACCGGGCGGCAAAATCCTTGAACGCCAGGGTGGGGCCGTGAAACAGTTCCAGCACAAACAGATGCCCATCCAGTTGTACCAAAGGGGCATCGAAGGTTACCGCCTTTTCAACGATTGCTTTTAAGGCAGCTTCCGGAAGGCTCTCACCAAGCAGGCACCGGCTCACCTCCAGGGCAATCTCCCTTAGCTCCATCCCGGGAAGGCGGTGGAAAAATGCTTTCTTCAGTGAAGGGATTTCCGCAGGCATGTACAGCCCCCCATCCGGGGGCATTCCCCGGAGCACGCCTTCTCGAAAACTCACCGGCGGGCTGTGTCCCTGAGTGCTGTACAGGCGCATGCCGGGCTACCTGCAATTTTCGTTCTACTGGTCAGAACCGGAGGGGGTGGGCTGGCCGGAAAGCCGCTCCAGCTTGGCTTTTAGAAGGGTGTTGTCCGGTGCTCTATCCAGGGCCTGCTGCCAGTACTTTCGGGCTTCGTTCACATGCCCCAGTTTAAAATGCACATCGCCCAGGTGTTCAATCACCTCGGCGCTTTCCTCCCGAACACTCACCGCCTTTTGAATCCACTCCAGAGCCTCCTGATACAGCCCCATTTTGTAATAAATCCATCCCATGGTGTCCAGATAGGCGCCGTTTTCCGGCTCCTGAGCCACCGCTTTTTGGGCCATTTCCAGGGCCTCCTCCAGCCGAATCCCCCGTTCCGCCAGGGAATAGCTGTAATTATTCAACAGCAGGGGATTCTCCGGATATTCCCGCAACGCCGCTTCGTACAGCGAATCCAGTTCCGGATACTGTTGCCGTTCGTCGTAGATGATGCCCAGGGTGGTGATGGTGGTGAGATCGCGAGGATCCAGGGCATAGGCCTTTTCCAGCGCTTTCAGGGCCTCATCATCCCGATTCAACTGATGCAGCACGTTGCCGTACAGGGAGAGCAGGCGGGAATCCTCGGGGATGGCCGCGAGGGCTTCCCGGAGCACTTCCAGCGCCGTCCGGGGTTGTTCCTCCTGAAGGTACAGCAGTGCCAGCAGTTCCCAGGCCTGCCGACTGTGGGGTTCAAGGCGGGTCAATTCCCGAAATCGGGCCGCGGCTTCGGGAAAATTTTCTTCCCGGAGGGCGATTTGCCCCAGCAAAAACAACGTCTGGGATCGAAACTCCTCTTTGGCAAGCAGGGGCTGCAACGCCTCCCGGGCCTGAGTCAGCTTCCCGCTCCGGAACAGGCTTTCGGCCAGCAAATAGTGCAACCGATCATTGGGGGGGATTCGAGGAAGAATGCGGCGAAGGGAATGCGCCAATCCCTCCCAATTCTCGTTTCGGGAAAAAAACAGATATAGCCGACGAAGGGCTTTCTCCTCCTCCGGATTCAGGGCGATGGCCTTCTCATAAGCGCTCACCGCTCCGGTGCTATCCTGCAAAACTTCCAGAATCTGCCCGTAGGCAACCCAGTACTCCCACCGGGTGGAATCCCGCTCCAGCATTTTTTCCACCACGGCGCGGGCTTCGGGAAACCGGTTCAGTCGCATATACAGGGACAACAATTGCTGCGCCGCTTCCCCTCGATACCCTTCCATCTCGGCCAGAAACTCCTGAAGCGAAACCAGCTTTTCCGTGGCACCGGTGCGGGAATACAGAAACAGCAGATTGCTATGGCCGACGGGGTTGTAGGGATCTAATTCATAAAATTGCTCGAAGGCGTCGATGGCGTGCTCGTAATCGTTATTTTTATAATAAGCCTGCCCCAGATAATACAGGGTCTCCTTATCCCGGGGATTCTGCGCCAGCGAACGCCGTAAATAATCCACCGCCCGCTCATACTGCTCCAGCCGGTACAGATCTCGACCGATGGCTTTGAGAATTTGGGCGGAAGAGGAGTCATACGTCAGGGCCTTGTAATATTCATACAGGGCTTGCTTGGGACGATCCATGAAATCATGCAACGCCCCGGAAAGGTAGTGATCCACCGCTTTGGCTTTGGACTGTTCTCGAAACAGGTGGGCGTGGTTCACGGTGGAGCGGGAAGCGCTACATGCCACCGCCAACAGCGGCAACAGGGCAACCCACAACCGGCGGAGACGGATACGGTTTCTGTTCTTCACTGCGTTCATCCAGTTCATATCTCAATCAATATAACCCTGCGTATTTTTCCTTCACAAGAAAAAAATGAGGGTTCTTTTCTCCGAATATGCCTCACTTCCTCTCCACCGGTTTGCCAAGGAAAAATTTTGCTCCCGCAGTAGGGGATTTTCCTGTACAGGCGTACCTTTCTTCCGGTTGGTAACATAATTTTGAAACCTTCAATCAGAGGTACAACATGAAAGCATCCGGTATTTCCCTGTTGTTTGCCCTGATGGTTCTATTCGGCGCATCCGGTGCCGGGCCGGCTCAAACCATTGTGGCGGTATATGAACTTCCCAACGACCTGTATTTCAATCTCGCTTACGGCCTTACCTCGGACAGCAGTTCCCTGTATCTTTCCAGCAGTCTATCCTCTTCCGGTCTGGCCGGTACCATCACCCAATTCGATCTGAACGGTCAGCAGATCGGCAGCATCCCCACCGGCCTGGGTTCCAGCCAGGGGCTGGCCTGGACCGGCTCCCACTTCTGGTATTTCAAGCGGGGTACCAGCACCACCTCCCGGCTGGTGAAGCTGACCCCCTCGGGAGTTCATGTGGATAGCATTTTCACCGGCACGGCCTTCATCGGGGGGTTATACTGGGATGGTACCGGGCTGTGGTATTCCCTGTACTACCCCAACAATCAGGCCGGTCTGTACAAGCTGGATGTCTCCATCGGCACAGTAGTGGATACCATTCCCACCCTGGGAAGCCAGCCCCAGGGGATTACCTTCGACGGGCAATATTTCTACTACGCCATGGACGACAACAATGGGGATCCGGAGTACATCTACATCTACGATCCGGCCCTGGGGGACACGGTGGGAGCGATTCCCATCAGCGATCCCATTTCCACCGCACCGCGGGGACTGGCCTGGGATGGACAATTCCTGTGGCTGGTGGCCGATCCGGTAGGCCCGGCCCGGCGGGCCCTGTTCCAGATCGACGTGAGCGGCGGGGGAACGCCCAACATCCACGTGCCCACCACTCAATTGAACTTCGGCCTGGTGACCATCGGCCAGACGGCCATCCAACAGCTAAATCTGCAAAACATCGGGGATGCCCCGTTGCAGATCGACACCCTGATCTTCAGCGATCCGGTATTCAGCAGCCCGGTGGGGCCGTTTCCTCTCACCGTGCCCCCCAACAATACCCTGGTGGTGGAGATCGATTTTACCCCCTCCGCGGCACGGGAATATTCGGCCACCCTGGAAATCCACAGCAACGATCCCTTCGAGCCGGTCGTGACGGTGGAACTGGCGGGTGAAGGGATGTACGCCGATCCCACCATTGCCTTCACCGATACGACTCACGATTTTGGGGCGGTATGGATTCCCGAAGAGGGGTTGACCGGCTGGCAACTGGGGATCACCAACCGGGGCCTGGCCCTCCTGGAGGTAACCGGTTTTACCCTGAATTTGCCGGTGTTTTTTGTGGAATCCCCTCCCCTGCCCTTTACGGTGGGGGCGGATGACACGGTGAACGTCACGGTATGGTTTCAGCCGCAGGAGGCCATCCCCTACCGGGATACGCTGCGGGTAACCAGCAACGATCCGGTTCATCCGGTGGCGGAAGTGTATCTCCAGGGCGCCGGGCTGGCCGGGCCGTTCAATCTGGGATATGAATTCTGGAACTATCAGATTCCCGACAATCCCGCCACAACTCTGGATGAGTACCGGGTGCTGGCGCTCAAATCCATCCAGGACGTGAACGGCGACGGCAACACCGATGTCATCGTGTGTTCCCGCAACTACTGGACGATTTGCCTGAACGGGGCCAGCGCCGGTTTCGCCGATGAAATCTGGCGCTTTTCCACCTACATCTCTCAATTCAGCGCCGGCGCCATCGGCAACACCAACGACCTGCCCCCGCAACAGCGGGCCCTGGCCATCGCCAACGATCTCAACGGGGATGGGCATCAGGATGTGGTGATCGGCACGGGCGGCGGCAATGAGCACGTGTATGCCCTCAGCGGAGTGGACGGGAACATCCTGTGGCAATTCGGCACCGATCATCCCGACAGCTTTAGCCTGGGGGACATCACCTCCGTGGATGTGCAGGAGGATTTCAACGGCGACGGGATCAACGATGTCGTCGCCACCGGCAGCGCCACCCAACCCGGGGGAGTGGCCGGGCGGCGTTCGGTATACTGCTTTGATGGGGTAACCGGGCAACAACTGTGGCGCTACTTTGCCGGGTGTTTTCTGCGGAGCGCGGTGAGCATTGGGGATGTCAACGGCAACGGTACGCCGGAAGTGGTGGCCGCCACCGGAGAGGGGGTGGATAACGCCTACGCCATCATCGGGATTGACCCCGCCGGACCAACCCGTATCTGGAGTTTTTCCATAGGAGCCGCTCCCGGCGGTGGGCGAGAGTTGGTGCGCTACGAGGTACCCGGAGAAACTCCCGACGTCCTTGCCGGGGCCTATTTCAATCAGGTGTATCGCCTGGATGGGGAGACCGGCCAGGTAATCTGGAGCCAGAATTACGGGCTTTCCGGGGTTAATCAGCTTTCTCTGCTCAATGACCTCAACGGCGATGGGCTGAAGGAGGTGCTGGTATCCAGCTTTGCCAGCAACTTCTTCTGCCTCAGCGGGGCCGACGGAAGCATCCTCTGGACCCGGTTTCTGGGGAATTTCAGCTGGAGCGCCCGAGCCATTCCCGACATTACCGGCGATGGCCGGGAAGATGTGGTGGTCGCCTGCCGGGATGACCATCTCTACGTGCTGGACGGCAGCGACGGGACGGTGCTTTATCAATATTTCTTTAACAGCGGTACCCTTCAGGGCGCCACCCTGGCCTACACCCTCCCGGATATGGATCACAACGGCTATCAGGAAATTCTGGGCGCTTCCGATGCCGGGCAACTGGTGGCGCTCTCCGGAGGGAGTCCGCCGGTGGGCGTTGCTCCCGGAGAGGATACCCCCTCCCGGATCTCCGATTTCTACCTTGCTCCCAACTATCCCAATCCCTTCAATCCCACGACCCGTTTGGGATTTCACATTGCCGAGTTCGGATTCGTAGAACTGACGATCTACGACGTGACCGGGCGAACGGTGAAAACCCTGGTGCAGGAAAAACTGTCGCCGGGCCGGTACGAGGTGCAATGGGACGGAACCGATGATGCCGGACAACGGGTGGCCAGCGGAGTGTATCTGTACCGCCTGGTGGTGGATCATCGGCACGTGCAAACCCGCAAGATGGTATTGCTGCGATAGTGTTTTTCCCGGGAATGGGCTATTCCGACTGCGTCGGGGTCCGCCAGGGCGGAATCAGCATGACACCGTAGGTCATCCTGAGCGTGGCATCCTGAACTTGTCATCC
Organism: uncultured Calditrichaceae bacterium; assembly: GCA_964416895.1. GTDB lineage: Bacteria > Calditrichota > Calditrichia > RBG-13-44-9 > J075 > CAYQGB01. Next base: position 18,342 of record CAYQGB010000043.1, read on the forward strand.
TGAGCGTGTCGAAGGATGACAGGGGCGATGTCACCCTTCGACCAGGCTCAGGGTGACATCCTTCGACCAGGCTCAGGGTGACATCCTTCGACCACCGACAGCGTCGGGGTCCGCCAGGGCGGAATCAGCATGACACCGTAGGTCATCCTGAGCCTTCGGCGTGAGGTCAGTCGAACGCTTGTCGAAGGGTGACCGACGCCACCTCCCCAAATTTTCGCAAGCTCAATTTCATTCCGGTATATGTCTATAAACATCCCGACTTCTGGAACCGGCAGGATCGGCTGGCGGGTTGCGCTCA